>CAYOVU010000106.1:0-32359 GCA_964407505.1 uncultured Acidobacteriaceae bacterium | reverse complement strand
GGTTTTGAATTTCCTAAGGTTTTGAATTTCGGTGGTGGTGCAATTTGGCGTACGCGCAAGCGGAAGATCCTTCGCTCCGCCTGAAAAGCGGCTACGCTCAGGATGACGCCGACGGGAGAGTGCACGCTGCTTTTTCAAACTGACCCACTACCCGCGGTCCCCTTAGCGTGCCTTCCATCACTCTTTGACTTAGACTCTTCCTAGTAGTTTTTTCTGGAGGTTTCATTGCCTGGTGCTCTAAAAATTTCTGCCGCGCTCAAGAAGCGTGCCGCGCAAATCAAAGTTCTCCTCATGGATGTAGACGGCACGATGACCGATGGCAGCGTTACTCTGCTGTCGCAAGCCGATGGAACCGCTGTCGAAATCAAAACCTTCGACGCACACGACGGCCAGGGCCTTACTCTCGCACACACTGCGGGCCTGAGGACAGGTTGCATCACTGGCCGTGAGAGCGCCGCACTTTTGCGACGCGCTCAGGAAATGAAGATGGAGTTCATTTACATGAAGCAACCGCTGAAGATGCCGGCCTATGAAGACATCCTTCGCGTCGCAGGTGTCTCGGATTCCGCTGTCGCCTTTATCGGCGACGATTTGCCAGACATTCCTCTGATGCGCCGCGCTGGACTCGCCGTCGCAGTAGGGGATGCCGTTCCCGAGGTAAAAGACGCGGCGCACTATACGACGAAAGCTGTGGCCGGACACGGCGCGGTTCGCGAAGCGGTTGAACTCATTCTCAAGTCCAAAGGGCTTTGGGAGAGCATGATCGACAAAGCGCGAGCATAAGGCCCGTTCGCTGCGGCGCTACTGCTGAATTGCGGTTTCGGAACTCGACGGCTTCTGCGTAACTTGCCGCGGTGTAGGCAGTTGCGAACTATCCCATCCACCGCCGAGCGCCTCCACCAATGCCACGGCGTAAGTCATCTGTTGCACCTGGAGACCATTCAAAGTCTGCAGGTCCGCCAGCACGGTGGTTTGTGCGATGAGCACATCGATATAAGGATCGATGCCGATCTCGTATCGGCCCTCCTCGAGCTTGAGTTGGAGTTGCGCGGAATTCACCGCCTGCTGCTCCTGTTGAATTTCCTTGGATAGGATTCTTACCTCGGCGAGAGAATCCTCCACTTGCTGAAACGCGGAAAGAACCGTCTGGCGGTAGCTGGCAAGATCGGCATTGTAAGCGGCGGCATATTGTTGGACGGTCGCGCGGCGCAATCCGGCGTCGAAGACAGTTTCCGAAACCGACGCTCCGACCGACCAGAAACGGCTCGGCCACGACAGCCAATGACTGAACGATGAACTCTCAAAGCCGGCAGATCCAGTGAGCGTGAGATTGGGATAATAGGCTGCATAAGCAATGCCGATCGCGGCGTTGGCTTCGGCCATGGTTCGCTCGGCGGCGGCGATATCCGGACGCCTCTCGAGAAGTTCCGAAGGCACGCCGACCGGAATTGGCGGCGGTGCAACTGTCATGGGCTTTACGGGAACAGAAAAATTGGAGGCAGCTTTGCCAACGAGCACTGCGATTGCGTGTTCATACTGTGCCCGTGCAATTCCAACATTGGTTGCTCCGGCCTGCGCGCCGCGCAGAGTGGTTTCCGCCTCGACTACTGAGATCTGGTCGTCGATTCCGGCCTCATAAAGCGCGCGCGTTAAATCGTATAGTTTCTGGTCGGCCTCCACAGTATCGTTGAAGATTTTCTGTAATTGATCCTGGCCTCGAATCTCGAAAAAAAATTCCGCTAGGCTGGCCTGCTCGGTCAGACGCTCGTTTTCTAAATCCGCCTCGCTGACCTGGGCGGCATACTGCGCTTCGCGCACAGTGTTGCGAACCTTGCCCCACAGGTCAGGCGCCCACGACGCTTCGAGCGGTAACGAGTAAAACGAGCTTTGCAGTTGCGTAGTCGTGGTCGAGGTGCCGGTCGTGCTTGTCGTACTTGTGGTGGTCGTGCTTGAGTTTCCCAGGTTTGCAGAGGCTCGCGAGTGCGTGACCGATGGTGCAGCCGTCAGCGTCGGAAAGTATTGCGAGCGCGCCTCCCGCACGATGGCGCGGGCTTCCATAAAATTTTCGAAATATTGTTTGATATTCTGATTGTTGATGTTCAACTGCTCTTCGAGCGCATTCAATTCGGAGTCGTTGAAAATTTCCCACCATTTGCCCCGCAGCTTGGCATCCGCCGGTTGAGCGACCGTCCAGTCGCCGTTTTCGTTGGACCGTGTTGGTGACTCCTTATAGGCCAGCGCGGGAGCCTGCTGAGAAGGCTGATGGTATTTCGGACCGACGACGCAGCCCGTTAGAATCGACAACAGAGCAGCGGCACACAGCTTCGTCGCGCCCCTCGCTAGTTTTCGCTGGCAAATCATCATAAGAGTTATTGCGTTAAATTTTGCTGAAACTCATCAACGAACACTTCAGCTCGTCGCATCCGCTGGACCCCACATCCCCGTAACCGGGTCGCGGCGCTTTCCCTGCATCCGTAGCCGCATACGATCGAATGCCAAATAGACGACCGGCGTGGTGTAGAGCGTGAGCATTTGGCTCAAGATCAGCCCTCCTACAATCGTAATCCCCAGTGGCCGGCGCAATTCGTAGCCGGTGCCAGTTCCGAGCGCCAGCGGTAGCGCACCTAATAACGCGGCCATGGTCGTCATCAGGATTGGACGGAAGCGCAGCATGCATGCTTCAAAGATCGCGTCGATTGGGCGCTTCCCTTCCTGGCGTTCGGCCTGTAAAGCAAAATCGATCATCATGATGGCGTTCTTTTTTACGATCCCTATCAGCAATACGATGCCAATGATGGAAATGATGTTCAGATCTTCTTTGAAAAGCATCAATGCGAGCATTGCACCTACGCTCGCCGATGGCAGCGTGGTGATGATTGTGACGGGATGAACCAGGCTCTCATACAAAATCCCGAGAACGATGTACACCGCCAGCAGCGCCGTCACAATCAGCACGGGCTCGGTGCCAAGAGATTGCTGGTAGGCGAGTAGCGTGCCGGCAAAAAATCCTTGCAGCGTGGAAGGCGCTCCTACTCGCTTTTTCATTTGGTCGATCGCCAGCGTCGCGTCGCTCAAAGACATATTCGGCGCAAGATTGAATGACAATGTGACCGAAGGAAACAACCCCGTGTGGTTGATTGCGAGGGGTGTGGTGTTGGCCTGGCCCCTGGCGACTGCGAACAGCGGGATGTTCCCGCCCTTCGATTGAAGATAGAGGTCTTTCAAACCTTCCGGGCTTTGCCAATATTGCGGAGCCACTTCCAGCACCACGTAATACTGATTCAGTTGCGTGTAAATGATCGACACTTCCGATTGACCGAAAGCGCCGTACAACGCCGAGTCCAGTTGCTGAGTAGTGATACCGAGTTTGGCGGCGGTGACGCGATCGTAAGTGAGCAATTCATCGAGACCACCATTTTGCTGATCTGAGCTCACGTCCTGAAAGCCGGGCAGGTGCTGCATCTGACCGAGCATGACTGGTCCCCACGTCGTAAGATCCTTCACGTTGTCGGATTGGATCGTGTATTGATACATCGCATTGCTGGACCGGCCACCGATGCGCAAGTCCTGCACAGCCTGAAGGAACCCGGAAGCCACCGGCAGACGATTCAACTGCGGGCGCAGGCGGCTGATGACTTGAGTAGCGTTTATCTTGCGGTCAGCCAGCGGCTTGAGCGCAATGTACAGAGAGCCTGTATTGGTCGCTCCGTTGCCGCCGGTGAACGCAATCACGTTTGCAACAGCAGCATCTTTATCGATCACTGCACCAATTCGCCGAATGGAATCGTCCATCGCCGGAAAAGACGAATCTTGCGGCCCACGCACACTGCCCGTAATCGCCCCCGTGTCTTCGACTGGGAAGAAGCCCTTAGGTATCTTGATGATCAGCACCACGTTAAGCGCAATGGTGATGAAGAGAATAATGAGAGTAAGAGTCGGATGGTCGAGCACCCAATGCAAGCTGACTCGATATAACGACAGGACCCAGTCGAAGAATTTTTCGCTGGCTGCGTACATGCGGCCGTGCTTTTGATTGCGCTCACTTCTCAACAGATAAGCGCACATCATCGGAGTCGTCGTCAGCGAAATAATCATCGAGACGAAAACAGCCGTGGAGAGCGTAACCGCGAACTCGCGGAAAAGCCGGCCGACGATTCCTCCCATCAACAGAAGAGGAATAAAAACCGCAATCAGCGAAATGCTGATAGTGAAAACGGTGAAGCCGATTTCCTCCGCGCCCTTCAGTGTCGCGGCAAAGGGCGTCATCCCATCTTCCAGATGGCGTGCGATATTCTCCATCACCACGATGGCGTCATCGACGACGAATCCCGTCGCAATCGTCATGGCCATTAGCGAAAGGTTATCAAGGCTGTATCCGAACAGATACATCACGGCGAACGTGCCGACTAGTGAAACCGGAACCGCGACGGCCGGAATCAGCGTCGCGCGGCCGTTGCGCAAGAAGACAAATACGACCACAATCACCAGGCCGATGGAAATGAGCAGCGTTCTTTCGACATCTCCCACAGACGCGCGAATGGTTGTGGTGCGATCGAGAACGATGGTGGTATCGATGCCAAGAGGGATGGACGCCTGAATAAATGGCAGTTGGGCACGAATGCGATCAACTGTCGCAATGATGTTGGCCCCGGGCTGTCGAAATATGATGACCGTGACAGCCCGCTTGCCATTCAAGTAGCCCGCGGCGCGGATGTTTTGCACGGAGTCGGTAACTTGGGCGACATCGGATAAGCGGATCGCCGCGCCATTCTTATAACCGACCACGAGCGGCTTGTAGTCCGCGGCGAGCGAGATCTGATCGTTCGCCACAATGTCGGCGGTGGTCACGCCGTCAGTGATTTGTCCTTTCGCCAAGTCAGAATTCTGCAGGCTCAGCACGGACTGTAGGTTTGCCATTGTGAGCCCGTAGCTGGCCAACTGCGCTGGATTCGCATCGACGCGCACTGAAGGCAATGCTCCGCCACCCGCCACGACCTGCCCCACCCCTTGAATCTGCGACAACTTCTGTTCAATTACCGTGGAGGCTTCGTCATACAACTTCGCCGGACCGAATTTGTCAGACGTGAGTCCAAGAATCATGATCGGTGCATCGGCAGGATTGACCTTGCGATAGGTCGGATTGCCCGGCAGGTTGGCAGGCAGATAGGTTCGTGCCGCATTGATTGCGGCTTCGACATCGCGCGCTGCGCCGTCGATGTCGCGAGTGAGATCGAACTGAATCGTGATGGAAGTACTGCCGAGCGTGCTGGAGGAGGTCATCTCCGTCACTCCCGCCATGTGGCCGAATTGCCGCTCCAGAGGCGTGGCGACCGAGGACGCCATAATTTCGGCGCTGCCTCCCGGCAAGCTGGCGCTGACGGAGATCGTCGGAAAATCGACCTCCGGAAGGGGTGCAACCGGAAGCACTTCGAACGCAATCGCACCTGCCAGGGCAATCGCCACTGTAAGCAGCGTGGTAGCGACCGGGCGGCGAATAAAAGGTGCGGAGATGTTCATGCGGGCTCTGCCTCTCCGCTGTCGGTTTCTGCCCTCTTCGATTTGTGACCAAAGCGATCGGCAAGGCTGTCAAAAAAGATGTAGATGACGGGCGTGGTGTAGAGCGTGAGAGCCTGGCTCAGCAAAAGTCCGCCGACCATGGCGATTCCCAGCGGCCGCCGCAACTCAGAACCGAAGCCGCTTCCTAGCGCCAGCGGAAGCCCTGCGAGCAGAGCGGCCATCGTGGTCATCATGATGGGACGGAAACGAAGCAAGCACGCTTCGTAGATTGCTTCCGTCGCATTCTTTCCATGTTTGCGCTCGGCTTCTAATGCGAAATCGACCATCATGATGCCGTTCTTTTTCACGATGCCGATCAGCAGGACAATTCCAATGATCGCTACAACGCTCAAGTCTTGGTGAAATAGAAGCAGCGCGAGGAAAGCACCCACGCCTGCGGAAGGCAGCGTTGAAAGAATCGTAATCGGATGAATAAAACTTTCGTACAAAACACCCAGAACGATGTACACCGTGACCAGAGCGGCCAGAATGAGCAAAGGCTCGTTCGAAAGTGAGTTAGTAAACGATGCGGCAGTGCCCTGGAAGCCTGCCTGCAAGCTGGGAGGCATGTGCAGATCTTTCTGCGCTTTGTCGACCGCTGTAATGGCCTCGCCCAGCGCGGCATTCGGGGCGAGATTGAACGAGACCGTAATGGCTGGGAACTGTCCCTGGTGGGCAATCGAAAGAGGCTCTGTCGTCTTCTCAAAGTGCGAGAAAGCACTGAGGGGCACTGCGTTGCTCATGGTCGAACTCGTGGTGCCCGCGGAATTTGCTCCGTTATTCGCAGTCGAGGTGTTGGAGGAATTCGGCGAAAGCGCGTTCACCGGAGGAGCAAGCGTATTTGCCGCTGGAGTGTACAGCGCTGAGGTCGTCAGCGCATTCGACCCGGCCGAGGATGAACCGGACGAAGCAAATGAAGATGAAGCCCCGGCGCCAGTCGCTCCTGAGGATGCATCGGACTGAATATAGAGATGATTCAGCTTGTTGGGATCGAGCTGAAACTGCGGTTGACTCTCGAGAACAACGTGGTACTGATTGACCTGCGTATACATCGTATTAATCTGCCGCTGGCCAAAAGCGTCATACAGAGTGTTGTCGATGGTCGTCGGCGCGATGCCAAATCGCGATGCCGTGACGCGGTCGATCACAAGAGATACGGCAAGGCCGCCCGGTTGCTGATCGGTGGCGACATCTTCCAGTTCGGGTAACTGCCTCAACCGGTCGACGAAGCGGTTCGTCCACTCGTTCAGTTCGTTCGCATCGGGATCTTCGAGCGTGTACTGATATTGGGTGCGGCTGACGCGATCGTCCACGGAAATATTCTGCACTGGCTGCATGAACAATTGAATGCCCTGAACCTGATCCAGTTTCGATTCGAGCCGGCGGATAACATCGGACGCGCTCAGGTTGCGCTGTTCAAGCGGCTTGAGGTTGATTGATATTCGACCGCTGTTCGTCGTTGTGTTGGTTCCATCCGCTCCGATGAATGAAGAGAGGCTTTCAACCGCCGGGTCAGCGAGAATTACCTTTGCCATTTCTTGCTGCCTGTCGGCCATGGCTTTTGAACCAATCGCCGGTGGCGCTTGCGATATGCCCTGGATCACCCCCGTATCCTGCACGGGAAAAAATCCTTTCGGAATGATGATGTAGAGGAAAATCGTCAGCATCAGCGTCGCCAGGGCGACGAGCAACGTAATCGTCTGGAAGCGCAGAACAAACTTCAGCGTGCGGCCATAGAACGCGATCATGCTCTCGAAGGCATGCTCCGTAGCTCGATAGATGCGCCCTTGCTGCTCTTTTGGCTGATGCCGCAAGATTCGTGCGCTCATCATGGGCGTGAGCGTGAGTGATACAACTGCCGAAACGATGATGGTCACCGCAAGCGTAACTGCAAACTCTCGGAATAATCGTCCTACGACGTCGCCCATGAACAGTAGCGGGATCAACACGGCGATCAGCGATACCGTCAGCGAGAGGATGGTGAAGCCAATCTGCTCTGCGCCTTTGAGCGCCGCTTCCATCGGCGCATCGCCTTCTTCGATGTAGCGCGAGATGTTTTCGATCATCACGATGGCATCGTCTACAACAAAACCAGTGGAGATGGTGAGGGCCATCATCGACAAGTTATCCAGGCTGTAGCCGAGGATGTACATCGCTGCGAATGTGCCGATCAAAGAAAGCGGCACGGCCACGCTCGGAATGATCGTGGCGTAGAGACTGCGTAAAAAGAGGAAAATGACCAGGACGACAAGGCCAATGGTCAACATCAATTCGAACTTGACGTCGGAGACCGATGCTTCGATGGCGGTCGTAAGATCGGTGAGCGTGGTCACCTGAATGCCGGTGGGCAGGTTCGCTTCAAGCTGCGGCATCAGTTGCTTGATGCTCTTCACCACGCTGATCGTGTTCGCCCCAGGTTGGCGTTGAACATTCAGAATGACCGCGGGCGTCTGATTCATCCACGCTGCCAGATTATTGTTTTCCACGCCGTTCACGACCTGCGCGACGTCGGTCAACATTACGGGCGCACCGTTGCGGTAGGCAACTACAACTCGCCGGTAGTCGTCGCTGGTAACGAGTTGATCGTTGGCATCGATCTGGTAATCCTGGCGCGGCCCGTCGAAGTTCCCTTTTGCGGCATTCACGCTCGCCTGTGTTAGAGCCGTGCGCAGGTCTTCCATGTTGATGCCGTACGAGGATAGTGCTGCGGGGTTGGCTTGAATGCGGACCGCTGGCTTTTGGCCACCGCTGATTGTGACAAGGCCGACACCACTCAGCTGCGAAATCTTCGGCGCAAGACGCGTGTCAACCAGGTCTTCGACCTGAGACAGCGGCATCGAGTTCGAAGTGATCGCAAGCGTGAGCACAGGAGCATCGGCTGGATTAGTTTTGCTATAGGTCGGCGGGGCGGGCAGAATCGATGGCAGCAGACTCTGCGACGCGTTGATGGCAGACTGCACCTCCTCCTCGGCAACATCGATATTCAGGGACAAGTTGAACTGCAGCACAATCACTGACGTGCCGCCGGAACTGGTAGAGGTCATCTGGCTCAAGCCCTGCAGTTCGCCAAACTGACGCTCCAATGGCGCCGTTACCGTGGTCGCCATCACGGTAGGGCTTGCGCCCGGGTAAAACGTGAGCACCTGAATCGTCGGGTAGTCGACTTCCGGCAAGGCGGAGACCGGTAGTTGGGTGTAGCCAACAATACCCACGAGGAGAATCGCAACCATCAGCAATGAGGTCGCAACCGGCCGCAAGATAAACGGACTGGAAGGACTCACGGAGCGCTGCTCCCGCTTGAACCGGCTGAAGAAGGCTTATTCGCAGGCGGGTTCGAAATCGCAACCGCGGTGTTGTCCTGCAACTTGTCGAAACTGCTGTTAGCGACCACGTCTCCCGGATTGATGCCTTCCACTTGCGTGAAACCCGCGTCTGTAACTCCCGGCTTTACCGTTCGCAAGTGAGCGACATTGTCTTGAATTACATAAACGAACGATGCCTGGCCGTTTTGCTGTATGGTCGATGCTGGAACCAGCGTCACGCCCTGCAAGGTATTCACCAGCAGCCGCGTATTTACAAACTGATTTGGAAAGAGCGCATCGTTCTTATTGGTGAAGACGGATCGCGCTTTCACTGTGCCGGTCGTAGTGTCGATCTGGTTATCGACCGTGAGCAGTTTCCCACTCGCTATCTTAGTTTGCGCGGTGCGATCAAAGGCATCGACGGTGAGCGTAGCCCTCTTTTGCAAACGAACTGCAACCGGACCGAGACTATCTTCCGCGATCGTGAAAATTACAGTGATGGGGTCCAACTGCGTGATCACCGCGAGCGTTACGGTTCCCGCCGACTGCACCACGTTTCCAGGATCCACTAACCGTAAACCTACGCGGCCAGCGATGGGTGCAGTGATGTGGCAGAAATCGACCTGGATTTGGTCATACTGCACCGTACCCTGGTCGTTTTTCACCGTGCCCTCATCCTGCAGGACTAGCTTTTCCTGGTCGTCGAGTAGTTGCTTTTGAATCGCATTGCGCGCCCATGCGGCACGGTAGCGTTCAAGATCCATCTGCGCCTGCGCGAGTAAGTTCTCATCGCGTTCCAGCGCGCCTTGCGCCTGCAGAAGAGTCGCGCGGTAAGGCCGCGAATCGATGTCGACCAGCGGGTCGCCCTTTTTTACGACCTGGCCTTCCTTGTAATGCACGGCAACAATGAGGCCTGTAACCTCGCTGGTGATCGAATCCGTGTAGACCGGAGTCACAGTACCGATCGAGTCGAGATAAACGCCGATGTTGCCTTTGGTAGCCGTCGCGGTGGTGATTGTGACTTTCGCCGGAGCAGGCTTTGCCTTCTTCTTGTCATCCTCCTCGTGGCGCCACAGCAGCACGACGACAAGCAAGAGCAACAAGGCGATCCCCAGGACAGTCCACAAAATTCTATGCCGGTGAGATTCGCTCTCGTGCGCCGGAAGCTGGTGGCTGGGGTCGACGATAGGATGCTCGTTCGTGTCAACGGTCAAAAGGGTTTCTCCTCTTTGACTACGCAATCGATCAGGATTATAGCCGGAGAAGTCACATTCCACGCCCAAACCCCGCTGATCGCCGGCATGATGCGGATCAGAACGGAAAGGGTAGGAGATTTTATGACGGAGCGGCGACACAAAAATTCTTGGGTTAGAGCACAAGATGGTAGCTAGAGGTTGGCGCGCCTCTGCAAAGTTACGTCAAGGCGCAACTTCAGCTGTGCGGGAGACTCGCTCGAAGGAGTGGCCTCTTCAGCGGGTTTCTGTTTCACGGTCCCGATCACCCGTAAAGTTTTCCGGGTCAAACTTAGGTTTCTTCAGTACGCGCCTATGTTGATCTCTGAACCATGGATCCGTGGATTCCCCGCAAAATCAGTGTTGCCGTAGATGGAAGGGCCGTTGCACCAACCAACGCCGCAGGTAAGGCTGGTACTGCCGGAATCGATGGCCGGAGAATTGGATTCTATGTCGAGGTTCGGCGGGGTCGAGCTGACGTTGTCGAAAAGAGGATTGGCATTCGGCGAGTTGGCATCTTCACCGGTGGTCGTCTGATATGCCGCATAGGTTTTGTAGTTTGATACGCCGGCCCAAGTGATCGAGGTTCCCTTCACGTAGCCGGCGGCGGAGTAGTAGAGGTTCCAGTCCAGGGTTGCAGGCGGAGCCGGATATCCGCTCGAAGATTTCACGTAGCTGTAAATCCAGACGTTTTGTGAACCGGCATAAACGATGTTGTTCTCGAAGATATTTCTCGAGGCATTGCCGGAGTGGTATTGAATTTGGAACTCGGCGCCCTGGTTCTTCGTGTTGTTGTTGTAAAGGGTGTTGTTGACGATTACAATGTGATCGCTGCCGCCCACAGTGTTTGAATAGCCTCCAATTGAGACGCCAACCGCATTGGAATCGTAGAAGAGGTTGTTGCGGATGGTCACGTAACTGGCGTCGTGCCCTTTGTGTTCACTTGCCGCCTCCATCGCCAGATCGCAGGCGTAAACGGTGTTAAGCTCGAATGTCGTGTAAGCGCAACCGTCACAATAAAGTCCGTCGGCGTCGTAGGAATTGCCCTCGCCCGGATTTTTAATCGCGCTTATGTTGTAAACGGTATTGCCGCTGATCTCGCCGTACATCGCCTGGTCGTAGCCGGTGGGACCGACTCCTTCAAAGCCAATGGCATCGATGCCGATGTTGTCATTGTCATGAACAACATTATTGGTGATGGAGAAGTGAGTCACATTTCCATCCACATTCATCGACTCGCTCTCCCCGGTTTTCAGGTTGTAAACCTGGTTGCCGCTGATCGTAATGCCGGTAATAGGAGTGGTTTGCGTGCCGTACACGGCGACGCCAAATGCGTTGCCATTTTTCTCGGACGTGGTCGTGATGGTGTGTACCAGATTGTTCAATAATTGAATTCCCGTGCCCGATCCCGTGACCCAAATACCAGCCGGAGTCATGGTCGACTTGCTGGTCGTGAAATTGCGAATTTCAAACCCATTCACGGTGACATAGCTTTGGCTCACAATATTGACCAGACCCTGCGTGTCATTTCCGCTTGACGGCGGGTTCGACGTACAGCAAGTCAGCCCCGTCCCGTCGATCACGGCCGTCTGGCCTGGATAGCTCTCGAAGGTGATGTAATTCGACGCCGTGCCAGATGCCGGGAACGTCACTGATTCGTTGTACACGCCTCCATGAACATATACCGTGGCGCCAGCGGAGACAGAGTTTGCGGCGTGCTGAATCGTGCGCCAGGGAGAAGCGAAGGTGCCAGCGTTGCCGTCGCTGCCGCTCGTGGATACGTAATAGGTGGCCCCGGTTTGTGCAAAGAGCGAGACTGTTGTGATCAGGACAAGGATCAGAACGAGCATTGTGGAAAGTTGCCGCGAACTGGAATTCGCTGGGGAGGTCATGGGAATCTCCTTCCTTGGAACTACGTCAGGAATTGAACGATTGTGGCGGGAACCGTCTTGCGGAATGAAAGCTTATTAAACTTACGAATGATTGTCAATTGTTTTGTTTAGTTTCAGAATGCGAAAGTTCCAAGAGGGCGTGCTTTGCAAAGAACTCCTCTTTATACTCGCGATCACGGAACGCCTCTGTGCCACCGGCACGAGTTGTCGAAAACGCTCCTGCAAGATTTCCCATCGTAAGGCAGGCCGTGACATCGGAGCCGCGGAGATACTCAAACAGAAAACCGGCATCAAAACTGTCGCCCGCTCCAACCGCGTCTACCGGTTCCACTTTAATTGCTGGAGAGGAAAAAATTTGACTGCCGTGTTGGGCCATCGCACCCTCAGCCCCATTCTTAACCGCTACCAGCGGCACCATTTCGGCCAGGCGATTCAAAGCAACGTGCAAGTCTTGAGCGCCGGCAATCTGTCGTGCTTCGCGCGCATTGGGAAGAAAAACGTCAACGTAGCGGAGGCATTCTCGTAAACCACCTTGCCACAGATCGTCTGGATCGTCGTTCGTGTCGAGCGAAATTGTCAGGCCTACTGCCTTGACTTTCTGGAATAATTCCACGGTACGATCCCTTAGGCCGCGCTGTAAGTAGAAGGAAGAAAAATGAAAATGTCGTGAATCCGTCAAATATTCAAAGTCGAGATCCTCGAACTTCAGATCGAAGATCGTACCCGCGTACGTGATCATGTTGCGCCATCGGTCACGCTGCAATATCACCGTGAGCCCGGTTTTATTGCCGCCCGCCACTCTGCGTACCTTGGCAGTGTTCACGCCACCGGCATTGAGCCGTTGCAGCGCAATTTCACCGAGCGGATCGTCACCGATCAACGAGATGAATCCCACTCGACTCCCGAGAGCCGCAAGATTATGCGCCACGATAGCGGACGAACTCCCCAGCGTCAGCATCATTTGATCCGCTAGAATCTCACGCTCGGGCGGGAGTTGGCCTGGAAGTCCGTAGAAGATCAGGTCAAGATTTAGTTCGCCGGCAACTGTCACGTCAAATCGGGGCATGTTGAGATTTCTCTAAAAACTCTCCTTGATTATCCCTGCCCGACTTAAATGGCGTGGCTTGAAGGTCAGGATCTTCTTGAGCCCGGCGTCAAGGCTTGTGCATTGTCCAGCAGAAACTTACGGCGCAGCGTGCTTGCCATGTCTCCATCCTGTGAAGTCGCCTCGTATAAAAGCCCCGCAACTACAACTTGGCAACGAGAACGGCAGAGCAAAAAATTATAGGATCATCAAGCTTTGATTACGCTTTCTTTTTATATCGTTTAATTTCGTTTGTCCAGCGAAAAGGAGCCGCAATGTGGGACAGTCCCGCAGACTAAAGCGTCAAGGAGCGATTGACGGGCAACTAGAGCACCATCGAGTCGTTGGGGTGTTGGATTTCCTACTTTGGGAAATTTTCCCGCCTTAGAGTTCAGCCCGGCACAGATGGACGCGTGTTGAACGTTCGTGCGTGGAACCTCAGACGAATTGCAGATTAAATCATCACTAGCGACCCCGAGACAAGGCAGAATTCACGGCCAGGAATTGGTTTGCCTATCTCCGATGACCTTTTGTGAGAAACAATGCGCAACGAGATCGCACGATCTGCACATCCCCGGTTTGAAATGAGCGACAGGAGGGGAGTGCGAGCGCAAGACCCGCCAATGTCTAATCAACTCGTAGCTTTCATCCTCGGTGAGCAGCGCTACGCCCTTCCTTTGGCAACCGTCCAGAGAGTCATACGGATGGTGGAGGTAACCGCGCTGCCGAAAGCCCCGGATGTTGTGCTGGGCGTAATTGACTTGCAAGGAGACATCATTCCGGTCCTGAGCATGCGAAAACGGTTCGGTATGGCCGAACCAGAAACCAGTTTGAGCGACCAACTCATCGTCGCGGATGCGGGTGCGCGGCGGGTTGCTCTTGTGGTGAATTCGGTCGCCGGAGTTGTGGAACAGGCGACAGAAGAGGTTACAGAAGCGGAAAAGATCGTACCCGGTGCGCAATACGTGGAAGGCATGGCCAAGCTGGAAGGCGGCATTTTGTTCATTCATGATCTTGATCGTTTTCTCTCGAAGAAGGAAGAGCGGCAACTGGACGGCCTCCTGGCCCAAGCCGCGGGAACAGAATGACGAAAAAGATCTCGGAGGATCAGCTTCTGCAGCTCAGTGACTTTGTCGCTCGTTACTTCGGACTGCACTTTCCGGAGGAACGCTGGTTCGACCTTCAGCGTGCAGTTTACGGTGCTGCCCAGGAGTGCGGCTATCAGGGCGACGTCGACCGCTATGTCCAGGAACTGTTGTTACCAGCCTTGTCTCAAAGGCAGCTGGAAGTGTTGGCCAGCTACTTAACGGTCGGCGAGACGTATTTTTTCCGGGAGAAGCGCAGCCTGGAGGTTCTTGAAAGGGACATTGTGCCGGAGTTGATTCAGACGCGTAAGGATGGGGCAATCAGAATCTGGAGCGCCGGGTGCGCCACTGGTGAAGAACCGTATTCAATCGCGATCCTGCTGAGCAAGCTGATGGCGGGCCTGGAGAAGTGGGACGTCGAAATTCTGGCGACCGACTTGAATTTCAAGTCATTGCAAAAAGCATCCGAGGGAATTTACAGCGAGTGGTCCTTCCGCGGAACTCCGCCGTGGGTTCGGAGCGCATATTTTGAGGCAGTCGACAAAGACCGTTGGGCCATTCGCCCCGCTATCAAGAAGATGGTGACATTTGCCCAGTTCAACCTGGTGGATGACTCTTTTCCCTGGCATCCGAACTCCATCCACGGTTTCGACGTGATCTTCTGCCGGAATGTGCTCATGTACTTCACTCCGGAGGGAATAAACAAGGTCGTGCGGCAACTCTACCGCTCTTTGGCGAGCAATGGATGGTTGATCGTGAGCTCAACTGAAACGTCCCACGAGCTCTTCTCCGAGTTCGCCGCGGTCAGTTTTGGCGACGTCACCCTTTATCGGAAGTCGGCCACACATGCGCAGAAGGCACTGACCTTGCCTTCGGTTGTACACGATGAGAGCTGGTCCGGGCATCGGCTACCAGAACAGAGGGTGGTGGAGAGTTCAGAACCGGCCATGGCTTTAGTCTGCGACACGAGCCTGAAGAGCCGGGATCGTGAATTCCATGCGGAAGACGCGGAATCACCAGCGTCTTCCTATGAACAGGCTTTGGCGCTTCATGAACTAGGGCGTTATGAAGAAGCCGAGCAAGTCATCGGAACACTTCTCTCGCAAAACGGCAGCGATGCGCGGGCCATGCTTCTCCTGGCGCGCGCCTGCGCCAATCAAGGAAAACTGGCTGCGGCGCTCGTGTGGTGTGACAAGGCAATCGCAGCCAACAAGATGGACGCTTGTGCCTACTATCTGCGGGCGACGATTTTGCGGGAACAAGGGTCGATACCAGAGGTTCTCTTCGCGCTCCAACAGGCAGTTTACGTGGAACCTCAGTTCGTGTTGAGTCATTTCTCCCTTGGCCATTTGGCTTTGAGTCAGGGAAAGCTAAAGGAAGCCGAGAAACACTTCGAGAACGTTCTGCTGTTGTTGGCGCAGTATACGCCGGAAGATATTGTGCCGGAATCCGAGGGGCTTTCGGTGGGTGCGCTGAGGGAAATGATCGTTTCTCAGCACGCTGGCATGGCCCCCGGAATCCCCGAAGCTGAAGTATCGCAGCGTACATTTCGTCCCACCGGTCGTCGCGCCGGTAAGCCTCGCGTACAACAGGTGGGCGTCCGATGAGCGTAGAAGCCACAGCGAAGGATTTACTGCCCACTCCCGCCCCCCATGCGAGAGGCAAAGCCGAATTCGACTGGGCCAGCCTTCACCGGCGACTGGATGCCTCCCGTGCGGCCCTGCAGCGGAAACTCGCTCCCAGCGCGGAGGAAAAACGGAAAATTCTCCGCGCCCGCGCTCGTACGCTGGCGGCGGGGGGCAAAGCGGAAGCAACCTCTCCGCATCTGCTCTTGGAGGTTGTGGAGTTTGTCCTGGGGCCTGAGCACTACGGCATTGAATTGAATCATATCCGCGAAATCCATCCGCTTAACGAATTCACGCCGCTGCCGTGCACACCCTCCTTTGTCCTGGGACTGGTCAATGTGCGGGGACAAATTCTTTCCATCATCAATATCAAGAAGCTTTTTGATCTGCCGGAAAGAGGTCTGACCAATCTGAACAAGGTCATCATCGTCCACGCCAATCACATGGAGCTTGGCATTCTTGCCGATGCCATTCTCGGTATGCGTTGCATTGCGCGCGAAGAACTTCACCCGGCTCTTCCGACCCAGACAGGGATACGAGAGGAGTATCTGAAGGGGATCACGAAAGACCCGTTGGTGGTTCTCGACGTAGCGAGGATTCTTTCCGACGAAAAGATCCTGGTGAACGATGGAGTGGAGAACAGAATTTGAGCGCCAAGATTGTGTAATGGAGAACTGCAATGCGGTGGTCAATTGGAAAAAAGATTGGCAGCGGTTTCGGACTGGCCTTGTTGGTGCTGACGATTGTGAGCGCAGTCTCTTACGATAGTACGATCAAGCTCATCGACTCCGCCGACTGGGTTCGGCACACCCATGAAGTATTGAACACGCTCGATGATGCGCTGTCCGCGTTCAAAGATGCCGAGACCGGTCAACGCGGTTACATCATTGCCGGCGAAGCCCGCTATCTGGAGCCGTATCAGGGTGCGCGCGAGACGGTCAATCAGAAGCTGAAGCATCTGCGAGAGTTGACCTCTGACAACCCCAACCAGCAGCAGCGGCTCACGGCCATCGAACCCTTGGTTGCCAGCAAGTTCTCAGAGTTGCAGGAGACCATCGACCTGCGGAGGACAAAAGGGTTCGGAGCGGCAGAGCAGGTGGTCGTCACGGACAAGGGCAAGAACGTAATGGACTCCATCCGGAAGTTGGTCGGAGAGATGCAAGAGGAAGAGACTGGGTTATTAGCTAAGCGGTCGGCGGAGGAGAGAGCCCGCGCGCACCGTACCGAAATGACCATCATTCTTGGCGGCTTATGTGCATTCGCGTTTCTGAGCCTGGCTGGCGTATTCCTCACGCGAAATATCGCTGTCCCGCTCGGCGAAGTTTCGGCAGCGGCGCAGAAGATCGCCTCCGGGGATTTATCGGTCAAGGTTATTTCCAATGGCCGGCAAGATGAGGTCGGAGTCTTGGCTACGAGTTTTACCGAGATGACGATGTCGCTGGGACGAATGGCCGAGATGGCCAAACAGATTTCTGACGGCGATCTTACCGTTGAGGTGAAGCCGAAGTCGGACAAGGACGTCTTAGGAAAGGCCTTTGCGGTCATGGTTGAAAAACTCCGGCGGATTATCGGAGAGATGCAGGAATCGATCGGTATTCTCTCCTCCTCCGCTCAGCAGATTGTTGCCACCACTACGCAGGTGGCTTCAGCCGCTACCGAGACCGCAGCCGCCGTCACCGAAACGACAACAACCGTCGAGGAAGTGAAGCAAACCGCCCAGCTCGCAACGCAGAAAGCGAAGTTTGTATCGGAGAGTGCACAAAGGGCGACACAAGTATCCGAGAGCGGGAAGAGATCGGCTGCTGACTCAATCGAAGCAATGAAACAGATTCGAGAACAGATGGAATCGATTGCGGAGAGCATCGTCCGCCTCAGCGAGCAGGGGCAGACCATAGGGGAAATCATGCTCTCGGTTAATGATCTTGCCGAGCAGTCGAACTTGCTGGCGGTGAACGCCTCGATCGAGGCTGCGAAGGCGGGCGAACAGGGCAAAGGCTTTGCTGTGGTGGCGCAAGAGGTGCGAAATCTGGCGGAACAATCGAAACAAGCAACCGTCCAGGTGCGAAGCATTCTGAACGACATTCAAAAAGCAACCAATGCCGCTGTGATGGTGACCGAGCAAGGCAGCAAAGCAGTCGAAGCTGGGGTGAAACAGTCTGTGCAGGCCGGAGAGTCGGTGCAGAAACTGGGGGAGAACATTTCGGAAGCGGCACAGGCCGCCACTCAGATTGCCGCTTCGAGCCAGCAGCAGATGGTGGGTATGGATCAAGTAGTACAGGCGATGGAAAACATCAAGACGGCGAGCACGCAGAACGTGGCCAGCACCAGACAAACGGAGGTCGCGGCCAAGAACATTCAGGATCTGGGACGAAAGCTCTCCGAGCTGGTTGCTTTGTACAAGGTTAAAACCAACGAGCGAAGCATGGCAGCCGGGGCCTCTTAAAGTTAAAACGCAGTCTGGACACCCTGGAAGGGAGGATTCGATGAGGTGGTCAATCGGCGGAAAAATTGCCAGCGTCTTTGGCGTTGCTTTGGCGATGCTCCTAGTTGTCGGCGTCGTGTCTCATGACAGCACGGCCAAGCTTGTCGACTCCGCCGAGTGGGTCCGGCACTCGCATCAAGTGGTTACCGGACTCGACGAGTTCCTGTCCGCGATGAAGGACGCCGAGACCGGCCAACGGGGTTACGTCATCACTGGGGAAACGCGTTATCTCGAGCCCTATCAGGGCGCGCGCGGGCTGGCCGATCAGAAACTGAAACAACTACGGGAAATGACCTCTGACAATCCGAACCAGCAACAGCGGCTCACCGCCCTGGAGCCTCTGGTTGCCGCTAAGTTCGCCGAGCTGCAAGAAACCATTGACCTGAGAAAGCAAAAAGGATTCGCCGCTGCCGCGCAGGTGGTCGTCACCGACCGAGGCAAGAATGCGATGGACTCCATCCGAAAGCTCGTCAGTGACATGGACGCCGAAGAGGCTGGCCTTTTGACTCAGCGATCGGTAGAGGAGAAAGAGCGCGTGCATCGTACCAATTTGACCATCCTTCTAGGGAGCCTGGGTTCGTTCGTAGTCCTAAGCCTGGCCGGTGTGTTCCTTACCCGCAACATCGCTGTACCTCTCGGCAAAATTTCCGCCACAGCGCGGAAGATCGCTTCGGGGGACTTGGCGGTTCAGTTATCCTCCAACTCCCGTAGCGACGAGGTAGGAGTCTTAACCGAGACCTTCCAGGAGATGATGATTTCACTCGGGCAGATGGCCCGCGTGGCGGAACAAATCTCCGCCGGGGATCTCAGCGCCGAGGTAAAGCCGAAGTCGGACAGGGATGTGCTGGGAAAAGCGTTCGCGCAGATGACGCTCTCCTTGGGACAAATGGCGAGAGTGGCCGAGCAGATCTCCGAGGGCGACCTCACGGTGGAGGTCCAGCCGAAGTCCGATAAGGATATTTTGGGCAAAGCTTTTGCGGCTATGTTGGATAAACTGCGGCGGGTCACGGCGGAAATGCAGGAATCGATTGGCATCCTCTCCTCTTCTGCCCAGCAAATTGTTGCCACCACCACACAGGTCGCCTCGGCTGCAACGGAAACCGCAACCGCAGTGACCGAGACCACCACGACAGTAGAAGAAGTCAAACAGACCGCCCAACTCTCCACCCAGAAAGCGAAGTTTGTATCGGAAAGCGCCCAACGGGCGGCGCAGGTCTCCGAGAACGGAAAGAAATCCGTGGCCGAGTCAATCGATGCCATGAAACAGATCCGGGAACAAATGGAGTCCATCGCCGAAAGCATTGTCCGATTGAGCGAACAGGGCCAAGCCATCGGAGAAATCATGCTCGCGGTCAACGATCTTGCCGAACAATCGAATCTGCTGGCGGTGAACGCCTCGATCGAAGCGGCCAAGGCGGGAGATCAGGGCAAAGGCTTCGCCGTGGTGGCGCAGGAAGTACGAAACTTGGCCGAACAATCCAAGCAGGCGACAGTCCAGGTCCGAAGCATCCTGAACGACATTCAAAAAGCAACCAATGCTGCTGTGATGGTGACCGAGCAGGGCAGCAAGGTAGTAGATGCGGGAGTGAAGCAATCCTCCCAGGCGGGAGAGTCTGTGCAGAAACTAGCCGAGAGTATCGCGGAGACGGCGCAGGCCGCCACTCAGATTGCCGCTTCGAGCCAGCAACAAATGGCTGGAATGGACCAGGTGGCACAAGCGATGGAGAACATCAAATTGGCGAGCACGCAAAACGTGGCCAGCACCAAGCAGACAGAGACTGCGGCGAAAAACATTGGAGACCTGGGGCGAAAACTGGCGGAACTTGTAGCCCTCTATAAGGTCAGGAGCCGAAACATGGCAGCCACCGCCTCCTGAGAGTAAACATGGGACTCAAGGACAAAGAGCTTCTTAAGAAACTTCTGGCGACCTTCAAGGTCGAGGCAGAGGAACACGTAGCTGCCATTTCTTCAGGCCTGATCGAACTGGAGAAAGCGTCCTCGCCGGAACAGCAAATGGAGATGGTTGAGAAGGTGTTCCGGGAGGCGCACAGCCTGAAGGGTGCGGCGCGCGCCGTCAATCTGGCGAAAGTCGAAAGCGTCTGCCAGTCGCTGGAGAGTTTATTCTCGCGCCTGAAGACCCGCGAAGTATCGCTCTCGCCGGAGCTCTTTGACCTGCTTCATCGCACGGTGGACACGCTGGGTGTGCTGCTTTCCGACGAGAGCATTGAAACCGCAACCGTCAACGAGCTCCGCCCACCCCAGATGCCGGGGCCTTCCAATCCACCCACCAGAATCGTTCCGCGCGTGGAGCAACCAGAATTGCATTCTGTGGAAGTTGCAGGTGCCCGCCCACCAACAATTTCCCAACTCGAAAATACCGAGCCAGGACGCTTAGCGGACACAAAGCAGGGGCTATCCGAAACTCTGAGAGTACCCGCATCCAAGCTCGACGCACTTCTTCGCCAAACCGAAGAATTGATTCCGGCCAAGGCAACGGTAGGCCAACGGGTGGTCGAGTTACGTGAAATCAGCCAGGTGCTGATTACGTGGGAAACAGAATGGCGCAAAATCCGGCCGCTCGCGCATGCCTTGCCATCATTAGCGAACGGGGAATCTCGGTCCTATGGACGCAGTCACTCGTCAAACGGACATGCGTCTGCACGATTGCGCGTGATGAAGCTCTCCGCTTTTCTGGATCGGAATGAAGACACGCTGAATTCCGTCAGGCAGAAGCTCGTGGCCCTGGGCAAACGGCTCGAATATGACCGCCGTGCATTCGAACGGAGAGTGGACGATCTGGTGGAAGACATGAAACGGGTATCGATGCTTCCATTTTCCACATTGCTCGAATCCTTTCCCAAACTCGTTCGTGATCTCAATCGGGACTGCGGCAAGGATGCGGATCTGGCTATTGTGGGGGGCGAGATCGAGACCGACCGGCGGATATTGGAGGAAATGAAAGACCCCCTGATTCATCTGATCCGAAACTGTATTGACCACGGTATCGAGACTCCAAAGCAGCGGGAAGAACAAGGGAAGCTGCCGCGGGCAACCATTCGCATCGCCATCTTTCCCAAAAGTGATGACAAGGTTGAGATCGTTGTTTCGGACGACGGCTCAGGCATCGATGTCCGGAAGGTACGAGCGGCGTCGGTAAAGCTGGGTCTTGTCTCTGAAGAAGACGCCAGAAAAATGGACGAACAGCAAGCCGCAGGCCTCATCTTCAGATCCGGGGTTTCCACCAGTCCGATGATCACTGAAATCTCAGGACGGGGGCTTGGGCTGGCCATTGTGCGGGAAAAAGCCGAAAAAGTAGGTGGGACGGTGTCCGTTGAAACCCAACCGGGAGCGGGAACGACCTTCCGGCTCATTCTGCCACTTACTCTCGCCAGATTTCGAGGCATTCTGGTTCGTGCCGGCGGGAGTCTGTTTGTAGTTCCGACCCGGCATGTACAAAGAGTTCTCCGGGTGGGCCGGGAAGAGATCAAGAGCGCGGAAAACCGCGAGACGATCCAAATCGATAGCCGTGCCATCGCAGCGGTTCGTCTAAGCGACGTCCTGGAGATTGCTCAGCGAAACACCAGCACTGATCCGAAAGACAAGATACCTGTGCTTGTTCTTGCCTGGGCGGGCGAACAAATTGGATTCCTGGTGGATGAGATTCTCGACGAGCAAGAGGTCTTGGTGAAAAGCCTGGGAAAGCAGCTCCCACACGTGCGCAATGTTGCAGGCGCTACAGTGCTCGGAATTGGCAAGGTCTCGCCCGTACTCAACGTCGCGGACTTAATGCAGTCTACGGTCAAAACGGCGCGTGCCGCGGCGGCGCGTGAAACTAAAGAATCCCCTAAGTCCATCCTTGTAGCGGAAGACTCGATCACTTCACGGACACTACTGAAAAACATCCTTGAATTTGCTGGATACAAGGTGAAAACAGCGATCGACGGCGCTGAGGCTTTGGCCGTGCTGGGAACCGAAGCCTTCGACTTAGTCGTGTCGGATGTCGAAATGCCCAGAATGAGCGGCTTCGATCTAACGGCAAAGATCCGGGCTGATAAGAGACTTTCCCAGTTGCCCGTAGTGCTGGTAACAGGATTGGACTCTCGGGAAGACAGGGAACGTGGAGTTGATGCCGGGGCCAGCGCGTACATCGTGAAGAGCAGTTTTGATCAAGGCAATCTGCTGGAAGTTGTCCGCAGATTGATCTGAATGTTGGTCAGGAGTTTGCGGATGATTCGAGTTCTTGTCGTCGAGGATTCACCGACAGTACGAGAATTTCTGTTGCAGATTCTCCGCTCTGATCCCGCGATCGAAGTGGTTGGGACAGCGGAGACCGGAGAGGAAGCGCTGGAAGCTGTGGCACGCACTCAACCCGACATCATCACGATGGATGTCCATATGCCAAAGATGAACGGTTTCGATGCAACGCGGCGGATCATGGAAACACATCCCACGCCGATTGTCATCGTGAGTGGAACAACGGATTTTACCGACACATCCAAAGCATTTCGAGCGATCGAGTCCGGCGCTTTAGCCGTGTTGCAGAAACCTTCAGGCGCGGGCCATTCAGATCATGAACAGGCCGTCTCGGAGTTAATTCGCACCGTAAAGGTGATGTCGGAAGTAAAGGTGGTGAGAAGATGGCCACGCTCTCGGCCGACAGAAGTTGCTCCGGAAACCGCACTCTGTAAGGAAATCCGGCTCCCGACCGCCCAGTCGCAACCTAAAATTGTTGCCATTGGAGCCTCAACCGGTGGTCCACCGGTTCTCCAAACGATTCTGGCGGGGTTGCCGCAGAACTTCCCCGTTCCAGTCCTGATTGTCCAGCACATTGCGGCAGGTTTTACCCAGGGTTTTGTCGAGTGGTTGGCTCAATCGTCAAGCCTGCCGGTTCATATACCCGCGCACGGTCAATCTGTTCTTCCAGGACAAGCATATGTGGCTCCAGATGGATTACACATGGCGATAGACGCAGATGGCCGCGTCCAACTCAGATCAGACGAACCCGAGAACGGGCTCCGGCCATCTGTCGCATGTCTATTTCGTTCTGTGGCGAAAGCGTATGGTCAGAGCGCGGTCGGTGTGCTGCTCACGGGAATGGGAAAGGACGGTGCGTGGGAGTTGAAGTTGATGAAGGAACAAGGAGCGGTAACTATCGCCCAGGATCAAGATACGTCGGTCGTGCATGGTATGCCAGGGGAAGCAATAAGACTGGGAGGAGCAACATATGTGCTCCGTCCAGAGAAGATTTACCTGGCGTTGGCAAGCCTTGCCGGCAAGACTGTGAGCCACAACGATCGGGCAATGGCAAACAAACAAGACAGCGCCTCAGAAATCGATGGTCTTTTTCTCAGGCGCGATCTTTATGGGAGATGAGGAAAAAGTCGGGGGATCTATGGGCCGAACCAAGGGGAATTTCTTTAACGGAGCTGAAATACTCATTGCCGAGGACAGCCAAACCCAGGCCGAGCAGTTGAGCCACTACCTAGGGACGCGGGGATTTTCTGTAACGGTGGCCAGAGACGGTAAGCAGGCGCTGGCTGCGGCGCTTCACAGCAAACCCGCCATGGTCATTACCGACGTGGTGATGCCAGAGATGGACGGTTACACGCTCTGCAAGGAGGTCAAATCTTTACCCGTCCTCAGGGACGTTCCCGTCGTCCTATTAACATCTCTTTCCGGGCCGCAAGACATCGTTAGGGGGCTGGAATGCGGTGCGGATAGTTTCATCCGGAAGCCTTACGACGACAAATACCTCGTTTCGCGAGTCGAATACATCCTGACGAACGTAGAACTGCGAAAGACGGAACGATTGCAAGTCGGTGTGCAACTTCACTTTGGTGGCCAGTCGCATTTCATCACTGCCGAAAAACAACAGATTCTGGATTTGCTGATCTCGACCTACGAAGGTGCGGTCCAAATCAACGAAGAACTTGAGACCAAACAACGAGAATTGCAGCAGGCGAAAGAGACTCTGGAGGTGAGGGTAGCCGAGCGCACTGCAGAACTGGCACAAACTAACGAACAACTGCAGATTGAACTGGCCGAGCGCAAACGCGCCCAAGAACAGATCAAGAACCTGAATGAAGACCTGGAGCGTCGCGTGGTTGAGCGTACTGCACAGCTCGCAGCGGCAAACAACGAACTGGAAGCCTTCTCTTACTCGGTTTCGCATGACCTTCGGGCGCCACTTCGCCACATCAATGTATTTGCCGGGACGTTGATCGAGGAGCATAGTTCTCAATTGGTGCCCGAGGCTCAACAACAACTCAACCGCATTCAGGAAGGTACTCGGAAAATGAGCCGGATGATTGATGACCTTCTCAACCTTGCCCGGCTGGATCGCCGCAGTATGACTCTGCAGATGACGTCCTTAAATCCGTTGGTGGAGAACGTTCTCCAAGACCTTGAATCTGAAACAACTGACCGGAATATTGACTGGCGCGTGGGATCGCTGCCTTCCGTCCATTGCGATCCCGGACTGATCCAGCAGGTATTCGCGAACCTTCTGTCCAATGCCGTCAAATATACGCGCCACCGTGAGCGAGCGGTCATTGAGATTGACCAGTCAACGGTTGAGGGCCAACTCGTGCTTTTTGTTCGAGACAACGGCGCAGGATTCAACCCGAAATATAGCGATAAGCTTTTTGGAGTATTTCAACGGCTTCACAACGACAAAGAGTTTGAAGGCACTGGCGTGGGACTCGCCACGGTGCAGCGCATCGTCCGAAAGCACGGAGGGCGCATCTGGGCTGACGCTGAGATCAACAAGGGAGCGACATTTTACTTCAGCCTGGGTGACGCTGCAGCCATCAGTGGTGCAGTCAAGCGACATGCATCCGGAGAATGAGTGGACAAACTCAACCGCACCTTCAGAGTAGGCCAGGCGATATATCTGATTCAGGATCGATTGTCCCTGAGCCTAGGCTACCCGAAGGCTTTCCGGCTCCGTCGGCTCTGGGAAACGTCTTCTCGAATTGACGTACTGACCGTTCGATGAATGATAACGTCCTTTATCGCAACTTATCCAACAACGCACATCAGGTCCCAGAAGCCGACTTCTCGCCCCTAAATGGGTTTCGGTTGGTGGTGCTTATTCGACCGCAATTGGCGGAAACGCTTGCAGAGTCGCCAGTTTGACCGACAAGGGTTATGCGGCCACGTACCTTCTGCCGCCTCGTCGAGACAGTTGTTGTGCGAGCGTGACGAGGCCTAGGGGTGCCGAGCGCAGTGGCAAACATGCTCTCGGAAGTGAGCACTGAGGACGGGAGAAAAAAGGTTCGGCTATCCAGTAACTTTGCTTTACGATCTGGGTTGTTACCACGCATTGGTGGCCATTCGCGGTGGCTAACCTATAGTGTTGCGCGCGAATAAACAGAAGGAAAGTGTATGACAGTAATGCAAAGTGCGGACCGGATTTCAGGTAAATGTTGCTTGGTTACTGCTCTTCTGGTTTGGCGGTTCGCGCTTGTGACGCTTCTGCTCCTGGTTCAGTCTGCGGTGGCACAAACAGTTACTTTCACTGAGCTTTATTCATTCAACAGCAGTGGTGACCTTTCCGATGGTGCTTGGCCCGAGGCCAGTGTGGCCAGAGATGTGGCCGGCAATCTCTACGGAACCACCTTTTTCGGCGGCGCTGGCACGGGGTGCGACATCTACTTCGGCGGCTGCGGGACCGTCTTCAAGCTCGATGCCAGTGGCACAGAGACCGTGCTGCACAGTTTTGGCGGTGTACCTGATGGATCGAACCCCACAGCAAGAGTAATTCTTGATGCGTCCGGCAACCTGTATGGGACAACTGCGTACGGCGGGGCGCATGGCTATGGAACGATATTCAAGATAGATGCCGTCACGGGCGATGAAACAATACTCCACAATTTTGCAGGAGGGGCGGATGGCACGAACCCGAACGCTGGACTGGTGCTTGATGCAACCGGAAATTTCTACGGCACTACGCGGTATGGCGGCCAAGGATGCTATGGCCGGGGCTGCGGAACCGTATTCGAACTGAGCGCTACGGGGCAGGAGACAATCCTCTACCGATTTCGCGATGTTCCGGACGGAGCCAGTCCTTTAGGCGGCGTGGCGATCGATTCGTCGGGAAATATCTACGGTACGACATGGCTCGGCGGAGCCTACAGCCTTGGAACGGTATTCAGCCTCGACAGCAACAGTAACGAGAAAGTGCTGCACAGCTTTGCTGGCAGAAGTGACGGAGCAAATCCTATCGGAGGGCCGGCTCTCGACCAAACCAGGAATCTATACGGAGCCACGTCGGCAGGCGGACCCTACTATTTCGGGACCCTGTACATGATCGACACCGCCGGCAACGAGAGCGTCTTGTACAGCTTCACGGGCGGGACCGATGGCGCCTATCCCTATTCGCACCTGCTCGTGGACGCCTCCGGAAATCTCTTCGGCTCAGCCTCTCAAGGTGGCTGCTGCGGTCAGGGATCGATATTTGAGTTTTCGAATGGCACATTGACAGCGTTGTACGGATTCAGCGCGGCTCCCAATGGAACAAATCCCGACGGACAGATTCCTATGGGCGGCTTGATCACAGATTCGGCTGGCAACTTCTATGGAACAGCGACGGAGGCGGGCCCGGACGGCTGGGGCACAGTGTTAGAACTCCAACCTGGCGGTCAGGCGCTTGATGGTCAGTCAAAAGATGGCCGAGCGCTTGAGAGCCATCGTGAAGTCCCGAATGCCGGATTCATCCCCGATGCAGGATCAGTCGCGGCGAGCATTGGAACCGCGCCGACGCTTGAGCCGATCTGCAATCCCACGATCTCCGCACCGGTCGAGGTAGCGTCTTCCCATCAGAGATACGTGGCGGGCACCAAAGCGCAGCCGCCGCTTACGGACAGCTTTGATTGGCCGGATGGACAGCTCTCGGTACTCAAAACCGACGGCGGCTACATGTTTTTCAGCATTGACGCCGGCCTTCATAACCGCCAACTCTGGCACGGCCAAATGGTAGGCAACAACAACTCCGGATCCGTCGTTAGAACCCTCGGCACATTGGACAATCCGTTGGGCTCCGCGCCGCCTGTCGATGTAGTCATCGATCAGAATCCCGATCCCAAAGTGAATCCCCACAACTGCGATCCTACAAAATACCCACATCACTTCTGCTACACCTACATCGGCGGAGGTCCTGTCTATCAAGTGCCACAAGGCCAAGTGGGCGCCGGGAGCTGGCTCCTGGTCTACCATGCGGAATACGACGACCCACCTTACTTTCTACTCGGTCTCGCAATTTCCTCAGACAAGGGTCTCCACTGGACTGATATCGGCGAAATCATCCGCTTTAATATGCCCTTTAGCTATAAGGGCCAGCCGGCACCAGGAGCGATCGGCGATCCGCCGCTCGTGGTCTCGCTCGACGGCAAGTACTTCTATGTTTATTTTCTGGACTGGCTGAAGAGCGGTGCTAACACTACTGCATCCATCGCGCGAGCGCCCATCACCGAGGTGCTGCGAGACGCTTTCGGAGGCAGCGTTCACTTCGCTGCGCCATTTAAGAAGTACTACCAGGAAGCGTGGGATCAACCGGGAATCGGCGGCGCGTCGACCGACCTCATTCCGGAAGGCCATTACGGCGGCGGGAACAATGTGGCCTACAACTCCTACATTCACCGCTACATGATGCTCAACAGCGACTCGCAAAACTACAGCTATGCCGAATCGCCCGACGGTCTCCACTGGACGGACACCATCTTCATAGGCATGTTTGGATATGTTCCGGACATCGCAGGATACTCCGGTCCCATCGGCCTAGGCGTTGACCCTACCGTGCTCGGAAGAGAGTTCTATGTGTATTACACGCAATTCCGAGGACCGTGGCCTGGGGCGCAATCGGTAAAGAGATTCACGCTTTTCTGCCGGTGAGGGGTGGCGATTTCGTCACACGAATTTTCGAGAGCTATTCCTAGAGCAAACAGAAACCTAAAACCTTTGTGGAACCCTGATGAGGGTCCGGTCTGGACGTTACAGCTCTTCGCGATTGCCGTTTGCGGCTGACTGTGCAGCAATGGCAGCAATGTGATTCCGGCTGTATCGCAGGCAAACTGGAAAGTATCCAGAAACGGGATTCAGGACGTTAGCATCGTCTCAAACCTTAGCACCTTGAGTTAGCGCTTATAGAGTGGGCCATAACCTTTCCTCGATGCTTCGAGACCCAACTGAGCATGAGGGGTCTTTCTGCGGTGTCTCATGAGCGCGCGAACGTGAGGAGCGGGCCGATATCGCCCGCGTCGGCGGTCTGCAGCGCGTCGATATAATGCCGGCGAAAGTCGCCAGCGCGCGCCAAGTTCTCACCGCCCCAACTGAAGACGGGCCGTTCTCGCCTTTGGGCCAGCACATCCACCATGAGTCGCGTGTGGCTCCCATTGCCGTTCGCGAAAGGATGAATCAAAACCCGCCGATGATGGAAGCGAACTGCAAGTTCGTCAGGCGCATAGGTTCCGTGTTCCAGCCAATAGCGCGCATCACCCATGAGCGTACCGATCCCCTCGCGGATTGCCGACTACGGCGTGGGCCCCGATCGAAGAGATCACGATGATGTTCGACCCGTCACCTAGAATGGGGAGCAGTTGCTGCACCAGGAAGAACGGACCGCGCACATTTGTCGCAAAGAGGTTGTCAAAGTCGGCCACCGTATGGTCTTTGAAGGTTGCAGCCTTGCTGATTCCGGCGTTCGACACGAGCACATCCAATCGCCCCCCGACGATCGTACGAACCTCCTTCGCCAGCAGCGTTGCCGCTTCCGGAGTTCCCAAGTCGGCCCTGATTGCGTTCGCGCGTCCGCCTTTTGAAAGGATGCCTGCCACGAGAGATTCCGCATCCTCAGCGGAACGACCGTAGTGCACAAGAACGTGCGCACCGGCGTTAGCGAGCGCGGATGCGGTGGCCCGCCCAATTCCGCGTGATGCGCCCGTCACCAGGGCGGTTTTGCCTTGAAGTGTAGTCATTCCATATACCCTGACAATCCAAAAACGAACACGTTTGCTAGCGTCGTCCCAGCCTTTTCACGACTCGCCGTTGAGAAACGACTTGTCTTGAGCAGCGAGGTACCGTAGTCGAGGAAGATTTAGCCAGCGATCATGCCTCCATCGACTGGGATGGAAGAACCTGTCATATACGACGCATTTTCCGAAGCAACAAAGGCGATCACGTGAGCGATCTCCTCCGGACTTGCAAGACGCTTGAAGGGCACTGTCGAGACGAGCGCCGCTTTATTTTCATCTGTGCTGGTGAAGCGCGTAAGCATACCGGTGTCCGTAGTGCCTGGAGCAACTACGTTTACACGAACTCCGGTCCCGGCGACTTCCAGTGCAGCGGATTTTGTCAGCCCCTCTATCGCATGTTTGCTGGCCACATAAACGGAAGCTCCGGCAGCCCCGACGCTTCCATAGGCCGACGAGACATTGACGATGCTCCCACTCGTCTGTGCCAGCATCACCCTCAATTCGTGCTTCATGCTCAGTAGTGTTCCTAGGACGTTTGTGTCGAAGGTTGCGGCGTAGGTTTCTGCAGTCTGCTCCGTCACCGGGCCGGGTGTCCCTTCGGTTCCAGCATTGTTGACCGCAATATCCAGACGTCCGAAACGCTTGACCGTTTGGTCCACAAGGTTGCGAACATCCTCATCCTTGCGGACATCACTACGGACAAAAATGGCCTCGGCTCCAAGGCCTTGTAGCTCGGCAACTAACGCTTGTCCTTCTTTGTCTCGACGGCCAGACACAACAATTCGTGCCCCTTCTTGCGCAAAGATGATTGCGGCGGCGCGACCAATCCCTGTCAGCGCTCCGGTAATCAAAACTACTTGGTCTGACATACGTGCTCCTTTTAGTTGAGGTGGTGGTCATGGACGCAGATCCTGACCTTTCGCTCTAATCGCTTTCTTTGCCGATCCAGTCGCGTATGTAGGGCGAGCAGTTGACAAGCGCGACACCTGCTACTTCACAGCTCCCGAGAAATCGAACAGCCTCGACATCGACCAGGTTCAATTCCTCCAGGTCCAGCACGATCTTCGATCTGCTCTCCTTGATCTGCGTCTCCACTTCCGCCAAATGTTCCGCTTGCATTCGCCCAATGAGTCGAATCGTAGTGCTGTACTCATCAGAGTACTTCTCAATTTTCAAGGTCATGCTTGACTGCCGAACGATTCAACGTAACAAAGGGCAATCCCGGCGCCACTCGTAATCAATTGAATCGTTGGTGTTTAGCTTTTGAACTCAGGCTGTAATTTCAGCTTTCGCCGAAAATTGAGCGTGAAGCCATTCGGCTGAGCTTGGCTTTAGATTTTGATTTAGAATCATCGAAATTGGTTCTGACACTTCGGCGGACTGTGTGAGCATGAGTGAGTTGGCCCGAGATTCGGAAAACCACGAACAAAGCGATGCTCCGGAAAAGCTCCGCCAGGAGGCTGCCCGGCTCCAGACCCTCTCATCGACACGGTTCCCTCTTTCTTGTGGACGAGCTTCCCTGATGGATCCAAGGAATTTTTGAACCGACGTTGGTACGAGTACACCGGCCTGACCCTGGAGCAGGGGAAAGGTTGGGGTTGGAAGGTGGTCGTTCACCCCGATGACCTGGATCGACTCATTCGTGAATGGCTTGCCTTGCTGCTGACCGTCCTTCCGAAGCGCTCGTAGCTCGATTTCAAACGGCAGGCCGAGAGCGAAGCCTGCTTCGCGCTCCTCGCGCACCCTCTCGAGATCTTCCGGATGGAACGTTCTGGCGCGAAAGTCCGATGCGAGTGCATCACTGGCTTCTGCTCCGTTACAACCCGTTCAGCGACGAACATGGACATCTGGTGCGCTGGTATGTGACGGGAACCGACATCCGATGATCGCAAGCGCGCCGAAGACAGGACACGAAACGAAAACGTTGCGTTGCGCGAAGACATCGTGCGCTTATCCATGTGCGAAGAAATCGTCGGTTCCTCCGAGCCATTACGTCGTGTGCTGGTTCAAGCGTCCAAGGTAGCTCCGACGGATTCCACGGTCTTGGTCTTAGGTGAGACCGGAACTGGAAAGGAACTGATTGCTCGCGCAATTCATAACGGGTCCAAGCGTTCAAACCGTGCTTTCATTCGAGTGAATTGCGCGGCGATTCCCCAGTCGCTGATTGCTTCTGAACTGTTCGGCCACGAAAAAGGTTCCTTTACAGGCACCACTCAGCGTCGGCTGGGCCGTTTCGAATCGGCCGACGGTGGAACAATATTCCTCGATGAAGTAGGCGATCTTCCGCCAGATACGCAGGTCGCATTGCTGCGAGTTCTTCAGGAGCGGGAATTCGAACGAGTGGGTGGTAGTCAAACAGTGTCCGTTGACGTACGAGTGATAGCGGCCACGAATCGAGACTTGACTTCAGCGGTGGCCGAGGGCAGGTTTCGTCAGGATTTGTTTTACCGCCTCAACGTGTTTCCGATTCGATTGCCGGCATTGCGCGAGCGCATTAGTGATATTTCCTTGTTGGTCGGATACTTGATCGACCGCTACGCCAAGACATTGGGCAAGAAGATTCGAAACATAGACAAGAAGACGATCGAACTCTTCCACGCATACGATTGGCCGGGCAACGTCCGCGAGTTGCAAAATGTAGTCGAGCGGGCGGTGATTCTGTCTGAAGGGGAGACTTTCTTTGTAGACGAGACCTGGCTCACGCACGTGACTCCCAAACTGGTTGCGACGACTGCTCCGCTGGTTGCTGACCTTGTCGAGCACGAAAGAGAGATCCTCGAAGCCGCTCTCCGGGAATGCGAAGGCGTGGTTGGGGGTCCCAACGGCGCAGCCGTCAAGCTGGGCATTCCCCGACAGACACTCGAATCCAAGATTAGGAAGCTGGGCATAAACCGGCACCGCTTCAAGGCTTCTTAATCTTCACCTTCCTCACCCGACAAGCCGCCGTTCGTCCCCCTGTGGCGGTGGATTTCGTCGAATAATGGTGCGGCGGCGCGGTAAGCCGAGCGCCGTTGCCCTGACCGCGGGGAAAAGTTCCACCGGTATTCCAAGGCTCGAAAACATTCGCGACGCGATTGCCGTCTGAATCCTCGTTATGGGTCTTTCATCCAAAGCAGAAGGTGTATCCGCAA
>CAYOVU010000105.1:0-17083 GCA_964407505.1 uncultured Acidobacteriaceae bacterium | reverse complement strand
GGGATCGTGCTGGACGACGTGGCGGCAGGCCTCTACGCGCTTGGAATTATGCATCTCTTGCTGCACTTTGGCCTTCTAAGATAGTGTTCTTCTAGAGTAGTGCGAGTGCTTTCCTCATGGGATTTTCCGACCGGCTTCTGGGCAAGAAAAACGTGAATGGCGGACCGCACATCGAGTCTGTGTCGCCGGCACTGGCGCTCGCCGGCGGCGAAATTCGCATCACGGGCTCGGGATTGCGTCCGCAACAATTGTTACGCCCGCGAGTGCAGTTTGGTGAAGTCGAGGGCGGAGTGGTTGTTAGTTCGAGTTCGTTCCTGGTCGCCCGCGTTCCGGAAGGAGCAACGTCAGGCCCCGTGGTCGTGGCCGCCGACGGACAAATCAGCAACGCGCAGAGTGTCAAAGTGGCAGTGCCTATCGCTGAAAACCTGCATCCCGTAACGAGTCCAGCGCTCGATGCGGAAGGCAACATTTATGCAACGTTCTCGGGTTCACGCGGGCAGAAAGTCCCAGTCGCGATTTTCAAGATCGACACGAATTACACGGTGAAACCGTTCGTCACCGAAATGATGAATGCGACCTCAATTGCATTCGACCGCGCAGGGCAGATGTATGTTTCTTCACGCCACGACGGAGCGGTCTACCGCGTGTCGCCGAATGGGAGCATGACAACCTACGCCGAAGGAATGGGAGTCGCTACCGGCATCGCGTTTGACCGGAATCAAAATCTCTACGTAGGCGACCGCAGCGGCACGATCTTCAAAATTGGCAGCGACCAACAGGTTTTTGTCTTCGCTACGCTTGAACCCAGTGTGTCGGCGTACCATCTGGCATTCGGTCCGCAAGGCGATCTGTTTGTCACCGGCCCCACTACCTCAAGCTTTGACAGCGTCAACAGAATTGACCCCCACGGCACAGTGCACACCTTTTACCGCGGCCTGGGGCGGCCGCAGGGCCTGGCTTTCGACATTGCCGGCAACCTGTACGTAGCTGCGTCGCTCGGCGGTAGGCGCGGCATTGTCAAGCTTACGCCAGACGGCAAGGCCAACCTGGAAATCGCAGGCCATGGGTTAGTGGGACTGGCTTTTGCGCCGGGACGAAGCGCGATTCTCGCAACGACAGACGTGGTTCATCACCTTTCGTGGAATCTTCAGGGGCTTCCGCTGCTGCCGGAGTAAATGCTGAGTTGTTGCGCTCGATCCCAAGCCGCGCACTCAGCGTTTTTCATTTACACTTCTAGCCGTGAATGCCGAGATCATCGCGGTGGGATCGGAGTTGCTCACTCCCTTCCGCATGGACACGAATTCCCTTTATCTCACCGAGCAACTCAATCAACTCGGCGTTGCAGTGATTTTCAAGGGAGTGGTCGGCGACAATCTCGCCCAGTTGGTTGCGGCGGCGCAACACGCGCTGTTTCGCTCGGAGATTTTGATTTTTAGTGGCGGTCTGGGGCCAACTGAAGATGATCTTACGCGAGAGGCGGTCGCCGAAGCGTTGGGCCTTCCATTGCGGCGCGACAACGAGATTCTCGCAGCGATCGAGCGGCGATTTGCCGCCCGCGGCTGGAAAATGTCTCCCAACAATGCGAAGCAGTCGGACGTGCTGGAGGGAGCGGCAGTGCTGCCCAACCCAAACGGGACCGCGCCGGGACAGTGGCTGAGCGGCAAATTCGATGGACGGGAACGCATCATCATCTTGCTGCCCGGGCCTCCACACGAACTGAAAGCTTTGTTCGATGCTGAATGCCGCGAGCGTTTACGCGCCAAGCTTCCGCCGGCATTTCTTGCCACCCGCGTACTGAAAGTTGCCATGCTTGGCGAATCTCTTGTGGACGCCCGAGTGGCGCCCATCTATAAGCGATTTGCGGATGTGCAGACCACGATTCTGGCGGGAGCCGGGGAAATCCAACTGCATTTTCAAGCGCGGGCCAGCTCGAAAGAAGAAGCGCAGAATCGCGTAGATGAGGCCGCCGACGCGGTCGAGCAAGAGCTCGACGACGCGGTTTATTCCCGCGATGGGGAGTCGCTGGAGCAGATTGTCGGCTACTGGTTGCAAATGCGTAATGCTACGCTGGCCGTCGCAGAATCCTGCACTGGAGGCTTGTTGGGCGAGCGGATCACGTCGGTCGCTGGCAGTTCGCGCTATTTTGCCGGAGGTGCGATCGTCTACTCCAACGCGGTGAAGACTGAACTCGCAGGAGTTCCGGCTGACATGATCGAACGTCACGGAGCAGTGAGCCGCGAAGTTGCCGCCGCGCTGGCCGAAGGCATCCGCTATCGTTGCGAGGCCACGCTGGGGATCGGCATCACGGGTGTGGCTGGTCCATCTGGAGGGACACCGGAGAAGCCTGTTGGACTGGTCTTTCATGCCCTGGCCAGCGCCAGTGGGACGGAAGTGATCGAGCGAAACTTTCCGGGTGATCGCAAGCGCATCCGCTGGTTTGCAACCACGCTGGCGCTGGACATGGTACGTAAGAAGTTGATGTGAATGGCTAAGAGCTTCTTATGCGCCTTTTTGTCGCACTCGATATCGACGATAACATTCGCGGCCGATTGAGTCGTTTCGTCGAAGGGGTTCGAGGATTTTCACCGGGGGCGCGCTGGGTCCAGCCCGAATCCTTACACGTCACACTGAAATTCATTGGCGAGAAAACCGAACCCGAGGCGGAGCGAATTGAGAAGGCATTACAAACAATTGTGGCTAGCGGATTCGAAATGAACTTTCGCGGTTATGGATTCTTCCCGGGAGCTCGGGCGGCGCGAGTCTTCTGGGTGGGAATTGAGGCGGGCTATCAATTAACTGCTCTGGCTGCAACCGTGGATAAAACACTGACGGAACTCGATATTCCGAAAGAGGAGCACGCCTTCAGCCCGCATCTCACGCTGGCGCGGCGCGGAGGCGGGTCAGGCTCGCCACACAAACAAAAAAGTGATCATCCGAACCGAGGCTTTGAAAAGCTCCAGGAGAAATTGGCGGTACTTCCTGCCCCCGAGTTCGGCACGATGACGGCCCGCGAGTTTTTTCTTTACCAGAGCAAGCTTTCGCCAAAAGGATCGACGTACACGAAGCTAGCGGGGTTCCCTCTGCGCTAGTATGCAATCAATCTCCCCATTCGCGTTACTCCTCGTCGTTGCCGGCAGCTATTTATTAGGATCGATTCCTTTCGGATATCTACTGGTGCGCATTTTTCGCGGGGAAGATGTGAGGCGGAGCGGTAGCGGAAATATCGGAGCGACGAATGTCTCCCGCACGTCGCCGATGCTCGGAGTTCTTACGCTACTGCTCGATGCACTAAAGGGGGCGGCGGCCGTATGGCTGACGAGATTATTCGCTCCCAGCTATACCATTACGGCATTGGCGGCACTGTTCGCTGTCTTGGGCCACATGTTTCCCTTCTGGTTGGGATTTCGCGGCGGCAAGGGAGTAGCCACGGCATTGGGATCGTTTGCGGTCATCGCCCCGGGAGCTGTGCTAGTTGCTGCAGGAATTTTTATCGCGGTCGTGCTCATCTTTCGTTACGTTTCGCTGGGATCGATTATCGCGGTCGCTTTTTTCCCGCTTCTAGTTTATGAAAACCACTCCTACGGGAACATGCCGTCGGCTCTGGCTTTCATGGCCATCGCTTCCCTGCTGATCATCGCCAAGCACTCGCAAAATATTCAGCGTCTGCTTGCAGGAACCGAAAACCGCCTGGGAGCGAAGCAGACATGAGCGAGATCGCGATCATCGGCGCTGGGGCGTGGGGGACGGCATTGTCGATTGTTCTGGGACAAAAAGGCTCGCATCGCGTGCGCCTCTGGGCGCATGAAAAGAACGTCTACGAAGCCATTGCCCGCGACCGTGTGAATGAGAAATTCCTACCGGGCTGCACTCTGCCTGCAAGCGTTTGTCCCGCCGCTTCTACCAAGGAGGCAATTAACGGTGCCGACATCGTGGTTAGCGTGATGCCTTCTCATTATTGCCGCGCGGTATTTCAAGAGATGCAGGTTGATTTAACCGACAGAATGCTCCTGGTTAGCGCGACGAAGGGCATCGAGAGCAATACAACAATGCGCATGACCGAGGTCATTCGCGATGTCGTGAGGAGTACCAGGCATTGTTCTCCCCGCATCGGGGCACTGAGCGGACCGTCCTTTGCACTCGAGGTTGCGCGCGGCGACCCCACGGCGATTACGATCGCATCGGACGATACAGCATTGGCGCAAACGGTGCAGAAGGAATTCAGCGGCCCGAGTTTTCGCATTTACACAAACGAAGATACGATTGGAGTTGAGTTGGCTGGCGCGCTGAAGAATACGATCGCGATCGCTGCCGGGGTTTGCACAGGGCTTGGCCTGGGAAACAATTCCGTCGCCGCGCTGATTACTCGTGGGCTCGCAGAAATGACCAGGCTGGTCGTGGCCTGCGGAGGCAAAGCGGAAACCATGGCCGGGCTGGCGGGCCTCGGCGACCTGGTTCTCACTTGCACCGGCGGCCTTTCGCGCAATCGCAGCGTGGGAATCGAACTGGGACGCGGACGGAAACTACCCGAAATTCTCGCGGAAATGCATGGCATGGTCGCAGAAGGGGTTTTTACAACTACAGCGGCGGTCGGACTGGCGCGAGCTCACGGTGTCGAGATGCCGATTACCGAGCAGATGCACGCCATCCTGCACGCCGGCAAGGCTCCTCGCGACGCGATTGCCGAATTGATGACGCGTCGCGGGAAGAGTGAAACGTCTTCAACAATGTAGCGACCAGCTACTTTGAATCAAGCTCCTGCGAGTCTACTCGCTTCTCCCTTTTCTCGCCAAACCCTCGCCACGCGTGCTGTTTCATTGGTACTTTCGTAACGAGGGCTTCAGCGGTTTTCCTCTTCAAGCAATCCTCCCACAACTAAAATTGTAGAGATGCCCTTGAACTCCGCCGCCACTCCGACCGACGGCGCTTCTGCTGAGAGCCCGGGGAGCACCTCGCCTTCAGCCGTACCAACCCCGGCCCGCATCCCCATTCTCTATCTGATCCTCGGTGTGCTTCTCGCTATCAGCATTGTCCCGATGTATTTTTACTCTGCGCAGGTAGAAGCCATCAACCGCGATCGCCTGAAAACCAACGAAATGATTCTGCAGAACACAGTGACACGATCGTTGGCGGATAACCTTTCACAGCACGAGCGTTCGTTGCGGATGATGCTGGCCAACTTATCGTCGGCAATTCAGGTGGCCAGCGGCGGCGATATCGGCAGCAAGAACATTGAAGCGCCGGAGCTGCGTGCGTTGCTGGAGAACTTTGTTTCTTCCTCCGATGATCTTGCCTATGCCACACTGCTGAACTCGGATGCGAGAGGAATTTCTGCCGGGCGCATCGCGCCAGACGCTTTTTTGCAGCGCGAGTTGCAACATGCTTTTGATGCGGCACGCGATGGCCGCGCCTACAACGGGCAGGCACTTCAGGTTGGAGACGGCAACTCGGCTCGCACCGTGCTGTTGGTAAGCAATCCGGTGAGTTATGGCGGGCGTTTTCTTGGCATGGTGGGCGCGGTCGTCGACTTGCAATTTCTGATCCGTCGCCTTCGGGAAGTCAGTGCAGGCGGCTTGATTCCTTATGTAGTGGACTCGCAAGGCCGACTGGTGGCGGCGGGCACTCCGCAATACGCGACCGGCCAGGACATGAAGAACCTGGAGATCGTTCGCAACTTCGTGGACGAGGGCAACAAGGCGCAGTTAGCGGCCACCAAAGAATTTGATGTCAACGATGGCAAGAGCAACGTCGAGATGCTTGGTACCTACAGTCCAGTCACCAGGCTTGATTGGGCGGTCGTTGTGCAAAAGCCGCAACGCGAGGCTTATCGCGGAGTTTATGAGATGCAGCGCACGGCGCGCCTGCTGGCTCTCATGGCGGTATTGCTTAGTATTGCAGTAAGCATTTTTGCGGCACGCCGAATTACGAATCCTTTGCAAGTTCTCACCCAGCACAGCCGCGCTCTTGCTCGTGGAGACTTTTCGCAGCGGGTAAACTTGTGGAGCCGCACCGAGATCGGCGAACTAGCTGAGACGTTTAACACCATGTCGAGCGAACTTGAGCACTTCGTCGAAGACCTGAAGCGGGCTGCGGAAGAGAATCGCGCTCTGTTTCTAGGGTCGATTCAAATGCTGGCGGGCGCGGTTGACGAGAAAGATCCCTACACTCGTGGCCACTCTGACCGGGTCACGCGTTATTCGCTGCTGATTGGCAAAGAAATGAACTTGCCGGCATCTTTCATGGAAACGCTGCAGATCTCCGCACAGCTGCATGATGTGGGCAAGATCGGAATCGAAGACCACATTCTCAAAAAGCCGGGCGCCCTTACAGCTGAAGAATTTGAGGTCATGAAGACGCACACCACTAAGGGAGCCAACATCCTGCGCCCAGTGAGCCAACTGGCAGAAATGCTTCCCGGTATCGAGCTTCATCACGAAGCTCTCGATGGACGCGGTTATCCTTACGGCCTTAAGGATGATCAGATTCCGCTGCTGGCGCGGGTAATTGCCGTGGCTGACACGTTTGACGCGCTCACTACCAATCGTCCTTACCAGCACGCGCATACTCCGGAAGAGGCGTTTCGCATTATCCAGAACCTTGCTGGCAAGCGGCTCGATCCCGTGGCCGTGGCGGCGCTGATGGCGGTTTACGGACGCGGCGAAATTCGCATTCAGCGTATTGCCATCAGGAAACCGGTCGTGCTCGCGGATGCATCGGTTTCCGCGACGGCTCCCGCTCCGGTGCTGCCGGCTGTTGAATCCGCTAAACTCGAACGATCCCGCGTTTAACCAACTTTCCTCCCGCACCCTCTGTCCGAGCTGCATGGACCGCTATAATCAGTTCTTGGGATTTTCCTCATGATTCAAACTCTGTTTGGCAGTACTGAAGAAAAAAAGACCGGCCTCTTCGAGCGCATGAAGCAGGCGGTCTCGCGCACGCGCGAAAACCTCGCCGAGCGGATTGAAGAGGTCGTTTCGATCGGCAAGGAAATCGACCGCAATACGCTGGATGACCTGGAAGCGACGCTGATCAGCGCCGATCTCGGCACCGCGACCACGCAGGAAGTCTTGAGCAAGCTGCGCGATAAAGCCGACCGCAAACAGATCAAAGACGTGCAGGAACTGAAACGTCTTCTGAAAGAAGAATTGCTGGCCATTCTTAAGGCGGCCAACACGCCGCCGGTTTCGAAGGCAGAAGGTACGCCGGAAGTAATACTGGTCGTCGGTGTGAACGGAACCGGCAAGACGACGTCGATCGGCAAACTAGCTCAAGTTTTTCGATCTCAAGGCAAGAGCGTGCTGCTATGCGCAGCGGATACTTTCCGCGCCGCGGCCATCGATCAACTGGAAATCTGGGGCGAGCGTACGGGAACAGAAGTGATCAAAACGAAACCTGGTGGTGATCCCGCGGCGGTGCTGTTCGACGCGTTACAGGCGGCTACGGCGCGGAAAACGGACTATGTGATCGTTGACACCGCCGGTCGATTGCACACGAAGACCAGTCTGATGTCTGAACTCGAGAAAATGCGGCGCACAGCCCAGCGCATTATTCCAGGAGCGCCGCACGAAACGCTGCTGGTTATGGACGCCACCACCGGCCAGAATGGGTTGCAACAAGCCCGGCTGTTCACGCAATCCTCGGGAGTTACCGGCATCGTGCTCACGAAACTCGATGGTACCGCCAAGGGCGGGGTAGTGGTCGCCATCTCGCGCGAGTTGGGGCTGCCGGTGCGCTTTGTCGGCGTGGGCGAAAAAGTGGGCGACTTGCTGCCGTTCGATCCGAAGGAATTTGTGGACTCGCTTTTCGAATGATGTTTTGCATTCGTCACGGAAGCGCAGGCGGGGGAGAACATCCTTAGCTCTTCTCCGAGTAGGGAGATGCGCCTCCTCAGTTTGCTTCCTTGAGATGCCAGACCACACCATTGATGAACACTTCCTGCATCGTGCGCTTAACTTAGCGCGCGAGGGCATCGGCTTAGCCTCGCCGAATCCTTACGTGGGTGCAGTCATTGTTGATGCGCATGGCAATGTCGCAGGCACCGGCGTTTACACCTACGACGGCAAGAAGCACGCTGAGGTGCTCGCCCTCGAGCAAGCCGGGGACAAGGCCTGCGGCGGCACGCTCTACATCAATCTCGAACCACACTCACACCAGGGCCGCACCCCCCCTTGCACCGACGCACTGATTGCAGCTGGGGTTCATCGTGTGGTCGCCTCCATGCCAGATCCCAATCCCAAAGTGAGCGGGCGCGGGTTTGAGAAATTACGCGCAGCGGGAGTACACGTTGAAGTCGGAGGACTTGAAGAAGAAGCACGCCATCTTAACGAAGCGTTCGCACGCCATATTCGCGATGGGGTTCCGCTGGTCACGTTGAAGTCCGCGATGACGCTTGACGGCAAGATTGCCCCGGCACGAGGCGAAGCTGTAGAGCGCACACCTGGAATTCCTGCGGGTGGATGGATCACCGGAGAAACTGCGCGTGCCAACGTGCAACTGCAGCGTCATCAAAGCGACGCAATCATGGTTGGCATCGGAACGGTTCTGGCCGACGATCCGTTGCTCACCGACCGCAGCGGCAAGCCGCGGCGTAGGCCGTTGTTGCGCGTAATTTTGGATTCGCACCTGCGTCTGCCGTCGGACTCGCGCGTGGTGCAGAGCGTCGTGCACGATGCTGCCGGGGAGAGCGATTTGCTCGTGTTTTGTTCCTCAGGGAATGAAAAAAAGAAAGGCGAACTGGAGAAGCGTGGGATTCGCGTGGAGCAAGTGCCAACTGCCGCGGACGGACGGCCAGATATTCATGCTGTACTCCGACGCCTAGGACAGCTCGAAGTTACGAGCGTGATGATCGAAGGCGGAGCGGCAGTGAACGGAAACGCGCTCGCCTCCGGAATCGTGGACAAGGTTTTCCTTTACTACGCGCGAATCATCATGGGCGGCGCGGAATCGATCCCATTCATTACGGGCTCCGGTTTCCACGCGACACTACAAGTCAACCGTCTTCAGCTGCATCGTTTCGGTGAAGATTTCGCGGTGGAAGGATATTTGCGCGATCCGTACGAGGAGTAAAACCACTACAGTTCCGCGCCTTCGGTCGCGGGTTTATGATGTTTTGTTAGTTATCGAGGTCCTCATGTTCACTGGCATTGTGGAAGAAGTCGGACACGCCACCCGCATCGACCAACGTGGCGAGAATCGCCGCATCACCATTGCAGCGCACCATGCGCCCAAAGAATTGAAGACCGGAGACAGCGTCGCGGTGAGCGGAGTCTGCCTGACCGCACTCGACATAAAGGCCGAGTCATTCTGCGCTGATCTGGCGCCCGAGACCTGGACACGCACCTCGTTCTCGCGCATCCATGACGGAGCGCTAGTCAACCTGGAACTGCCGATGAGAGCTGACGGCCGATTCGGTGGACACATCATGCAAGGCCACGTGGATGGTGTTGGCAAGCTTGTCGCCTTGGAGCGTATCGCGAACTCGGAAAATTGGTGGTTACGCGTCGAGTTGCCGCGCGACGTGGAGAAGTACACGGTCTACAAAGGCTCAATCGCCATCGAAGGGATCAGCCTTACCGTGGCTAAGCTCGAAGGCAGAATGTGCACCGTCGCGATCATTCCGCATACGGTGAAAATGACGAATCTGAACTCGCTCAAACGCGGCGATCCGGTAAACCTCGAGGCTGATGTGATTGCGAAGTACGTGCAGAAAATGATGCGTAGCGAATCGACGGAGAGTTCGCTGACTGTGGAAGAGTTAGTGCGGCAAGGATTCTAGAAAAGTGACTCGCGGAATCACGGTCAACAACCCTGGCCTCTGTGGCGATTGCGTGCATGCTCGGGTCATCCAGTCGGACCGGGCTTCTGTTTTCTATCAATGCCAGCTCGCCTTCGCCGATCCGCGGTTTGAGAAGTATCCGCGTCTTCCGGTCCTGTCCTGCGAGGGCTACGAGAAAGGTCGCGAAGGCTGACTATGATCATTGCAAAGCTGGGCCGCTAACACGCTTCGATCTTGAGTTCGTCCAGTTCAAGGAACTCCTGCACGATGGGTTCCGTGGATTTTTCCATTTCCGCCGAAGTGCCGAAGAAGATTGCCTTGCCTTCGTGCAAGAAGACTAAGTGGTCAGCCAACTTCTGCGCGAGCCGCATATCGTGCGTGACCACGATGCTGGTCAGGTTTAGCTGGAGCTTCAGCCGCTTGATCAAATCACCGAGCAGTTGCGCCATCAACGGATCGACCATGGTGGTGGGTTCGTCGTAAAGAACGCATTCCGGCCGCGACGCCAGCGCCCGCGCAATCGCTACCGATCGCTTCATTCCGGTGGAAAGATCGGAAGGCAGCAGATCGCGCATCTCCTGCACGCCCACCATGCGCAACAATCCGTCAACGATCTGGTAAATCTGCTCTTCGGACAATTCCCGAGTCTCACGCAGGGGAAATGCCACGTTCTCGCCCACGGTGAGGGAATCGAACAGCGCTCCATTCTGAAAGACCATGGTGACTTTCTTCCGAATGGCTTCCAGTTGAGGTTCTGTAAAGTCGGTGATGTCTTCGCCGGCAACGATCACCCGGCCGGAATCGGCCTTGAGAAAACCCATTAAGAGTTGTAGGGAAACCGATTTACCGACGCCGCTGCGTCCCAGGATGCAGACCGTCTCGCCAGGCATAACGTTGAAGCTGACGCGATCAAGAACTACCTTGTCACCAAAAGCCTTGGAGACCTCGCGGAATTCGATGTAGGGACGCTGGATAGTATCAGGCATTGATCTTGGCGCTAGAAGTCAGTTTCAATTCGACGATCTTCGTTGTCATGCCAGGTCGTAATTCCAGGGCTGGCAGCTGGATCTGCAGCCGTTATGCTCTTTTCCGCTTTTCTTCCACATCCTCAGGCGTGTTCAGGTTGCAGAAGAGGTCGGCGGAAAATCCAGCTCGCTCCAACTCTTCTTCATCAATCACTCGAGATTTCACCACATCGAATAAGACATCGATTCTATTCTTTCCGGCAATCAAAGCCTTCTCGGCCACTTCGGCAAATTCCCGCCGGTAAATTGCGCACAACGGCTGCCGATGCCCATTACAACACGGCACAACTGCAGTCGCCTCGGGCGCGTGATGAGCCTCGAGGATCAAGTATTGCAATAGTGCGCGCGAGACAAATGGCGCATCCACGGCAATCATGAGGTTCAGATCCGAGTTCGACGAACGCAATGCCGCATGGATACCGCCCAAGGGTCCGTGGCCCGAGAATACATCCTCCACGACCGGGGCGAACGGCGCAAATTTTTCCCGACCTCCCACGATGCGTACAGCATCCGTAACCGAGCGGGCCAACTCCAACGTCCGCTCCAGCAGGGTCCGGCCGTCGAAATCCAGAAAGGCTTTGTCGGCACCCATGCGCGAACTTTTACCTCCCGCCAGAATGAAGGCGGTCACATCCCCCGGAAAGACAGATTCCACACGGCGATCATACACTTTGCGACACCGGATACCGACTGCCAGCAGCCTTTAGCTCTCTGCGATCTGAGAATTTGCACAGGCTAAGTGATTGCTGCGCTTAAATTTACCTCCACGGGCATGTCAAGACCATCACGAAGGTAACCTACCCAAGCGGCGCAGTTCGGGAGATGATGAGTCTGTCTTCCGGGGGACTCCCTCGGGTCCGGAAGTAACCATCATGCCGCAGAAAATCATGGATGTTCTTATGCTTGGGCGTTGCTCTCACGAGTTCTCCTGGCCGCGGCGTGGCGCTGACGGGGAGTATTATCAGGTTTGCCTGCTTTGCGCCGCCGAGTACAAGTATGACTGGACCACCATGCGCCGCATCGAGCGCGTGGAGCACCCCAAGCACGAAGCCCTGATCCGGCGCACCCACACACGGGAAAAACGGCCATCCTGGACACCCCGTGCGCGCCGCCTGAAATTGGATCTCGCACTGCGTTATCGGGTGAACAGCACGAGCACATGGTATGAGGGTAGAATCGACAACCTCAGCCAGACTGGACTGCTATTTCACGGGCCGCAGCCTTTGCCGGTGAACGCCCTGATCGAGCTGATCTTTGAGATGCCGGAAGAAATCTCCGGCCAGAAGAACCGAAACGTAGTGTGCCAGGGTCGCGTGATCCGCTCCAGCGATGTCGAGCGCGTTCGAGAACGAGGGCGCAGGAAAGAGCGCGAGAAGGATCAAAATAAGGACCGCTCCAATAACGATCATCAGAACACCGAAGATACGAGCGCAGAAGCGCAAGCCTCAGATGTGAGCGAAGGTGTCCTCGCCGCATCGATCGTGGACTATAAATTCATCCGCTAAATATCCGCCGAACCAACTGTGGCCAACTGCAGTTCCGTTTTTTGGAACACAGCAGTTCATTTCTTAATGTCTAGGAGCGATCGCATCGTATCCGAGACAACACATCCTATCCGTAAGAAAACTCTAATCATCGCTGGGTTTCGTTTCGCAGGCTCTGTTCCAACTCCGTAACGCGCAAGTTTTTTTGTTTTCCCACTGCCAATCTAGGTTACAAAGCCCAGCACTGATTTCGGACGCCCTGCATCCCAACCGTCCGGCTCAGGTCTTAGCACGCCGCGCCATTGCTTTTCCTGGCACGTAAATCCAAATCCGACAGGGAGGAGCGCATGCTCCGCTCAGTGCACTCCTCTCCCCAGGCGAGGAAGGCAAAATCCTATTCCCTTCTGTCTCTTCCGGGCTATCGGTTCCCCGGTCTTCGCAACCAGGCTCTCGTACGCAGAGGACCTATTCCAACCAGCAAGACACCTTACTAAGGAGGAGTCGTGATCACGAAGAAAGCTAGGCTTGTGTCAGTTTTGACTTTGGCCGCGCTGTTCTTGGCCGGAATGGCAGTTGCTCAGACCGACCCTGGGGTTCAGAGCGGAAACCGCGGAACCGGAGCCGCACTCTCATCCGTCGCAGCAAACAACCCGAGTGGAATCTTGTCATTTTTCAACGACGGTCTCACTCGCTTTCAGGCGGTAGAATCGGTTTCCGGAAGCCCTGCCGGCAACAATGGTCTGGGACCCCGATTCAACTCCAATAGTTGCAGTTCATGCCACGCGCAGCCTACCTTCGGTGGAACGGGCGCTGCCACCAACCCTCAATTCCAGTTCACCAGCAACGGCGTCGCGCCTGGTAACACAATGCCGTCTTTCATTACGGCCAATGGCCCGACTCGTGAAGCGCGTTTCCCTTTCTTCTTTAATAGCAACGGCTCGGTTAACACCAGCGCTCCGAATGGAGGAGTGGAGACAATATTCACCGTTACTGGACGTTCCGACGCCGGCACCTGCACCAGCAGCACCTTACTGCCCCAGCCCAGCTTCGCGACCGCTATCTCAGAAAACGACATCATCTTCCGGATTCCCACGCCCACATTTGGTGCTGGCCTGATCGAGAACCTAGATGATTCCACGCTGTTGAACAATCAGGTTAAAAATCTGAACAACAACCTTGGCATTTCCGGCACGTTCAATCACAACGGCAACGACGGCACGATCAGCCGCTTCGGCTGGAAGGCGCAGAACAAGTCACTGCACATTTTTTCCGGCGAGGCCTACAACGTGGAGATGGGCATAAGCAACCTGCTATTTCCTCAAGATCGCCCGTTGCCGGGGGAAGACGGCTCTGGAGGTACGGGGAGCGTGGGACTGACGCCGGGTTGCCTAAACCTCAGCGGGACTGGTTATCCGGAAGATACGGCGAACCCAGCGGCTTCGCCAAATGCGGCGGTGCTGGACGACGTCTCGGCCTTCGCCAACTTCATGCGCTTCCTCGCGCCGCCGCCACCCGGCTCGGTGGTGCTTAACGGATCAACGGTTCCTTCCAGCACAATCTCAGCTGGCGCTTCCTTGTTCGCCTCCATCGGATGCTCGACTTGCCACAATCCGGCGCCCGGAACAACTCAGGTGTCGAACCTTACTCCCTCGTTGAGCAAAGTTTCGGTGCCCGCCTATTCGGATATCGAGATCCATGCTATGGGGAACGGGCTGGCGGATAACGTTTCGCAAGGCGGCGCGGGAGGGAACCAGTTCCGCACGGCTCCCCTGTGGGGTTTGGGACAGCGAATCTTCCTGTTGCACGATGGCCGCACTACCAACCTGCTCACTGCGATCCAGGACCATGCGAGCAATGGCAGCGAGGCAACCGTTGTCGAGGAGCAGTTTTTCGAAGACTTGAGTACAACTCAGCAGCAGGAAATCTTAGACTTCCTGCGCTCACTGTAAGAATTGTACGGCAGGCTTTCTGGCGAGACACGAAAGTGTCTCGCCAGTTCTTTCCAGGCGATTCCGTGGCGGAGTAGTTCTGCCCACGACTGCCTTGCTTAAGTTACAAGGAGGATTATGGCCTCAGCGTTCTTGCGTTCGCTGTTTTCTATGGCGGTCTCTTTGCCATTAGTAGCCTGGAGCCAGAGCGCCACGCCGCAAGCCACCCCCAAGAATGGCGGCGACTTCTCCGATAATATTCAACCCTTGAATAAGGTGCCGGAAGGTGTCCTCCTGGTAAAAGGCGCGTGGTCGAGCGCAAGTGACTCCGTGACTCCCGTGCCCGAAGGCGGGAGTGTGACGCGCAATACTTTCAGCAACCAGTATTTTGGAATGAATTACCCACTGCCTTCCGATTGGGAAGAAAAATACAAAGGTCCGCCTCCATCCGATAGTGGTCTATACGTCTTGCTGCAACTCCGGCCTGCAGCCACATTCAAAGGACCTGCTCGCGGAACTGTCTTGATTACGGCTCAGGACATGTTTTTCACGCCGCTGCCCGCGAACCACGCCCTTGATCTCGTGAATTACTCAAAGGATCATTTGCAAACGGACTACAAAGTAGAAATGCCGCCAACGCCCACCAAGATCGCCGACCGTCCCTTTACTTTTTTTGCCTATTGGTCTCCGGTAGCTGAGCTGCACTGGTATGTGCTGGCCACTGAAATTCGTTGTCACGCGGTGGAGGTCGTCCTTAGCAGTCGCGACACTAAGCTGCTGGAAAATCTGGTTCTGGACATCAACAAAATGAAGCTGCCCATGGAAGCCTCTTCTACTGCCGGGACCGGCGGGGGCGCCGACCCCGTGTGCCTTAAGGATTATGTCCGGGACGAAAACATGATCACGCGGGTTGACCCCATCTTTACGGAGCACAAGTTCAATCCTGTTCCGGTGCGAATCATCATCGACAAAGACGGCAAAGTAAAACACATTCATTTTCTCAGCGCATTTCCCGACCAGGCAAAAGCCATCACTGATGCCTTGAACCAGTGGAAATTTAAGAAATACATGCGCGATGGAAAACCGATGGAGGTCGAAACCGGGATACTCTTCGGACGCGGAGCTCGTCTCACGAGATCTCCAGGCGCCACGCCTACGACCGAGTGAGTTGGTGCCATCGCAGGTCGGCGTAGAGAAAGTAGTCAGCTGGCGTCATTTCTATTTCTGCATTCGCCGCTTCGTCGTACACTCGTGGCTGCACGGTAATCCCCTTGCATGCCTCCAATCACTGCGCTACTGCACACCAGGAATGACGCGTTACGTTTGGGGCGGGCGCTCGAAATGCTTCTTCCCTGCGCTGAAATCCTGATTGTGGATCATGACTCCGGCGATGCCACGCATCGCATCGCCCACCAGTATGGCGCACGCATCATAGGCGCAACCCGTGATGCCGGGGCTCAGAATTATCTTGACCTTGCCCGTAACGACTGGATTTTCTGCCTCGAGCCGCGAGAGTCCCTCACCGAAAGTCTGCAGGTCAGCTTATTCGAATGGAGCGCGCTGCCGCCGCAAAATATCGCCGGGGCTTCTGCTTTCTCTATACATCTACGGGGGCAAGTTGGTGATGTCTGGACAGATTCTTTAACCCCAGAGGTACGTCTCGTTCCTCGCAACTGGACTCTGTGGTGCGGACAACTCCCCGCTTATGATCCTTCTGCTATCGCACTGCAAGGTGAGCTGTTGCGTTTTGCCTATCCCTGAGTAGTCTCTGGTGGCCGCGTAGGTAAGTTCTTGATTTGCAATCGCGTGCAGCCCCCTGGCCGTTCGGACAGTGACTTCAGTACCTTCGTCCTCCCTGCCTGCCGCACTTATAATCTTCACAAGTATCAACTGTATTTGCGTTCTTCGGAGGCGGGCGCAGCATGCGCATTCGCCTTCCGTAAAAACGCCTAAGAACTCAGTGGACCCATTTTACGCATCGGCGATTTTCTTTCTCGGGCTGGCCTTTGGCAGCTTCCTGAATGTGTGTATTTATCGCCTGCCCTTGGGGTTGTCGGTGGTAACTCCGCGTTCGGCGTGTCCTCGCTGCAAACGGCAGATCGCCTTCTACGATAATCTTCCGGTTCTCAGTTGGCTGATTCTTCGTGGCCGGTGCCGGCGCTGTAAGACCAAAATTTCTGTGCGCTACCTGTTAATCGAAGTGCTGACGGGTGTTCTTTTTCTAGGCTGCTATGCCTACTCAGGACTTACGTTCGCGACTCTGAAATATTGTGCGTTTGGTTTTCTCTTGCTTGGTCTTATCTTCACCGATGCCGAAACCAAGCTGCTGCCTGACAAGCTGACTCTACCCGGCATCGTTCTCGGCCTGCTCTTCAGTTTCATCGTTCCGGTGCATGATCTCGCCTCGCAGTTCGTGCCCGGGATGGTGAATCTGCCGTTCAGCGCGGACGTCTCCGCCCCCTTGCTGTCTTTGCTGGATTCCCTGCTGGGTGCGGCCTTGGGAGCGTCTTTCATTTATGGCGCGGGCGCGGTTTATTTGCGTTGGCGTGGAGCCGAAGGGATGGGATTCGGCGACGTAAAGCTGATGGCCATGGTCGGCGCCTTTCTTGGCATGAAGCTCACCATTTTCACCATCTTCGCCGCTTCTCTGGCAGGCTCTCTTTTTGGCCTGAGCACCGTGCTGATGGTGTGGATCAAGCGCACCCGCCGATTCATGCGCCGCTTCGCTGATCTGCGTTCCGCACGCCAGCGCGGATGGCAATCCGCTCAAATGGTTTATCGCCATTACCAGATGCCGTTCGGCGTTTTTCTGGGCAGCATGGCGCTGCTTGCACTTTTCGTGGGCAACCGCTTTCTGGGTTGGTATGGGAGGCT
>CAYOVU010000104.1:0-14011 GCA_964407505.1 uncultured Acidobacteriaceae bacterium | reverse complement strand
GACCGCACCGATAACAGCCAATCCGATCAGAATTGCCATCGCCGGTTTGTAGTATCGATTGAAGAACCGCAGGATATGGCTGCCATAAAGAAATCCGAGACCGGCTACGATCGAATAGCGAACGCCGCGGCCGACGGTCAGCGCTCCCAGAAACTTCTTGGGCGAGTATTGCATTGCGCCTGCCGCCAATAGAAAAGGAAGAAACGGAAAAGGCGGAGGCATCAACGCAGGGATTGCCACCGCGAAAAACCCCCAGCGTTCGAACGCCTTGGATACTTGTTTGGCTTTCCTCTTCGAGAGCCTGCGCTCCATGGTTTCTTTGCCGCCCTTTCGCGCGACGGCATAGGTAATGTAGCCACCGAGAACCGCGCCGAGCGTCGCCATGAAAGCGTAATACGGCCACGGTTCGTGGTGACGTGCGGCTAACCAGATGGTTAACACGTCCATGCTGCCGGTAAGCGGGATTACAGAATTATCGGCAATGCCCAGTAGAACAAGACCGGGACCACCGAGCCGCCGAAGGCGGTGCCAGATGGGAACCGCGGCCAGGGGATGTAAGTGGAGAAGCATTCAGGTTTGAGCGAGTTTACAGGAACGGTTGAGAACTGCGCCAAACGGAATCGCGCGGCGCAATTGCGCTAGACCAGCGCGGCGTTCGCCGCGGGCAGGAAATACAGTTCGGGCGCAGCCGGCAACACTCCAATCTCGGATGCGTAGCGATAAAACAACTGCAGGCCTTCGCGGCAGGAAGCGTCAAGGTGGTAATAGATGTTTTCGGTAAGGTAGTAGCGCACGTCGGACTCTTTGAGACCTAGCCGAGGCGCCCACTCGCGGCAGATGTGATCAAGATTTTCGGGCGCAACTCCCTGATCGCGCGAATGCTGAAAGATTGCCGCCAGGTCAGCCGACGGCTCGGCTTCATGCAACGCGTCCTGCCGCACCGCCCAGAAGGCGAAGACGAAAGGCTTACCGGTGTAGCGAATCCATTCTTCGGCCAAATCGAGGGTGAAATATTGCGAGCGATCGATTTGCAAGGCGGGATCTCCGATCAGCAATCCCGCGTCGTGGTGGGCAAGCATCTTGTCGATATCGGGGGACATCGCGGTGAACGTTCTGCCGCCGCCCAGCCATTTCTCGAACAGAACCTTGGTCAGCGCGACCGAGGTCATCGAGGAAGTATCGAGAGCCACGGTGTGGATCTTGTCGATCGGAACTTTGCTGACTAAGAGGATGGAACGCACCGGACGGCGTGAGGCAATTGCGACGCCTGGCAACACTATCAGGTTAGGGATTTGCGCATAGGCCGCGGCCGGGATGATTCCGATGTCGGCGGTTCCGGCTTCGAGCGCGCGAGCGCAGGCCGAGGGCAGAGTGTAAGAAATGTCGAATTCGCTCCCTGCCGTGCCGTGCACAAAATCCCACATCAGGGGAGCGGTGTTGAGGTAGGAAATCGCAGAGATGCGCAGACGTCTCATTCCTGTTTTGATTTTAGCAGACCTGATTTTGACAGGCCCGTGTGACAGCTTTCCTTGACACTGCATTCCCTGAATGACTACAGTCCGCCCAGTCCGGATGAAGATCAGGTAAAGGATTGGAGAGAACTTGCCGAACGTAGCGGCTGCACCTGCAACTCACATTCTGGAGTGGCTTGCCATTTCTCTGACGCCGGGCCTGGGACCAACGAAGGCTCGCAAGCTAGTGGAACACTTTGGCAGCACGGAAGCGGTGTTTCACGCGTCGCTTACGGAGCTGGAAGGGACGGGGATTCAGGCGGTTTCAGCGCAGTCGATTGCCACTGGAAAATCGGCGGAGATGGCGCGGGAAGAGATTGCGCGAGCCGCCGAGGCGGGAGTGATCATCCTGTCGCAAGAAGACCACTGTTATCCGCCACGGCTCAAAGAGATCTACGACCCGCCGCTGGTGCTCTATGTCCGGGGCGACCCCGAGGTTCTGACGCAACCCGGAATCGCCATGGTGGGAACGCGGCATCCCACGCCGTATGGGTCGGGGATGGCTGAGCGCCTGGCGTGCGATCTTGCAGCACAGGGGCTCGTCATTATTAGCGGCATGGCTCGCGGAGTCGATACGGCCAGCCATCGTGGAGCGATCTCGGCAAAAGGCAAGACCATCGCGGTGTTTGGCACGGGCGTCGACGTGATTTATCCGAAAGAGAATTCACGCTTGTCAGAACAGATTCTGGCGCTGGACGGTGCGCTTATTTCTGAGTTTGCGCTGGGGACGTTTGCTGCTCCGCAGAATTTTCCCATTCGCAACCGGATCCTAAGTGGCATGTCTGTGGGCGTGCTGGTGGTCGAAGCTGCGGAATATTCCGGAACGCGCATCACGGCGCGGTGCGCGCTGGAACAGAATCGCGACGTTTTCGCCGTCCCCGGCAATGTTACGAACAAGAATTCGTGGGGACCGAATACACTGATTAAGCAGGGCGCGAAGCTGGTCGCGACGTGGGAAGATGTATGGGAGGATCTCCCGCCGGAAGTCAAACTTAGGTTGACCCCAGCGCCCTCGCCTGAATCCGGCGGCGATTCGTCGGCATCTCTATTCCCGGACGAAGGGCTTCCGCCACACGAGAAGCGAATCCTGAGCCTGTTGAAGGCGGACGAAGCCACGCACATCGACGAACTGGTGGAACGATTGGAAAACGAAATGTCCTCTTCAGAGATTTTCGCGGCGCTATTCGAGCTGGAGCTGACCGGCAAAGTGAGGCAGATGCCAGGAAAGAATTTTGTGAAAAGCTTTTAAAAAACAGCTTCTGGCCACTAGCTACTAGCTTCTAGCAAAACGGTCGGTGTGGAGATGGAAGACTTCAAGGACTTGCGAGTTTGGGCTAAAGCGCATGAATTGACTTTAGCTGTCTATCAACGGACGCGCGCTTTTCCGAAGGAAATGTACGGTTTAACGAGTCAGTTGCGACGCGCAGCTGCCTCAATCGGAGCCAACATTGCAGAAGGCTGCGGCCGGCGCTCAGATGGCGAGATGAGGAGATTTCTTCAAATTGCGCGTGGTTCCGCTAGCGAACTGGAATACCACTTCGTTCTAGCTAGAGATTTAAAGCTGCTCGGCAAGGATGAGTTCAAAAATCTGGAATGCAAAGTGCTCGAGGTGCAGCGCATGTTGGCCTCTCCAGTCCAGCGATTGCAGGCGTCCGTTTTGGCTAAGAACTAACAGCTAGAAGCTAGAAGCTTCTCACCCGTAACTTGTTGCTTTCGTCCCATTCGTGCTAGCTTCAAACAAATTCTTAAGAACTGAGGATCCATTGGTAAAGAGTTTAGTCATTGTCGAATCGCCGGCCAAGGCGAAGACCATCCAGAAATATCTGGGAAAGGGATTCAGTGTCGAAGCCTCGCTCGGCCATGTGAAAGATCTGCCTAAGAGCACGTTGGGAGTCGATACCGACGACGAGTTTGCGACGGATTACGTCGTCATTCCCGGCAAAGAAAAAGTTCTGGCCAAGCTAAAGAAGATGGCCCTGGGCATGGATGCGATCTATCTGGCGCCTGACCCGGACCGCGAAGGCGAAGCGATTGCAGCACACCTGGCGGGTGAACTTGATACCAACGGGCACGGGAAGAAAGCAAAGAAGAAAAAGAAGAAAGATGAGGTAGAAGCACCGCCGCGCATTCAGCGCGTTACTTTTAATGAAATCACCAAGCGTGCCGTTCAGGCAGCTTTCGAACATCCGCGAGCTATCGATCAAAATCTCGTAGATGCGCAGCAGGCGCGGCGCGTGCTCGACCGGCTCGTCGGCTATCAGGTTTCGCCGCTGCTCTGGGACAAGGTTCGTCGCGGCCTTTCGGCGGGACGTGTGCAGACCGTCGCGCTGCGATTGATCGTAGAGCGCGAACGCGAAATCAAGGCGTTCGAGAAAAAAGAATACTGGACCATCGACGCGCACCTAGCAACCAGCAAACCTCCTTCATTCGACGCGCGTTTCGTCGGTAAGGGCGAAGAGAAGATCGAAGTTACCAACGGCGAGGACGCGGAAAAGATCCGAGCGGCGCTGGAAAAAGCCGACTGGCTCGTGCGCTCGGTCGAGAAGAAAGAGCGCCGCCGCAACGCCGCTCCTCCCTTCACCACCAGCAAATTGCAGCAGGATTCCTCGCGCAAGCTGCGCTTCAGCGTGAAGCGCACGATGATGATCGCGCAACGCTTGTACGAAGGCGTGGAACTCGGCGAAGAAGGTCTCGTCGGACTGATTACGTATATGCGTACCGACTCGACTCGCGTTGCGCCGGAAGCGATTCAGGAAGTGCGCGAATACGTCGGCAAGGAATACGGCGCAGCCTATCTGCCTGAGACGCCGAATACATATAAAGAGAAGAAGGAAGCGCAGGCGGCGCACGAGGCCATCCGGCCGACCTCGGCGATGCGGCATCCCGATCAGGTCAAGCAGTACTTAAAAGAGGATGAGTTCAAGGTTTACAAGCTGATCTGGCAGCGTTTCGTAGCGTCCCAGATCATGCCAGCGGTCTTCGACCAAACCACCGTGGATATCGACGCGAAGAGTAAGACTGAGATGTTCTGGTTCCGCGTGACTGGGTCGGTGCTGAAGTTTGATGGCTTCCTGCGAGTTTACGAAGAATCGAAGGAAGGTAAGGACGAAGAAGACGAAGAGTTGAAACACAAGCTGCCCGCACTGGAAGCTGGACAGAAGCTTACGCTGAAAGAGTTGAAGCCGGAGCAGCATTTCACCGAGCCGCCGCCGCGTTACAACGAAGCGTCGCTGGTGAAGGAGCTGGAAGAACGCGGCATTGGGCGTCCCTCGACCTACTCTGCGATTCTTTCGACCATTCAGGAGCGGCAATACGTCCAAAAGCTTGGTGGGAAATTTACGCCAACTGAAATTGGGCTTGTAGTCACCGATCTGCTCGTGGAGAATTTCCGCGACATTTTCGACGTGGCCTACACCGCGCACTTGGAGGAAGAACTCGACGACATCGAGGAAGGCAAGGAGAAGTGGACCGATACTCTCGCCGAGTTCTACAAGAAGTTCACGAAAGATTTGAAATATGCCGAAAAGCATATGGAGAACATCAAGCGGATGGAGAAGCCCACGGACGAGAAGTGCGAGAACTGTGGCGCGCCTCTGGTGATCAAGTGGGGCAAGCACGGGTCGTTTTATGCTTGCAGCACTTACGACAAAGAGGATCCGAACACCTGTAAGTTCACCAAAGAAAATCCCATCAATCTGCCGGACCTCGATTCAGCCGATGTGCAGGAGACAACACAGGAGGAATACTGCGAGAACTGCGGGCGCGTGATGGTGCTCAAGCGCGGCCGCTTCGGACAGTTCATGGCTTGCACCGGCTATCCCGACTGCAAAACTACGCGGCGGCTTGATCAGGGAAAGAAAGTTCCAGATATTCCGCTCGACGAGCTCTGCCCGAAGTGCGGGCGCAACATGATGATCCGCCACGGACGCTTTGGCGAGTTTACAGCGTGCAGTGGATATCCTGAGTGCAAGTACGTGAAACAGAATTTCATCGGGGTGAAGTGCCCGGAGTGCAAGGACGGAGAACTGGTCGAAAAGCGCGCACGCAAGGGCAACACGTTTTACGGCTGCGGAAATTATCCGAAATGCAAATTCACTTCAGCGCATAAACCGATTGCAGAGAAGTGTCCGAGTTGCGGCAGCGAGTATCTGGTTGAGAAAAATCTCAAGGCAGGTCCAGTGATAGCCTGCCCCAATAAAGAATGCGACTACGAGCGGCCTGCGCCTGTAGAGGCGGCTGCGACGACTTCGGCATAGCGCCGTCGCGGACACGAAAATATTTACCTCGGTTTTCCACCTATAATTCTTTGATGTCACTTGGTTAACTCAATCTGTTCAACTCAACCCGCTCGACTCAATTTACGGAGGGACTGATGTCCAAGAAACCGACCGCTGCCGATGCCCAACTTATTCTTCAGCTCTACGACCTGCGCCGCGAGGCCGAAATCCGAAAGGCGCGGAGTTGGTGGTTGACCACCTTCTGGCCTGAGAATGCCGACGATTTCATCAAAGTTGTCTCGGCTATGGGATCGCAGGAAAATAATTGGCTGCGTCAGGCAGCTAGTTACTGGAGTATGGCTGCGTCCTTTGTGCTCAACGACGTTTTGAACGCGGAGTTGTTCCTCCAGCCTTCTGCGAGTGGAGAGATGTATTTCATCTTCGCGAAAGTCCAGCCTTTTCTTAAGGAACTGCGAGAAAAGATGGACGAGCCGGAGTTGTTCGGGAACGTCGAGAAGGTAATCAACAGCTCCAAGTACGGACGGGAACGCCTGAAGTGGACCCTCAAGCGGGTCGGAATGATGCGGGAGAAGAGAGCCGCTGCGAAAGCCAGCTAAGAACGATCTGATTTTTGCCGGCTCGCAGGGGCGGCTTCTCCGTTTCGCGTCCGGTCCATCTGCTATTCTAGTCGGCTGTGCGGATGATCTGGTGGTTCCTGATCCTTGGCGTAAGTACCCTGGTCGTGGTGTGCGTTGCAATCGCCGTGTACATGCGCCTGCGCCGTCATCTGCGAGAGGCACAAGCGGCGCGTGAAGGAAGCTCCGGCGAGGTCAGCGGGCATCGGCCCGGGCGACATTGAACATTAAAATTCCGCACAACGTTTCGGAGAATAATTTTCCATGACAAAACCGGCAATTCAAACCTTGGGCGCACCGTGGGAACGCGTTTTCGTTTCCGGCTATGCGCGGCAAGCCGCTCTCGTGGTTGGGGGTAGTTTGATCGTGGCGTTATGCGCGCGCATTACGATTCCCCTCCCGTTTACACCAGTGCCGCTGACAGTGCAAAACTTCGGAGTGCTTTTGGTTGGTCTGCTGCTCGGCAGCCGGCGCGGGTTTACCGCTCTCGCGCTTTACTTGGCAGAAGGTGCGGTGGGCTTGCCGGTGTTCAGCCCCATCGGCCCAGGAGGAATCGCGCAGATGCTCGGTCCCACTGGCGGATTTCTTTTGGCCTACCCACTGGTTGCCTGGGTCGCGGGGTATGTAATGGAGCATGGGCAAAAAACTTTCTCTCGTGCCGCGATCGGCGGCCTTCTTGGCGAGGTTGTGCTTTTCACCGGAGGCCTGGCCTGGCTCGCAGTTCTCACGCATTCCTTAGCGCAGGCATTTCGCTGGGGCCTTTATTGGTTTCTCTTTGCCGAAGTAATCAAGATAATGATGGCCGCTGCAATCGCGACACGATGGCATCGCCGTACGGCTGCAAAACAGTAGAAGACGGTAACTCGATTTGGTATTCGAAGGTTGGGTTCAGGAAATGACAGTCATCTCGGAACAAGAAGCGAAACATTCAAGCAGCAATCCTTCCTCCAATGTGCGCGAGATCAACATCGCTCATAGCCCGGATTCCGACGACGCGTTCATGTTTTACGGCCTCGCCACCAATAAGGTCCGCGTCCCAGGATTGCGCTTCACGCACACGCTTTGCGATATCGAAACGCTGAATCAGAAGGCACGCGAAGGCGTCTACGACGTGACCGCCATTTCGTTTCACGCCTATCCTTATATTCAGGATTTGTATGCGCTCATGTCCTGCGGCGGCAGCGTAGGCGAAGGCTATGGGCCCATGATCGTTTCGCCCCGGCCATTTACGCAGAGCGAAATCAAGGAAAAGCGCATCGCGGTTCCGGGCACGCTCACTACTGCTTATCTGGCTCTGCATCTTTTTGCGCCTGGGGTCGAAACTGAAGTCGTGCCCTTTGATCAGATTATTCCGCAGGTGCTCGAAGGAAAGTACGAAGCTGGACTCATCATCCACGAGGGTCAATTAACTTACGACAAGGCCGGACTGCATCGCATCGTCGATCTCGGTCGCTGGTGGCAAAAGATGACAGGTTTGCCGCTGCCGCTGGGAGGCAACGCCATTCGCCGCGCACTCGGCCAAGAACTGATCGCCGCGGTCAACGGCGCATTGCGCGATAGCATTCAGTACGCGCTCGATCACCGCGAAGAAGCGCTCTCTTACGCAATGCAGTTTGCGCGCGATCTTGATTCGCAAACCGCCGACCGCTTCGTAGGCATGTATGTGAATGAGCGAACGCTGGATTACGGCCCCGAAGGGCGCGAAGCTGTGGTGCGCCTCCTCGACATGGGCCATAAGGCAGGGATCATCCGGCCTGAGGCGCGCGTGGATTGGGTTGGATAGGAAGCTTTTAGCTATTGACTCTTAGCTGGTAGCTATTACCCCATAAGTCCGCTTTGCAGTTGTACCGATATCTTCGCGCTCTTAGGACTTTGGCTAAGAGCTAAAAAAACAAAAGCTAAGCGCTTGCTCCCCCAAACCCTCCTCATCGACGCTGACGATACGCTCTGGGAGAACAATATCTACTTTGAGCGAGCCATCGCGAACTTCATTTCATTTCTCAATCACCATGAATTTTCTCCCGAACAAGTACGTGGAGTTCTCAACGATGTCGAGCGTGAATGTATCGTGACGCATGGCTACGGTCTGCACAGCTTTGCCCATGCTCTCGTGCATACGTTTGAGCGGCTCAGCGTTCGTCCGGTCACGCCCGAGTTGCACGCCCAGATACATGGGTTTGCCCATACCATCGCCGACCATCCCCTGGAACTCTTGCCCGAAGTCCCTCAAACGCTGCGGTATCTTTCCACTCGGCATCGCTTAATCCTTGTAACCAAGGGTGCAGTCGCGGAGCAAACTGGAAAGATTGAGCGCTCCGAATTGAAGCAGTATTTCGCGGGAACCGAAATCGTCGCAGAAAAGGATGTTGTCATTTATGAGTCCATCGTCGAGAAATATTCGCTGACGCCCGGCTCCACGTGGATGATCGGCAATAGCCCCAAGTCTGACATCAATCCGGCGCTGGCCGCGGGATTGCACGCGGTTTTCGTGCCGCATGGAAATACGTGGATTCTCGAACATGACGAAGTGAATGCAGTTTCGCCGCCACAAAAATTGCTCATTGTAGGTAGCTTCGCGGAACTGCGCGAACATTTCTAACCTGCCCCGGCGGATCGGCAAAGACCCGAACCACAGAACCGGAATCAGACTCGCCACCTTGTTCGCTCGCATCGCACCAAACTAACCAACAACGCACTCTCGCTGCGCATGTTGGCGCATGGTACGCTCATTCTGCTCAGCGTTCACGCATACTTGAGTGGCTGTGGAAACCAACAATTTCCGCCGGTTGTTGCGCACGATCGAAGCTCTCTCCGAACTCGGGCCGGAGCTGACCGCGGAGCGCGACTTCGCCGAAACATCGCGCCGCATGCTCTCTGCTGTAATGGAGGCCGCGGGTGCGCGAGAAGGTGCGCTTTTCCTTTTCAACGAAAAGCCCACCATGCTGACTTCGGTGGCAGCTGCCGGTTTTGACATGCTGCCCGAGCCGGCCTTCATTCCTCTTCTGCCCAAACATGCTCACGCTCTCAGCGCTGCCCGCCAGCCAATCGTACTGAATGCCTCCACCTATTCGGTATTTCTTAGTTCGAATGGCAACGTGGCTCCCGAGCTGTTCAAGTGCCTGGCTCCCCTGAAAGCGGCTGGCAAGCTTGCCGGCGTTGTCGCGTTAGGGCGGCGTCCAGGCGACGCCGCTTACGAAGACGCGGAACTCGATGCCATGGAACTGCTGTGCAGCTACATTGGGCTGGCGGTGCAAAACCATGCGCTCACCCAAACGCTGGCGCAGCGCGTGACCGAAAACCTGCGCCTGATGGCGTCCTTGCACGGTTTTTATGACACTGCGTTAGAAGCATTCGCAACCGCCATTGATGTAAAGCACGTCAACATTCACGGGCATTCCCTACGCGTGGGGCGCTACGCTGCCGCCATCGGTGAGGCGATGGGCGTCGAGCCGAGTGAAGTGGCCGCATTGCGCAGTGCTGGATATTTGCATGACATCGGGAAGGTCGCCGTCGATCGCCGTCTCTTCAGCAAACCGGCAGCGCTGAATGCCGAGGAGTTTCGCGAGATGGCGGACCACACCGTGGTCGGCCATCAGATCGTCAGCAGCGTGGAATTTCCCTGGCCTAAGATTCATGAATCTGTGCGGTGGCATCACGAGCGCTCCGATGGGTCCGGATATCCTGACGCTCTCGCTGGAGATGACATGCCCATGCCGGTGCGCATCATGGCGCTCGCCGACACTTTCGACGCCATGACCAGCACGCGTCCCTATCGCGAATCGCTCTCGCTCGGCAGCGCGCTCAGCGATCTCGTCCGCATGTCTCCGATGAAATACGATCCCAACGTCGTGCAGGCTTTGCTGATCCAGGTACGGCGCGACGCCGTGGGTAGCAATCGGACTCCACTCGTGGCCGACCACATGGCTGTAAACATCGCTCCCACCGATATCGACCAACTAGCGGCAACTCTGCAGCACAAAGTCTCCCGCGGCAAGATGTATCTGACCTAGCTTCAGATACCGCGCCGGCGGCCCTCGGCGCCCGAAACTCCTCGTTCTTCAGTAACCACGGCCAACAACTTTTTCTTGCCGTCCGGGTTGATAATAGGAAGAGTTCGTGTATTCCTGGCGGGGAGTCCTCATGAGTGTGGGCCGTAACAAGTCCGCAGTTTTTCCCGTTCTTTTATTCATTTCGAGCCTGGCTTGCATCGTTCCGTCGTTGCTGGCAAAGAAGAAAGACGATGGCAACAAAGATCAGGGCAACACTCCGATCAGCCAGGGTGAGCAACGACGCGCCTTGCACGCACTGAATCGACTGACCTTTGGCCCGCGCCCGGGAGATGTTCACGAAGTCGCGGCGATGGGCGTCGACCGCTGGATTAACCTGCAACTGCATCCCGAAAAGATCAACGATGACGCTCTCGACGGCCACCTGCAGGCGTTCCGGACTTTGCGAATGAGTTCGAAGGAACTCGCGGAAGACTTCCCGGACGGACAGGAGCTAAATCAGGTGATGAACGGCAAGAAGTCGATGCCGTCGGATCCGGCGCTGCGCATGGTTTACGAAGTGCAGATCGAACGCCATCAGGAGAAGAAAGAAGAACGCAAGGAGAAAGAAACCGCCGACAAGAACGGCGCCGGGAACATGTCAGGGAAGACGTCAGCGAATGGTTCGTCGATGGCGGCCAATTCGACCGTAGACAATGCCAGCACCGCTCAAAACAATGCTGCGGCAAATCCGAACTCCGACCCCAGGGCTGCTGCCGACGCCGAAAATGCAATGTCGGCTTCAACTCCTTCAACTCCCGCGTCAGCAGCGCCCGCCACGGCAGCGGAAAAAGAGGAAGCGCGATTGCGCGAGGAACAGCTCTACGCCGACCTCGAAGTTCAGCAATTGCCGAACTTTTCTCCGGAACAGCGCTACAAGAAAATCATCAGCATGAAGCTGCCGCAACAGCTCACCCTCGCCGATACACTGCGCGGCGGCAAGGGCCAGGAGTTTCTCGAGGGCATGACTCCGAAGCAGAAAGAAACCTTGCTGGCCATGAACAACCCGCAAGGCGTGGTCACTGGAGAAATGGCGCAGGCCAAGCTTTTGCGCGCCATTTATAGCGAGCGCCAGTTTGAAGAGGTAATGACCGATTTCTGGTTCAACCACTTCAACGTTTTCGTCGACAAAGGCCTTGACCGCATCATGCTCACTGGTTACGAGCGCGATGTGATCCGCCCGCATGTGCTCGGCAAGTTCGAAGACCTGCTCGTGGCAACGGCAAAGAGTCCGGCAATGTTGTTTTATCTGGACAACTGGCTGAGCGTAGGTCCGGATTCTCCGCAGGCTCTGGGCCTTCCGGTGCATCCGAATCCTTACGCGCGCCGCTATCCGCCTCGGCCGAATCCAAACAAGCGTCACAGCGGCCTCAACGAGAACTATGGCCGCGAGCTGATGGAACTGCACACGCTCAGCGTGAACGGCGGCTATTCGCAGCAAGACGTTACCGAAGCGGCAAAAGTATTTACAGGATGGACCCTCGACAAGCCAGCAGCCGGTGGCGGCTTCAAATTCGACCCCCGCATGCACGAACCTGGCCCTAAGGTTGTGCTCGGGCATCGCATCAAGCCCAAGGGCGAAGGCGAAGGCCTGGAGCTGTTACACCGCTTGGCCACCAGCCCGCAGACCGCGCATTTTATCTCTCTGAAACTCGCGGAACGCTTCGTCGCCGACGATCCGCCTCCGGCTTTGGTCGATCGCATGGCGAAAACATTCTTAAAGAAAAAGGGCGACATCCGCGAAGTGCTGAGCACGATGTTCCATTCTTCTGAATTCTGGGATGACGGAACTTATCGCGACAAGGTAAAGACACCTCTCGAATTTGTAGCATCGGCGGTTCGCGCCACTGGCGCGGAGGTTGACGATGCGTTGCCCCTAACCCGCCAGCTGAACAATATGGGGATGCCGCTTTATGGCGCGCAGCCGCCGACAGGATATTCCATGAAGGCGGAAACCTGGGTAAGCTCGTCGGCGTTGCTCAATCGCATGAATTTCGCGTTAGCGTTAACTAGCGGCAAAGTAAAAGGCATGAAGCTGGATGTGGCTCGATTGACCGGGAACGATCCTGCACCGCTTGATTCGAATGGAACGCTCGTCAAGCTGGAAGCCGACCTGCTTGATGGCGCTGTATCGAAGCAGACCCATGACTCCATCGCTGCGCAGATCGACGCAACGCGAAATGGCGGTCAGCAGAAGCCAGACAATAAACCCGGAAAACGCAAGTCTGAGGATGTATCGCGTTCTCCGGAAGTGAACACGATTGCGGGATTGCTGTTGGGTTCGCCAGAGTTTCAGAAGAGATAGCTACTGGCTTCGAGCGAGCGGCTGTTTTTTCGCGACCGTCACGACAAGCTAGATGCCAGAAGCTAGCAGCCAGGAGCGTTTTCTTATGTCCATCACTCGCCGCGTTTTTCTTCGTAACAGCGCGCTGGCCGTCGTCGGCACGGCAGCGGTGCCCAGCTTTCTTGCGCGTGCCGCCATGGGCGCGGTTGAGCCGGGTACACGTAACAAGCGTCTGGTCGTAATTTTTCAGCGTGGCGCCGCAGATGGCCTAAACATCGTCGTTCCTCACGCCGAGCTGCAATATTATGCGATGCGGCCCAGCATCAACATTCCGCGCAAAGCGGTGCTCGATCTCGACGGCTTTTTCGGACTGCATCCTTCGCTCGCATCGTTCCAACCGCTCTGGCAGCAGCGTCACCTCGCAATCGTTCACGCCTCAGGCTCGCCCGACCCTAACCGCTCCCACTTCGACGCACAGGACTTCATGGAATCCGGCACTCCCGGCGTAAAGGGCACGGAGGACGGATGGCTCAATCGCTCGCTTCGCGGCCTGCCTCGTCCCGCGCAGAAATCTCCCTTTCAAGCCATCGCGATGGGGCCTTCGATTCCCCGCATTCTGAGCGGTCTTGAGCCGGCCATTGCCATGAACAACATCAACGACTTTTCGGTCGGCGGGCGCAATCCCAAACCTTCGCCGGCAGCGAGTGCGTTCGAAGCAATGTATAACCATTCCGTCGACACCGTGCTTCACGGTACCGGCGAAGAAACTTTCGATGCGGTGAAGATGTTGAAGTCAGCGGACCCATCGCAGTACAAGCCTGCGTTTGGCGCTGATTATCCCAAGGGACGCTTCGGCGACAGCCTGCGCCAGCTCGCCCAACTCATCAAAGCGAACCTCGGCGTGCAGGTGGCATTCGCCGACATCGGGGGCTGGGACCATCACGTGAACGAAGGCGCGACCGAAGGCCAGATCGCCAATGTGCTGCGCGACTTCTCGCAATCGATCTCCGCTTTCTGGACCGACCTCGGCGACCTCGGCGAAGATACCGCGGTTGTGACCATGTCGGAATTCGGCCGCACAGCGCGCGAAAATGGCAATCGCGGCACCGATCACGGCCACGCCAACGTGATGTTCGTTTTAGGCGGCCCTGTGAAAGGCGGCAAGGTCTACGGACGTTGGCCCGGCCTCGATCAGTCGCAGCTTTACGAAGGCCGCGATCTGGCGCTGACTACCGATTTTCGGCAGGTGCTCGGCGAGGCGGTCACGCGGCACTTGGGGAACAAGAATCTGAGTGACGTTTTTCCGGGATATGAGAAT
>CAYOVU010000103.1:0-20299 GCA_964407505.1 uncultured Acidobacteriaceae bacterium | reverse complement strand
GGCGCGGACTGAAGGCGGTGGTGCCGGGTGGGGCGTCGTGTCCGGCGTTAAGGGCTGATGAAATCGACGTCGCCATGGATTTCGATTCGGTGGCGAAAGCAGGATCGATGCTGGGTTCGGGCGGAGTGGTTGTGGTTGACGACGCGCAGTGCATCGTTAAGTTCGCCCTGCGGACGATGAAATTTTATAAACATGAGAGCTGCGGCTGGTGCATCCCGTGCCGCGAAGGCACAGATTGGCTGGAGAAGACGCTGATTCGCTTTCATCGTGGCGGCGGCCTGATGAAAGATATCGACAATATGCAGTATCTGGCGGAAAACATGCTGGGACGGACGTTTTGTCCGCTGGGCGATGCGGCCGCGATGCCGACTATCGCTTTCGTGAAAAAATTCAGAAAAGAGTTTGAGGACCATTTGGAAGGTAGACCGTGTCCCTACGAGAAGCAAGGCGCGGTAGAAGAAGTGCCGGCGATGGCACACTGAGTACATTGAGTCATTGGGTGATCGGGTCATTTTGTGATTGAAAATCTAAAACCGACAGATAGCTAGGTTTTCGATCGCACAATCACCCGATCACTCAATCGCTCAATTCTTATGGCTGACGTAACACTCACAGTCGATGGCAAGAAGGTCACGGCTCCCGCAGGGACGCTGCTTATCGAAGCCTGCAAGAGCGCGGGCATCGAAGTGCCTTCGTTTTGCTATTACCCCAACCTCTCTCTGCAGGGCGCGTGCCGCATGTGCCTGGTGAAGATCGAGAAGATGCCGAAGCTGCAGACCGCGTGCACGACAGTAATAGGCGAAGGCATGATCGTCACTTCCGACAGCGATGAGATCAAGCAGGCGCGGAAGTCGATGCTGGAAATGCTGCTGGGCAATCACCCTCTGGATTGCCCGGTGTGCGACGCGGGCGGCGAGTGCGAATTGCAGGACATGACCTTCTCCTACGGCGCCGCCGAATCGAAGTTCATGGAGGCGAAGAATCACAAAGACGAGCAGCAATGGTCGCCTGTGGTGTTTTTCGACCGGCCGCGCTGTATCCTCTGCTACCGCTGCGTGCGCGTTTGCGGCGAAGGTATGGATGTGTGGGCGCTTGGCATCCAGAATCGCGGCGTCAGTTCGATTATCGCCCCTAATAAAGAGGATCACCTGGAGTGCGAAGAGTGCGGCATGTGCATCGATATTTGTCCGGTTGGCGCACTCACCTCCGGCGCGTACCGCTACAAAACGCGTCCGTGGGAGATGAAGCACGTGGGCACGATCTGCACGCACTGCGGTGATGGCTGCAAGACGACGCTAGGCGTCCGGCGAGCGGACACCGGCATGGAGATTGTCCGCGGCGACAATCGCGACAAGAGCGGTACCAACGGAGATTTTCTTTGCATCAAGGGCCGGTATGCATTCGATTTCGCAAACCATGAAGAACGGCTGACGCGGCCGCTGATTCGCAAAGCAGGCAAGCTGACGCCATCGACTTGGGAAGAAGTTTTCGAGTTGATTGGGAAAAAGTTTGCCGAAGTTCGCGACCGCGATGGTGGGGCGTCGATTGGCGTGGTCGGATCGACACGCATCACAAACGAAGAAGCGTACCTGCTCTCGAAGTTTGCCCGCGTCGTTCTCAAGACGAACAATGTCGACCACCATCGCACGGCGGACTTCCCTGCCCTAACGGCGGCGTTGCGAGGCAAAACCAACGCCACCGCCAGCATGGCAGATGTCTTCACCGCGCCGGCGATTCTGCTGATTGGGAACGATCCGACCGAGCAGCATCCGCTACTGGCCTGGCAGATTCGCAACAACGTCCGCTTGCATCGGGCGCGACTCCACGTAATTAATTCCAGCCCGATCAAATTGCGGCGGCAGGCGACGGGCTTCACACAGATCTCCGCTGGGGCGGAAGGACAGGTCGCCGCTTTCCTGGCCGGAAACGATTCCTCCGCTGATGCGTTAGTCAGTGAATCCATGAACAAAGACGCGTGGATCGCATTGCGCGACAAGCTTCGTGCCGAACAGAATCTAGTCATCATTTTCGGTTCTGAACTTCGCGGAGAGAGTCTGGTCGATCTCGTAAAGTTTGGCTCGACGATCTCAGGAGCCAAGTTTCTTTGTCTCGCCGACTATGCCAATTCTCGCGGCGCAGCCGATATGGGTTTGTATCCCGATCTGCTGCCGGGATATCACCCCGTGGCCAAGAACAGCCCGTTTCATCAGGAATGGGGAGAAATCCCACAGGCTGCCGGCCTCGATCTTGCCGGTATCGTCGATGCCGCCAAAGCGGGCAAGCTGAACGCGGTTTATGTTGTCGGCTCGAACCCCATTGGCCGGTTGAATATCGATCCTTTCGCATTCTCGAAGAGCTTCGTCGTCGTGCAGGATATGTTCCTGACCGAGACGGCGGTGATGGCTGACGTGGTGTTGCCCGCGGCGAACGCATACGAAAAATCCGGGACGTTCACCAACACTTGCGGCGACCTGCAACTGGTCAAGAAAGCTGGAGAGGTTACGGGAACGAAGGCGGACTTCGAAATGATTGTCCGCATCGCCGACGCCATGGGTGTAGAGGTTCGCAAACTCGTGCCTTTCGGCGGCGGCACGTATGCGGACATGGGGCAGTCTCGCGGAGCGCAATCAGGAGAAGCCGACCGTCATGCGGTTTGGCTTGAGGCTCACGGGCTGGAGCCTAAGATGAGTCCGTTCGATGCGACGGCGATTCTAGACGAAATTCAACGATTGGTCCCGGGCTACGATGTCTCCCGCATGAACCTGCTGGCTGGAAACAGTCAGCATACGTCGCTTGAGCATGCAGGACCGGGAGCCGCGCACAGCACGGATTCGATCGCCCCGGCGAACGATAATCTCTTCAGTTCCGGAACGCTTGGGAAGTATTCACGCGCGTTGAAGTCGGTGATCGAGAGTCATGAGATCAAGCCTGCAGAGGTTGCGGCGGACTGATTCAGTTTTTTTGAAACAAGGGTTTGAGCGCTGTTTTGTCAAGGGCAGCCAGGAGAGGAAACAGGCGCATTGTCAGTTGGCGTTTTCATAATCGTGTCGGTGATCAAGTCGCTGATCGTGCTGATCGTACTGCTCACTGCAGTTGCGTACACCGTCTGGCTGGAACGCAAAGTTGTCGGTCATATGCAAAATCGTTGGGGACCCACGCGGGTGGGGCCGTTCGGACTTTTGCAGCCGATGGCCGACGGGATCAAGCTCCTGTTCAAGGAAGATCTGACGCCGCCGCACGTCTATAAGCCGCTATTTTTAGCGGCACCGCTGATGGCGGTAACTTTTGCGCTAACTTCAATTGCCGTCATTCCGTTCGGCAACTCGGTGACGATTTTCGGTTTGAGCATTCCGCTGCAAATTACCGACGTCAACATTGGGCTGCTGATGATTCTCGGCGTGACGTCACTCGGCGTGTATGGTGTGGCGCTGGCGGGCTGGTCCTCGAACAGCAAATATTCCTTGCTCGGCGGACTTCGCGCCAGCGCGCAGATGGTAAGTTACGAAATTGGGCTTGGACTTTCGCTGGTTGGGGTCATCATTCAGTCTGGCAGTCTTAGCCTTCGCACGATTGTGGATGCGCAGGGCGGGCATTTTCTAGGTTTCATTCCGCGGTGGAATATTTTTCACGGACAGTTCATTGGATTCTTCATTTATCTAACCGCAGCGTATGCGGAGACCAATCGAATTCCGTTTGACCTGCCGGAAGCTGAAACCGAGCTGGTCGCTGGTTACCACACCGAATACAGCGCCATGAAGTTTGCCAGCTACTTCATGGCGGAGTACGCAAACATGATCACGGTGGCTTGCGTGGCCACGCTATTGTTTCTGGGCGGCTGGCATGGACCGCTGTTCGGGCCTGCGTTGCTTCAGGCAGTACTACCGTTGTTCTGGTTTGGCGCGAAGGTTTTCGGATTTCTCTTTCTTTATATCTGGGTGCGCGGGACATTGCCGCGCTTCCGCTACGATCAACTGATGGCATTCGGCTGGAAGTTTCTGTTGCCGGTCGCGATTGCCAATCTAGTGGCGACAGCAATTGCCGTGGCCTGGTAAAAACAGTTACGAGTAGCTAGTACCCAGTTGCCAGCAAATGTTGGCTTTGGACTCTACTAGCAACTAGGTACTAGCAACTAGGTACTGATTTCATGAACTTTCATCTCATTTTATTTCTGGCGTTCGGCGCGGTCTGCGTAGGAGGGGCGATCAATCTACTCGCGCAGCGCCATCCGATTAACAGCGCGTTGTCGCTGATCGCCGTGATGGCCGCGCTGGCTGGCGAATATCTGTTGCTCGGTGCGGAATTCGTAGCTGCAGTGCAGGTGATCGTTTATGCCGGGGCAATTATGGTGCTGTTCGTCTTTGTCATCATGCTGTTGAATGCCGGGGAAGAAGAACACACCGGCGGAAGTCGAATCGCAATTTTGCTTGGCGTGCCGGGAATGTTGACCGGCAGCGTGCTTACGGCGTGGGTGGTCCTGCGGCATTCCGGCACGCAATCCGTGCCAATCGGTGCGTTGCCGGGATCTCCGAGAGATATAGCTCAACTTCTCTTTCACGATTTTCTGCTGCCTTTTGAAGTCACCTCCGTGCTGATTTTGATTGCGATCATGGGAGCGGTGGTGCTGGCCAGCAAGCCGGAAGTGCCGGCGGGAGAGGGCGAGCGATGACATCATCCTACGTGCCGCTCTCGTATTACTTGCTGCTCAGCGGGTTCCTTTTCGCCTGCGGCGTAGCGGGATTTATCATCAAGCGCAACATCATCAGCATCTTTATGTCGATTGAGCTGATGCTGAACGGCGTGAATCTTTCGTTCGTCGCTTTTGCGGCGCACTGGCACGCGCTGGCTGGTCAAATTTTCGTTTTCTTCGTCATGGTGGTCGCGGCTGCGGAAGCAGCCGTGGGCCTCGCAATCATTATCGCCGTCTATCGTACGCGGGAGACTTTAAACGTCGATCAGGTGAACCTGCTCAAATTATGAATCCGTCCCTCAATCTCTGGCTAATCCCGATCCTGCCGCTGGCGGGTGCGGCGATTAACGGCTTCCTTGGGAAAAAATCTTCGCGCACCGCTGTGACCACGATCGCGCTCTTCTTCAGCGGCGCAGCCTTCGCCATGGCTTTGTGGGTTGCGGTACGGTTTTCATCCCTATCACTTCCCTACGAGGAATACCTGGCGCACTGGATTCGTGCGGGAAGTTTTAGCGCCGACTTCGCTTTCTATCTCGATCAACTCTCGCTCGTCATGTTGCTGGTGGTAACTGGAGTCGGATTCCTGATTCACATCTACTCGGTCGGCTACATGTGGGACGACCCCAGCTACTACCGCTTCTTCAGCTACTTGAACCTGTTCATGTTTTTCATGCTCACGCTGGTGCTGGCCAACAACTATCTGCTGATGTTTATCGGGTGGGAGGGCGTGGGGCTTGCGTCATATCTGTTGATTGGGTTCTGGTTCACGAAGGATTCGGCTGCATCCGCCGGCAAGAAAGCATTCATCGTGAATCGCATCGGCGATTTCGGTTTTCTAATTGCACTGTTCCTGTTGATCCAGCACTTTGGAACGCTGAATTTCGATGCGGTATTCCAGGGGGTTGTTCCGCTGGGCCCGGAAACCATGGGCGCTGGTCTGCTTACAGCGATTGGCATTCTGTTGATGTTGGGCGCTTGCGGCAAATCGGCACAAATTCCTTTGTATATATGGCTGCCCGACGCGATGGAAGGCCCAACGCCAGTTTCGGCTCTGATTCATGCCGCGACCATGGTGACGGCGGGCGTCTACATGGTTTCGCGCTCACATGTGATTTTTGACCGCGCGCCGATCGCGCTCAGCGTGGTCGCAATCATCGGAACGCTGACTGCGTTTTTCGCCGCCACGATTGGCATCGCACAGACCGACATCAAGAAGGTTTTGGCATACTCGACTGTTTCGCAACTGGGCTACATGTTCATGGCGTGTGGCGTGGGAGCTTTTTCGGCGGGAATTTTTCATTTGATGACGCACGCATTCTTCAAGGGCCTGTTATTCCTGGGTGCGGGTTCGGTGATTCATGCGGTCGGCGGCGAGCAGGACATGCGCAAGATGGGCGGGCTGCGCCTTTACGCACCCTGGACATTCTTGACGATGACGATTGCCACGCTGGCCATCGCCGGAATTCCCCCACTGGCGGGCTTTTTCAGCAAGGATGAAATTCTGTGGAGAGCGTACAGCAGCGAACACGGCAGCTGGATTTTCTGGCTGATCGGCGTTCTCACTGCCTTCATCACATCGTTCTACATGTTTCGATTATGGTTCCTCACGTTTCTCGGAGACTATCGCGGCGGTGAAGCTGTCGAAACCGCCGATGGACACGGCTCCGCGCACGGCCATGGCAATAAAAATGATGGGCACGGCCTGCCTCATGAAAGCCCGATGGTAATGATCGTGCCGCTGGCAATCCTCGCGGTGCTGTCATTCGTCGGAGGTTGGGTAGGAATCGGCAATCGGTTTGAAAATTTTATCGCTCCCGTTTTTCGGGCAGGTGCGGTTGCGGCCACGGAAACGGCAGCTGAAGCTGCGGGCCATCTCGAATTTTATCTTATGCTGGTCTCAGTCGCGGCGGCTTTCCTCGGACTCTACCTTGCTTATCTGCTCTACCATAAGCGCGAAGACCTTCCGCAGAAGATCGCCGACTCGCTCGGCGGTTTTTATCAAGCGATTGTTCACAAGTACTACATCGACGAACTCTACGCTGCTCTTTTCGTCAAGCCGCTGATCGACGGCTCGACGCGAATTCTCTGGCACGATGTGGATCAGAAAGTCATCGATGCGTCGGTGAATGACTCTGCAGATGGAGCGCGTCGCGCCTCTGACGAAGTTCGCCACATGCAGTCCGGGAACATCCGTTCCTACGCCGGCTGGATCGCGGCAGGTTCGGCTCTGGTGATTGCGTTCATGATTTGGATGGGAGTGAGATGAGCGGCGTCGACGATCTCCGGTCCATTATTCTTACGCTGGTGACATTTGCTCCTCTCGCGGGTGGATTGCTGTTGATGCTTTTTCCTCGCCGCGACCGCGACATTCGAATCTTTGCGCTCGCAGTTCCGTTACTGACGTTCGTTCTGTCTCTCCATCTCCCGGTTTATTTTCACCGGCCGGGCTATTTTGATAGCGGATTTCGCTACGAAATTGATAAGCAGTGGATTTCGTCCCCGAATATCCACTACCACATGGGGATCGACGGAATTTCGCTGTGGCTGGTGGTGCTTACGACATTTCTCACGCCTTTGTGCGTGCTGATTTCCTGGAAGTCGATTCACGAGCGGACTAAGGAATTTTTTATTCTGCTGCTGATTCTGGAAACAGCCCTGATCGGCGTCTTCACATCTCTCGATCTGTTTCTCTTCTACTTCTTCTGGGAAGCCACGCTGATCCCGATGGCGCTGCTGATCGGAATGTTCGGCCACGAACGTAAGGTCTACGCCGCGGTGAAATTCTTCATGTACACGATGATCGGGTCAGTGTTCATGCTGGCGGCGATCCTTTGGCTTTACGCGCATACCGGCAGTTTTGATTTTGTTGAGATTCGCGATCAGATTGCGCGCCACGCTGTGCCGCAGTTCCCGGCTGCCGCGCAGTGGCTCTTCCTCGGTTTCTTCCTGGCATTTGCGGTCAAGGTTCCTCTTTTTCCGTTTCACACATGGTTGCCCGATGCTCACGTGGAAGCGCCCACGGCAGGTTCGGTCCTGCTGGCCGGGGTCCTGCTCAAGATGGGTACGTACGGAATGCTGCGCTTTAATCTAGGCCTGTTTCCGGAGCAAGCGCGGCGTAATGCTCCCTGGGTCATGGCGCTCGCCTTGATTGGCATCATCTACGGCGCTCTCGTTGCGATGGTGCAGCCCAACATGAAGAAGCTGATCGCATACTCCTCGGTCAGCCATTTGGGATTCGTGGTCCTGGGCATCTTCAGCTTCACTCAGGCAGGACTTGATGGCGCGATGTTCGTGATGCTGGCTCACGGAATTTCAACTGGAGGGCTCTTCATGCTGGCGGGCGCTCTGCATGAGCGCCGGCACACCTACGAAATCGGCGAGTTCGGCGGACTGGCCACGCCTATGCCGGTTTATGCCGCGTCGTATTTAGTGATCGTGCTGGCGTCGGCGGGCTTGCCTCTATTGAACGGTTTCATTGGCGAATTTCTGGTAATGAGCGGCGCATTCCAGGCCAGGCCAGTTTACGGGATCCTGGCCGCTACCGGCGTCATCTGGAGTGCGGTTTACCTGCTTTGGATGTATCAGCGCGTCTTCTACGGGAAAATCACGCAGTCAAAAAATACTTCTCTTAGCGATCTGTCAGGATTCGAAAAGCTGGCCGTGTGGCCCTGCGCGGCTGCAGCTCTGGTGATGGGTGTCGTGCCCATTTTATGGCTGAAGGCAATCGATCCTGCGGTTCAGGTCGCGCTCACTCCATTCGTTCGGGTTGCGAGCCGGGTGATCGGACAATGATCATCGAAACAATGACCGCTGAGGCGCTGAGCGTAATCGTTGCTTCCACCTTTCCGCAAACTCTTCCGCAAAACGCCGATTACGTCCGCATCCTGCCGGAGATTGTTCTGTGCTCTTTCGGGATGGTCGTAATGTTGCTTGAGCCACTTCTCGACGAACGAAAAAGTCAGAAGCTACTTGGAACCATCGCCTTTCTGGGATCGCTGTCGGGAATCGCAGCAACATGGTTCATGGCACAGTCTCCGGGGCTGGCTTTTTGGAACATGGTGAAAGTGGATGGCTTCAGCATCTTCTTCCACGTGCTCGTCATAGCGATCGCCGCTGCCGTCATCCTCACCTCATACGAATACATGGCCGTGCAGCGGATCCGCGCCGGAGAATACTACGCTCTGATCCTATTCGGCGTGGCAGGCATGGCGCTGATGTCATCAGCGGTGGAACTGGTTCTGATTTTTATCGCGCTTGAGATCTCTTCTATCTCTTCTTATATCTTGACGGGATTTCGCCGGCACGAGGCAGCGAGCGCAGAATCTTCTCTGAAATATTTCTTGCTCGGATCATTTGCCACTGCCTTCTTTCTCTACGGAGTGGCGCTGATGTTTGGCGCGACTGGCTCGACCAATATCGATCAAATCAGCAACACGTTACTGACTGGGCCGATTCCGCTTCTCGCGTTCATCGCGGTGGCACTTATGTTCGTGGGCTTGGGTTTCAAAGTGGCTGCCGCTCCGTTCCATATCTGGACCCCGGACGTTTACGAGGGCGCACCGGCGCCGATTGTGGGTTTTATGTCCACCGCGCCCAAGGCAGCGGCGTTTGCCGTTCTGTTGCGCGTAATGTTCGTCGTCAATGTGCCCGGCAGGCTCTGGCTGATCTGGGTATCGGCCGCGCTCTCCATGACTTTGGGCAACGTGGGCGCGCTTGTGCAGAACAATGTGAAGCGACTGCTGGCATATTCCTCCATCGCTCATGCCGGTTATCTGTTAATGGCGTTCGCTGCCGCGCCTGCATTCGGAACCTCGGCGGCCATGTTCTACACCGCTGCCTACGCCACTATGAACGTTGGCGCATTTGCCGTGGTGAGCCACTTCGCGAATGCCGGAGAGCGTTATGTGACCCTTGAAGACTACGAAGGGTTAGGCCGCACTTCCCCACTGCTGGCGGCGACGCTTACCATCTTTTTGCTTTCGTTGATCGGTATTCCGATGACCGGCGGATTTTTTGCCAAGTTCTACGTGTTCAGCGCGGCGATAAAAGCCAACTTGATCTGGCTCACGATTATTGGCGTCATTAACAGCGGCGTAGGAGCCTACTATTATCTGCGCATCATCGTGATGATGTACATGCGCGAGCCGGGAAAACCAGTGCCAGTCACTCCGGTTCCGCTTGCCGCGCGTCTGGCGCTCGCGGTTTGTGTTATTGTGACCCTCTACTTGGGACTATTTCCCGGTCGTGTATTGCAGTATGCTCAGGGGTCCGCCCAGCAACTTGTCCAGCGCGCGCTCCCCAGCACAACAGTTTCCGAAAGATTCTAATAAACTATCTTCAATATCCTGAACCGCGCGATTTGACAAGCGTCCCAGGCTGCGGCATTATGTCTGCAACGATTGCAGTTCTTCCTTTCTTGTTGGGAAACGTACATCGAATTGGAGGGGAGAGATGTCTGAATTCATACATAGACTTTGGTTGGAAGATGCAGGTCAGGATATTGCGGAGTATGCGGTAATGCTGGCCGTGATTCTGGTTCTGGTGGTAGGCACTGTGCGACTGATCGGATCGAACGCTAACAATGTATTTTCGGCGACCGCTAGTTCGATACAATAGTTAGGATCGGCTTTCGCAGCGATTCCGGATTGCCAAACTCTGAATAGCCTTTATGACACTTCTTACCTCGTTTACCGTGCCGTTTCGCTACTGCTGGTTCAGAGTAGCGGCTGCGGCGACGCTTGCGAGGAGATCGAATCTGCCATGATCGCCTAGGTTCGAGCAAGTTTCAGCCAAAAGCCGCGATTGCAAATCGCGGCTTTTATTTTTTGTACAACCATTTTGCAGAGATGACAAGGAGATCGAACCAATGATCGTCAACATGTCGGAGAAAGCAACGGAAGAGCAGATCAGCCACATCATTGAGCGCATCCGCGAGGCGGGCTACCAACCCCACGTTACTCGCGGAGTGGAGCGCACGATTGTCGCCGCTGTGGGCAATGGACGCCGTAACGAAATCGAAGCCCTGCAAGTGGCACCAGGCGTGGATAATGTGGTCGCCATCGCGCAGCCCTTCAAATTGGTCAGTCGCCAGGTCAAGCCGGAGCGGTCGATCGTGAATGTGGGCGGGGTGCGCATCGGCGGGCCCGGAGTGGTGATTATCGCCGGTCCTTGTTCCGTGGAGTCTCCAGAGCAGCTACTGAGCACTGCTCATGCCATCAAGCGTGCTGGGGCAACCATGCTTCGCGGTGGCGCGTACAAGCCGCGAACCTCTCCCTACGACTTTCAAGGGCTCGGCTTGGAGGCGCTGAAAATTCTGCGCCAAGCCCGCGATCAGACCGGCCTTCCAGTGGTCACGGAGGTGATGAGCACCGAAGATGTGGAGATCATCTGTGAACATGTGGACATGCTGCAGGTGGGAGCACGCAATATGCAGAACTTCGCACTGCTACGCCGGCTGGCAACAGTGAAGAAGCCGATACTCTTGAAGCGCGGACCCTCCGCAACCGTGAAAGAATGGCTCCTAGCCGCGGAGTACCTGCTCTCCGGCGGAAATAGCGAAGTTGTACTGTGTGAGCGCGGCATAAAGACCTTTGAGACGGAGATGCGCAACACTTTCGACCTCGCCGCCGTAGCCCTAGCGCGCGACCTTTCTCATCTGCCAGTTATTGCCGATCCCTCACACGGCACCGGCAAGCAAAGCTTGATTGCCGCGGTGTCGCGTGCCGCAGTCGCAGTGGGAGCGGATGGATTAATCATTGAAGTACATCCCTGCCCGGAGCGCGCGCTTTCCGACGGAGCCCAGTCTCTCGATTTTGCAGGCTTCGAGAAAGTCATGAAGGCGATTGCGGAGCCTTTGCGCCGAGCCGCCGTCGCGGAGGATATGGTCCGCGCATAAACACGATGCATTGTTTAGTGTGCCGGACTCGTACCCGGCATTTTAATCTGCATCGATGGATCGCCAAACAGAATGAACGTCTTGCGAACGCCGATATCGGTGATACCGAATTTTGCTTTAAGAATGGCATCGCCCACAGCTAGCTGCGGAGAATTAAAGGCGTTCTGCACCACCAGTTTATCGAAATTCGTCTGCGGCGGAGCCTGGTTCAGGCTGCTCGAGGCTAAGACCGCGACGGCACCTCCATTCGGAGCGAGCATGAGAGTTACTGCCAGAGATTCTTCATATACATCCTGGAAGAAACCATTGAGACAGTCCATGATAAGAAAGACTGGCAAGGATGAGCCGTTTGTCAACGAGGTTGCCGTTGAGTTATCGAACAGATCCGAGCCCGACCACTGCTCTTCGGAACCATGGCCTGCATAGTTCACCAATAACTGCCCGGAGTTAATGGCGGCAAGAATGTCTTGGCGGGCAGCAGTAATGCCCGTCGTCGTGACGAAAACTTCAGTGACCTGAAGTGTGGAGGGTAACTGAGCCTGCACAAGCTGACTATCTTTTGTAAAGTTCTCAGTATCATTTTCGTCGGCGACCATTAAGGCCTGCGACGTCCACGGACCATTCGTCGATTTGCCTTCGTAAGTGGCAACCTTGTTGGCGACCAAAGTAGCCTCGTCCGTCGTGCTCACCGGCAAGCGCCCAGTTGCAATCGTCGGCATGCCGCTATCGTTAAAGTCAGAGAACCAGTCGTCCGATGCGGTCATCAGGCTGGATGTGGGTACGATCTTTGTCGGCACAAAGTCCAGGTGGCCGAATCCCAAATAATTGCGAGGATCGAGCGATGCTCGACCGTTGAGCAGTAGATATTGTGGCGCTGTATGCCACGCCTTGACCGCCGTTCGCAGGAAACTCTTGATTGCGCCCGGACTGTGCTCCCCAAAGTTAAATTCGTCATACAAGTCATCGACTGACACTACCGCAGTTGACTGACCCGCCGCTTCGTGTGCGGCAACCAGCGGCTGCAGCGCGCCCGCAAAACTCGTAGCCGAAACGATGACGATCTTGCCACCCGACAGAGGATCGTGCCAATGAGACGGATGGTTCTGCCGAATTCCAGGCGGAGTCTCAACACGGTCGTTCGTCAGGGCCAACAACGTACGTGGTCCTGCGTCGGACAAGTTATTGGTCGGCCACGGTACTTGGACATCGAGCGCATAACCAGCGCTCTTCGAACCCGTAGTCGACATTACTTGAGGAGTAAGTTCCACCGGCTGGTTCGGATCTGTAATATCTAACACGACCGTTGGAGCAGTGGTGAAGCCAGTTACCTTTAGCTCATCCCCAGCCCTTCCTGTGAAAATCAACCGATTCGTGTCCGCGACGTACGAATGCTGATACTTGATCCGAATCGATTCGACCAAGCTGGTATCGTACTCCCCGCCTTGCGATGTAAGAGTGACGATGTTAGGTCCTTCCTGCAAAAGGCCCGGAGGTAAGATCGCCCGGAAGGTAGCTTGAACTTGACCTGTAAAGGCCAGGTCGCCGAGCGTAGTGCCGTTCAGCGCGACAGTGACATCATGCGGCACGGCGAGAATTATCCCTTGCAGCGTCACCTCGAGCTTGGCCAGTTCAGTTGAGTTACTGTCAAGGTGAGGCACCTGCATAGTCTGCTGCACAGGAGTAGTCGAAACCAACGGTCCAAAGAAGTTATTGCCGTTCGAAGTAGTCAGTGCGGCAAAGTAGGTTGTATGGGGAGTAAACTCCACTGTAAATGGGAAGCTAGCGTCAGGCTGGTTTGAGCCAGTCGATGGCGGCAGTTGCTGAATCCGTTGTCCCGGAGTATTGCCGGTAGCGAGCCAGTAAATTCTTGTGCCGGTGTATGGTGTGTCGATTCCAGTTCCATAAAACCCGATCGTTGCTTGTGGTCCGAAACCACCGGGGCCAGCGGATGCGCCCATTACCTGAATCGGCTGCTCGATCGCTTCTGTGTAAAGGTGGAAAAGCGCGGGGTCGACATTCGGATCCAATCCTGCCTTAATCAATTCCGGCTGCGTAATCTGATACCACCCCTCGTGCTTTACCGCGATCTTGACCGCAGGATGAGCCGCTAGTTCAAATTGCTTTTGCTGCTGCGTAATCGTGGGGTGGAAGTTTCGTAATACATTTTCTGCCGGATGACTCGCTTCACTAGCGCCTGCCGCGGGTTGGACCTGATTCAGTTGACTCAACATCAGAGTCGTATCCGCAGTTGGCTGCGACGACCGCTGGGCACTGGCGGTGGCTTCTGCAGTTACGAGTCCATGCAACGTTCGAGTGCCGTTTACGTCCACATCCTCAAGCCAGTACGCACCACCTGCACCTGCGGACAAGTCGATCCACGAGTAAGTCTTGCCCGAATGCTTAGGTAGCGCCCCCCTCATGAGCAGCGCGGATCCGGCGATCAGGGAAGAATTCAGCTGGATGCGCTCGTCCGCTTGTTCCCGGTAAATATTGAATCCAAGATTGTGCGCTTCCCCGCCGGTCTTCCACAACAGCACGACGCGATTGGCCCCGTTCTTGTCCCTACTCTGTTGCGCCGAAAAAGACTGAAGCTGAATTTGGGTCGCAGCCGTTATGGTCTCCGGCCAGGTGGAAGAATTGTTCGCGCCGTTCGGATCACTCTGCTCCGCGCTAACCGTGGCTGTATTCACAGCCATACCAGGTGCCCCTGCCAGCACAACGATCGTAATGGTTGCTGTTGCTCCACTTGTCATGCTGCCAAGTTGACAGGTGACCGTGTTTTCTGCGGCCGAGCAGTTGCCCTGAGTGTATGAGAGTACGGGGTTACTCACATTTGAAGGCAAAGGATCAATCACCGTAACATTCGTTGCGGTCGCGGGACCATTATTCGTCACGGTGAGGGTGTAAGTCAGAAGATCGCCGTCAGCTACTGTAGGGCTCGGTGAACCGGTCTTCACGATTGCCATGTCCGCGCTATTTGCGTTCTCGACAACAACCGTCGCGGTGGCACTGTTACTCGTCAAATTCGGAACGATGTTGGTCGCCGAGGCCGCAGCCGTTTCCGCAATATTCGTTCCCGATGCCGTTCCGGAATTTACCTGCAAAATTAAAGTAAACGTGGCGCTGGCATTGAGAGCGAGATTGCTGCCATCCGTGCAGGTGATGGTGCCTGCTGTCCCCGCCGTGAGAGGAGAACATGTCCATCCCACGGGTGGCGTCATTGATTGGAAGTTTGTGTTGGGCGGCGTGGTCTGCGTGAAGGTCACGGTTGTTGCCGCCGCGGGGCCGTTGTTGGTTACGGTTTGGGTGTAAGTTACATTGCTTCCTGCGGCGACAGTAGTAGGTACGGCGGTATTGGTCGTGATCAGATCGGCTTGGGTCGCGAGCGCGACAACGTCTGCCGCGGTCGCGCTGTTGTTTGCTAAGTTGGGATCCGTGGTCGAAGAAGTTACAGTTGCCGTATCGTTAATTGCGGTTCCAGGCGTAGCTGTTGCGTTGACGGTCACCGCGACCGAGAAACTGGCGGTGCCAACGGCGAAGCTGGGGTTGGTGCAGGTGATGGTCCCGGTACTGCCCAGAGTCGGATAGGTGCACAACCATCCCGCTGGATAGGTGATGGAACTGAAAGTGGTGCCTGGCGGCGTGACCTCGGTGATGGTTGCCGTGGCCGCGGAGCTCGGCCCGGAGTTGGTTAGAACTTGCGTGTACGTAATGTTGTTGCCGGCCTGCACCGGAACTGGACTTGCGGTATTGCTAATTGAAAGATTGGCGGAACCAGCAACCACTACACTGGCGGAAGCGCTGTTGTTTCCTGGATTCGCATCGGTCGTCGATGAGGAAACCGAGCCGGTTTGCGTAATCGTCGATCCGGCAGTTGCGGTAGCGCTCACACCTACCACGAAGCTAAAGCTTGCGGTGGCATTGGCTGCGAGACTGCCGATGGTGCAAGTGAGTGTCCCAAGATTACACGTCCACCCCGCCGAGCCCGTCAACGACACTGCCGTTGTACCCGTGGGAAGCGTTTCCGTCAGATTGACGGTAGTCGCGGCTGCAGGTCCGCCATTGATTACGGTCTGGGTATAAGTGATATTGTTGCCGGCCGTCACCGGATTTGGACTTCCTGAGTTAGAAATGCTCAGATCTGCATCGCCAGCAATCGAAACCCCTGTCGTCACCGTGGCTGTGTTGTTGGCCAAGTTCGTATCGTGAGTAGCGCTGGCGACCGTAACGGTATCTACAATTGGCACGCTGCCCGCACTCACCGTCATCTTCAGCGTGAAAGTCGTGCTCGAACCTGGCGCTACACTAGGATTTGTGCAGCTGATCGGACTCGTTGTAGTACAGGTCCAACCCGCAGGTGCGGAAGCGAGTGAGGCAAAGGTCGTGTTGTTCGGATAAGGTTCCGTCAGGGTCGCCGTGGTGCAGTTGCTGGGACCGGTATTCGTCACAACCTGGGTGTAAGTGATCGTTCCGCCGACTGCGACTGGATTTGGCGTGCCACTGTTGGTCACCGCCAAGTCACAGACCGCAGCTACATTGGTAACCACAGTTGTGCTGTTATTGGTTGAATAAGGGTCCGTGGTTCCCGACGAGGATACTGAAGAATTCGCAGTTATAGTCGCTGCCGATACTGTTGAGGCGAGGCTCACAACAACTGAGATGTTAGCGGACGTGCCGGAAGCCAGGCTTGGGTTCGTGCAGGTCACGGACGTAGTCGTCGTACAAGACCATCCGGCGGGAGCGGCAACAGAAGCGAATGTTGTATTGGCTGGAATCGCTTCAGTGAAAGTAACTCCCGTTGCCGCAGCGGGGCCATTATTAGTGACGGTTTGCGTATAAGTGATGTCATTGCCGGGGTAAACGGTGAGCGGAGTCGCCGCCGTGCTCAAGGCGAGATCGGCTTGACCGGATGTGGCCACTACATCAGTTGCAATGGCTGAGTTGGCTCCAAAAGCTTGATTAGTGGAGTTGACCGTTGCCGTATCGGTGATAACCGTTCCACTGGCCGTACCGGCCGCAACTTGCACGACGAACTGCACCGTGCCACTTGAGCCCGCTGGGGCAGCCGGAGCTGTGCAGGTGATGGAACCGGTGGCACCCACAGCCAGAGGAGAGCATGTAGTTCCTGGCGGAACGGAAATCGATACGAATGTCGTATTGGGAGGAGTAGTGTCGGTAATCGTCGGATTCGTCGCGGTGGCGGTGCCCACGTTGGTGGCATTCTGTGTATAAGTGATGTCGGTCCCTGCGACCACAGGGTTTGGCGACGCAGAGTTGGTGACTGTCATTTCTGCCTGCGCCGTGGTCCCTACTATGGTGGACGCACTGGCGGTGTTATTAACAGAGTTCGGATCGCTCACCGAAGAACTTACTGCAGCGGTATTAGTAATTACCGTGCCGTTAGCGACCCCCGAATTTACCTTTACTAACATCGTGAATGTGGCCGCGGTACTTCCCACCATGCTTGGATTAGTACATACAACGTTACCGGTGGCACCGACAGCAGGAGTAACACAGGTCCAGCCGGCTGGAGCGGCGATTGAAAGGAATGTCGTATTTGCAGGAACAGCTTCGACCAAGGCCGCGTTGTCGGCGGCACTGGGACCGTTGTTGGTGACGATCTGCGTATAGATGATGCTGCCGCCTGCAGCAACCGGATCTGGTGACGCGGCGTTCGTCACACTTAGATCGGCAACGGAAACCACCGTAGCTATGTCTGTGGCGCTGTCATTCGAGAGGTTGATCTCGCCTCCACCACTGACCAGCGCAGTATTCGTTACGGTAGAGGGTGCGGTTGGCGCTACATTCGCGTTGATCGTGATCGAAGGATAGAAACTATTCGCGGCAAGCACATTGGAATCAACGCAACTAACAGTCTGCGAGGCAATCCCGCAAGACCACCCTGTGCCACTGGCACTGGTCGGAGTTAAACCAAGAGGCAAGGTATCGTTGACTGTAACAGTACCGCTGGTAATCCCGTAAGGGCTAAGGTTAGAAACCGGAATCGTATAACTAGCTGTTAGTCCGCGGGTAAAGTTTCCAACGTGACTCTTCCCGAGCGTCATGTCCGGAGTGCATTGCGCGCCCGACTGCGTGCCGGAAGTCTGTGAGATGGAGGCATTTGTCACTACAGTGCCGGCTGTACCCGGCGTCGATCCATAGGGAACGCCCGGATTTAACGTGAGTCCGTTTGTGCCACCGGCGAGGCTGACACTGGCAGGAGCAGCGGAAATCAGCAGCACACCGCCACCGCCACCGCCGCCGGGGCCGTGACGATTGCCGAGAGAATATCCCTGCGAAGCCCATGCGTTCCCGCCATTGCCGCCGTTCGCGCTGACGGTTAATCCGCTCTCGCCGCCGTTAGCAGAGAGAACTATGATGCTTCCACCCGCACCGCCGCCGCCGCCCGCATCGTTGGCAGTGCCGTTATATGCGTTTAATCCGTTGGCACTAAGCGTCCCTGTGCCGTTGAGTCCGTAGGTTCGAATAATGATGATGCCGCCGCCGGCCGAGCCGGAACTGGCCAGAGTATCGCCGTCAGAGTTATTGCGAGTGCCTGCGCCTCCTCCGCCGCCCATGGCAACACGATTGATCGTGGCGGGAAAAACCGTACCGCCTTCGCCGCCAACACTGAGGTTTGTATTCCACGAGTCTCCGCCAAAGCCTCCAGCGCCGCCGTTACTGCCGCCGCCGCCGCCAGCGTTCTGATCGTTGGCTGCGGGATCGCCATCCGTGCCGCCGCCGCCGGCATTTCCCGGCGCGCCGCGCGCGCTACTACCATCGGTGCCTGCTGTTCCGCTGGGGTAGTCGGTCGTGGTCTTCAAGTACGTTCCGCCGGACTCAACCCACAGCGGCGTTCCAACGATGCCTTCCCCCTTGGTCGCATCCACGCCATTTTCCACAACTCCGGTGTAAGCGGCTGGAGCAGCGTGTAGAAAATCTGTAACAGCACCTCCCGCGCCGCCGTTTAGTTGCATTCCTGCGCCGCCGCGGAAACCAAGTCCGTCGACCGATAAGGTTGCACCATTCAGCGTCAGCGTGCTCGAAGTGTCGAGGACTAACACTCCCCCCGTGGAGCCGTTCCAAGGGAGCGCGGCCGGCGGAGTGGTTGCGTTGAACGAAGCTGTGGTGTATTGCGGTACCACAATCACCTGATATGTGCTCTGTCCAGCTGTCGCAGAAGCTGCGGAAGCGTGATAAGCAAACACCAAGCCGTTGCCCGAACCTGCTCCGGAAATTGGAATGGCCCCGCCACTGATCGCACCCGTCGCAGTGACAAACTCATAGTTTCCTGCGCTGTTGAGGGTGGTGAATCCCTGGCCAGTGCTGCCATTGCCATAGAGGACACTATTCGTGTCATTGATGCTGGCGTCTTGCATTTGGATGACGAGCAGAAGATTGCCGGTAGCGATGGCTGCACCGGCTCCCGTCGGCGTCCCCACCGGGATCGACTGCGCGCCCGCAGCCACGTTTGCAGTGCCTGGATAATACGTGTTCAGAGTTCCCGTAAGGTTGGTTCCGGGAGCGGCTTGTGAGACTCCGGCGCAGGCGACCGATTGCACCGTGGCCACGGCCACGTATGTATTGTTGCCAGTGTTCGGATCGGGAGGAGTGTTGGAATCGGCGACCGTGGCAGTGTTGGCATAAGCTCCAGAGGTAGCGGCCTTGACGACCACGGCAACCGTTGCGGTCGCTCCGCTGGCAAAAGGAGTCGGAAGCGTACACGTAATCGGAGGAGGAGCGGCAGTACAAGTCGTCCCAGAGCTGGGCGTGATCGACACCACCGCGATACTCGTAGGCCATGTGTCAGTCAAAACCACGCTGTTCGCAGCGGATGTCCCGTTGTTTGTGACAGTGATGTTGTACGTTGTATTTTGTCCCACAAAAATCGCGCTACCTACGCTCGTAGTAACTCCGATATCGGCGACGCTGGGGTTGATCGGGATTGCTCCCTGCGCCCAGTTAAACGTGGCGTTAGTGGTCGCCGTGCCGGCGTTGGTTTCCGCAACCCCGGCGGTGTTCGGGCACGTAAGGGTGGTCGCCGTGGAGGCAGTGCAGGTGAAGGTTCCGTTGTTGCCGCCGTTGGTGAAGCCCGCAATGGTGAAACTATCTCCAGCAAAGCCGTTATTGATTCCGCCAGTAATTGTTCCAACGTAGACCGCGCTCGTGCCTGTCTTTACCATGGCGGTGCCGGGGTCGGTTTCTGCAATCCCAGCCTTATTGTTGAGCGTCAGTGTGGTCGCGGTGGATGCGGTGGCGGTGAAAGTTCCGTTGTTGGCGGCGTTCGTAAACCCCGTTACGATGACGGTTTTACCGGCGTAGGCATTGCCCGTACCTCCGGTAATCGTGCCGTTGTAGACGGTACTAGTGGTCACGGTTGCCGTACCGCCGTGCATCTGAAAGACTCCGTTTGCGTTGTTGACGGTGATGGTGGTCGCTGTGGAAGCGGTACAGGTGAAAGTTCCGTTGTCTTTTGTGCCGGTAAAACCCGCTATGACTACCGTATCGCCGACATAGGCATTGCCGGTTCCTCCGGTGATGGTCCCGTTATAGACGGTATTGCCGCCGCCGGCATTGTTCGCGGACGTCAAAGTAAGCGTGACCGTGGTGGGCACTACGGATGTGAGGTTGAATGCGATTGCGTCGGGCACTACTGACGTCAGGGTAAGGCTTTCGTTAAAGCTCTCCGAGACTGGCACGGCGGGAGCGCCGGCTCT
>CAYOVU010000102.1:0-2678 GCA_964407505.1 uncultured Acidobacteriaceae bacterium | reverse complement strand
GGCCACGCGGGCAGAAGCGCTTGCGCCACCGGGAAGGTTGCTCAACAGAATGGGAGTTTCGAGGGGCAAGGCTTGCGATGCGCGGAGTCCGCAGCCCTGCGCGCTGACGACCAGAGCGTCACAGGTTGCGGAAAACGGATTTCTCCGGTCCATGCTGGTCACAGTGACGGGAATCTGCACGCGAACACGGGTGCTGCGCCGGGCTGCTCTCGGTGTCAAAATTTCCATCGGTCAATCTTCATGGGGCGGCGCGCTTTGCGTCGACTCCAACTTGCTAGTGTGACAGAAGCGAGGTCGTGAGGATTAGCGAGATAAGGAGGGACAAGTGACGGGAGTAACTTCTCATGAGGAAAGGGTTCAGATGCCAGGATGCATCGCGCTCGGCTTTTCTCTTTAATTTAGCGATAGTTATGATCTTTTATCGAGGTCGAGTACTTCGGGCGGTCCTTCCGCCTGCTAAGATGGCTCACCTCCGTGAATCCGGAACTCTCCTCATCCGCCAGCTATCTCGCGACATCGACTTCAGTGGAGCGCGAGTGGAACCTCCTGCTGGCTGCGGGTGCTCCCGATTGTGGTCAGAGGGAGCTTGATCGGATCCGAAGTCTGCTGAAATCGGAGAGTCCGGTCGATTGGACCGCCGTGCTTGATCTGGCCGATCGGCATGGCACATCGTCGTTGCTTTATCGAAATTTTTCGCGTCTACCAGACGTCGTCCCCTCCTCCGCGTTGGCTTTGCTCGGTCAGCGTTACCAGACCAACGTTCACAAATCTCTTTTTCTCACGCGCGAACTGATTCGCATTCTGGACTGCCTTGATAGGCTGGGCATCGAAGCGCTGCCTTACAAAGGTCTCGTACTTTCGGAGATGTATTACGGCGATATGGCGTTGCGCCAGTCCGGCGATCTCGACCTGTTCGTGCGCAGGAGTGATGTAGCGCGTATTAAGAACGCAGTTCGAGAGTTGGGATATACAGCGCGCGTGCCGATTCCTGAAGAGGCTGAGCAGGATTATATTTCGTCCGGATACGAGTGCACCTTCGATAGTGCCGCTGGCAAGAACGTGCTTGAACTGCAGTGGGCGCTGCAGCCCCACTTCTATGCGGTCGATTTCGACATGGAAGGGCTGTTTGATCGGGCGGTAAAGGTCATGGTCGCGGGTCGCCAACTGAAAACGCCTTCTCCTGAAGATCTGCTCCTGGTGCTCTCTGTGCATGCCGCGAAACATGTTTGGGGACGCATGATCTGGTTGTGTGACATTGCACAGGTTTTGAAGGTGGGGAATCTCAACTGGAGTTGGATCGAAGTTCAGTCGCGAGAACTCGGCATCGAGCGAATTCTCCACATCACGCTGCAGTTGGCGAACCGGTTCATGGCAACAGCGATTCCCCCGCCGATCGAAAAGTCGATAAAAGCTGACCACGTCGCCCAAGCCTTCGCCGATGAAATTTCGGCGAGCGTGATTCGCGGCGTCTCCTACGAGGAAGATCAGGTTTCTTACTTCCGCTTGATGATGAGGCTTCGAGAGCGTCGGGCCGACCGGATCCGATTCCTTGCCCGCCTCGCTTTCACTCCAGGCCCCGGCGAGTGGGAGACAGTTCGGCTGCCCAGGACTGCATTTCCTCTCTACCGGCTCGTGCGTCTGGCGCGGCTCGCTGCTCGTTTTGCGCGTGGCTAAGGTCAGGAATATAGATAGCAAACCAGCCCAATCTAAGTATTTTGGACGATTGACTTGAAGGGGGTCTCGAACTATGATTTCCCCCCTAGAACGGGCCAAACTTCTGCTGCCTGACCGCATCACAATAAAACCAAGCCGAAGGAAATGGTCCTAAGACACGAACAGGACTTGGTTGCTCTATTTTGCAGACGTGATGTTGCACCGGCCACTGAACCGAAAACGGAAGAGCTAATCGGCCGAGAAGCGAGGGGGAATATGTACTACCTGGCACGTGAGCAGGTCGTGAGTTTTGTCCCGAAAAAAGGATGGGAGACAAGCTTCGCGACATCGGTTACTGTGTTGTTCATTTTCTGCGCACTCTTCACCGATCTTGCGGACGGTCGTAACGCGTCTAGCCCCGCTGAATCGGCAAGTCTTTCTCCGCAGGCCCAGTCGAGCATTTCCGCCATGATAGGGCGGGACATTCCAACCTACCAGGCAAAGGCCACACGAGGCCGCATTGAAGCCGACAATGCGCGTCAGAAGCTGACCGCGAATTTTACAGTGCACGGCGTTCAGGTGTTCAGCGGCCGCCAAAACTGGACGATGGTTTTGCAAAGCTACGGTTATGGTGACACTTTGCAATCCGTAATAGCAGTGGCTCCAAAGGCGAGTTCAAACCGCGTGGAATACCGGCGGGGCGCGCTTACAGAATGGTACTTGAACGGGCCGTTCGGGCTGGAGCAGGGAATTACGTTGCAGAAGCGGCCACCACAGGCTGATGGCCGGCCTCTGACCGTGGCATTCGCAATGGAGAGCAATCTGGCTGCGGCAGTGGATGAAAACGGAAAGGGCCTGACGCTCACTCGCGGCGACGGCCAGATGGCGTTTCATTACCGTGGATTGTTGGCTTACGACGAAAATGGAAAAAAATTACCGGCGTGGCTTGAGCTGAAGGCTTCGCAATTGCTGTTGAGAGTCGAAGATACGTCGGCTCGTTATCCTGTGGTGATCGATCCCTTTGT
>CAYOVU010000101.1:0-7572 GCA_964407505.1 uncultured Acidobacteriaceae bacterium | reverse complement strand
TCTGGCCACCATCGGATCGACAGCCCCGTTCGTGGGTCTGTTTGGCACGGTGATGGGTATTCTGAACGCCTTCAAAGGTATTTCCGAGCAGAAGGCTACCGGTCTGGGCGCGGTCGCAGGCGGCATTTCGGAAGCGCTGGTCACCACGGCTTTCGGACTTCTGGTCGCGATCCCCGCTGTGATGATGTTCAACTACCTCACCGGTCGCGTGGAAGCGTTCGATGTAGAGATGGATAATTCATCGAGCGAATTGATTGATTACTTCCTGAAGCGCCGGGAAGTTCGCCGTTCCTAGTTAGGCGGATCCGACCTGAGAGGTCATCGTGACCATCAGGTTGCATCCCTGCCCTGAGTTGCTTGTCGGCGCCGGAGTGGATCCGGCGCCGCCTTCCCGACCCTTGGCGGAAGCCCGGAAGTACTGGAGATTTACGCTATGTCACTTGCAAAACGAAACGAAGGCGCCAATGTCAACTCCGACATCAACGTAACGCCGATGGTGGACGTGATGCTGGTGCTGTTGATCATCTTCATGGTGATCACGCCCATGCTGCAGAAAGGTATCAGCGTGGATATGGCGAAGGTAAACAATCCCACGCCGATGCAGGACGCCGACAAGGAAGATGCACTGCTGGTTTCGGTGATGCGCGACGGGACGGTTTACTTCGGCGCCGACAAGGTTCCTCAGGTAGACGCCCTTACCGGCAAGGTCAAAGACCGCTTGGCGAATCGCACCAATAAAGAGGTTTACGTCAAGGCAGATGCCCGCGCCCACTTCGGCAACGTAGTGCAGGTGGTAGACGCAGTGCGCGCCGCTGGCGTCGATGATCTTGGCCTGCTCACAGAGCAGCGTAAGAGTACACCAAACGCTCCACCCCCCGCTCCGGCGGGTGGGCAATAAGAGGAGAATCGACCATGAGTATGGCAGTTGGCCCGAGCGGAGGCCAAAGCGCAAACATTAACGTCACTCCGCTCATTGACGTGCTGCTGGTGCTGCTCATTATTTTCATGGTGATCACACCGTTGACGCCGAAAGGTTTGGATGCGCTGGTCCCCCAGCCGCCTCCGCCGAACGCTCCCAAGAACAACACTCCCGACCGCACGATCGTGGTGCAGTTGATCGACCGCGGCGCTGGACAGGATCCCGGCCTCAAGATCAATCAGGAAGATGCGACCTGGGACAACCTTCAGGGCCGTCTCGCGGATATCTACAAGACCCGCGCCGAAAAAGTGATGTTCGTGAAGGGTGACGATGCGATTCCATTTGCCGATGTGGCGAATGTGATCGACATTGCGCACGCCGCGGGCGTGGATAAGGTCGGTCTGATTACGGCCAAGATTGAAGCCGGCGGTTAATCGCGCCTTTAGGTAAAATAAACGCCCGGAAGGTCGAGCATTGCAGCTGTTCGCGGCACGGGACGCCTTGGTCCTGTGCCGAGTCTGCCAGAAAACGCCCGGCCCACACTTGTCAACTCGCTGTCTCTGGGCCTAGGATGCTGTGTGGCAAGGGAGACTTATACCGCAATGAATAAATCCATTCGACTGCTAACGCTGGCGGCCGCGATGCTGGCAATCCTCTCATCGGTAGGGTGCAGCAAGCTGCGCGCTCGCGATCAGCTCAACAAAGGCGTCACCGCCTATAAGAACGCCAAGTACGAAGAGGCGATTGACCACTTCCAACAGGCCGTTGCGTTGGACCCGAGTCTCATCAATGCCAAGATGTATCTGGCCACCGCCTTCGCGCAGCAATACATACCCGGCGCCGACACCCCGGATAACAACAAAATGGCGGAGCAGGCAATTGAGCAATACCAGCACGTCCTCGATATGAATGCCGCGCGCGATCAGAAAGTAAACTCAGCCAAGGGCATCGCCTATCTTTACTTGAATATGAAGAAGTTCGACCAAGCCAAAAAGTATTACCGCATGGCCGGTGACCTCGACCCGAACGACCCCGAACCTTACTACTCCGTTGGCGTGATCGATTGGACGGCTTGCTATCAGCCTCGCATGGAAGAGCGCGCCAAGCTCGGAATGAAGCCGGATGAGAATCTGAATCCCAAGAATAAAGATCAGAAGAAGGTTTGCGGCGAGCTGAAAGATAAGAATGGACCGCTGATTCAGGAAGGCATTGACAGTCTTAACAAAGCAATCCAACTTCGTCCTGATTACGACGACGCCATGGCCTATTTGAATCTGATGTACCGTGAGAAGGCCGACGTAGAATGCGACGACCTCAATGCCCGCCAGGAAGATCTGAAGACTGCCGACCACTGGGTGGACCAAACCCTGCTCACCAAGAAGGCCAAGGCCGAGAAGCAGCCGGGACAACAAGGCATCACGATGGATCAGCCGAAGTAGCAAACTTAGGCAGCGGTGATTTTAAAGGCCTCCTCGCATTGCATGCGTTGGAGGCTTTTTAATTACTGTGGCGATTTTTGGCCGGATCAATGTTTGGCCGGACCAATGTTTTCACCAACCGCGCACCGGCAGATCAAGATGTTTTCACCAAAGCCCTGCGGCCTCGAACAGCCAAGTTCCTGCAGCTGTTTCTTCAAAGCTGGCGTGGAGTCAACAATCCAACCCGCATCAAACAACCAAATCTTCGTTCCAGGGGCAAGGTGATACGTTGCCGCCATATCTGCCACTTCACCAGACACATCGTCTGCATAGTACTTCCACTTGTCAGGAGGCGGCGTAAACACCGTATAGGCTCCGCACTGGACTTGGGCGAGCGGGACGAAGGGAGGAAATATCTGAACCACACCATGGCCACAGGCGTAATAGCCGAGCAGCAGCCCGCTCTCATGGTCGGCAAGAACGAGAGAGCCTGGAGGGGCTGACTGCCGCAGGTAATTCATTGCCTGCTCCATCAAAACGCGGTGGTGATTTCTTGGCCTGATCAGTGGCGGCGGCGCAGGAAAGAAGTTGCAAACTGCGAGACACGTACCAACAATCAGCGGCTTGATCCATTCTCGCGCGGGCGTCCGCACAGACAAGCCGATTGCCGCTCCGCTCAAAGCAAAGAGCGCGAGAAATGCGTTGTGCCGCGTGCCACCATAGGGATAGAGTCCGGCCAACGCTGCGCCACAGTTCACTACGAAAGGAATGCCGAGCAAGAGCGCGAGTTCGCGCGGCGACGGGCGCTCGTCACCAGATGTCCTCTTCCATTTGAATAGTGAAATTATCCCTACTAGAAACGCCAAAAGGGCCAGCGTGCCGCCAACCCCGTGACTGAGTAGATAGGTAAACACGCGCAAAGTTTGCGCCGCGATAAACACCAGCACATGATTTTCGCTGGGATGAAAGATCGATTTCCTGAGCCAGGTCTCAGCGATTCCCTGTGCCATCCCGCGCCGCTTCAGCTCGGCAACGTGAGTGATGAGATAGTAGGACGCGAGAGCGAGTGCCCCGATCTGCCCTGCACCCCACACCGCAACCAGGCGGAGCCGCTTTCCGTAAGGGTAGAGCCGCACGAGCATGTACACGCCCAAGGTAAAGGCGGAGATGAGAGAGGAATAATGGGTCAACAGCGCGCCGCAGAGGGACAGAGAAAATAAGACCATCAGAAAGCTGGAATTCTCGCGAAGGGCGCGCTCCGAAAGATAGAGGCAGCTCGACATGAAGAACAAAAGAAGCGCATACTGTCGCACTTCAGCCGACAGCTCAATGAGCGCGGGCGAGAATGCGAACAGAAGCAGCCCAACAAATGCTGTGGATCGGTCCGTGACCAGTTTGAGCCATCGATAAGTAATCCAGCAGCAAGCCGTCCCCGCCAAAACCGAGGGCAAGCGCAACATCAGCTCTGACTGTCCCACCGAACGCCAGTAATAAAGCACAAGAATCAGCAAAGGAGGATGGGCGTTCGTGAGAGCGGCTTTGTAAGAAAGTGCCAGCGAAGCCCGACTCGCCAGCAGATTGTGCAGGGCCTCGTCGGGGTTGAGGAAGTATGCCCAGGCTTCATAGAGCCGCGCTAGCAGGCCGCCTACCAAGACAAGCAGGGGTAGCAAGCTCTCCCGGCGCGATTCGATCTGGCTTTGATGCTTGCCGGCCGGGATCATTTCGAGAGTGAGAGAATCCGAGACACGCAGATCATACTATGCCAGAATCAAGTATCGACTGCGAAAGATGCACACACAGGCCCAACCGGTTTCTTCAACCCGATTGTTAAGGCTGTCCGCCGCACAGGCACTTGCGCTGGTTTTGCTTGCGATTTTTTTCTTTGGATTGATCCGTTACCGGCTGCGCGACATGCCGCTCGAACGGGACGAAGGAGAATACGCGTACTCCGGTCAACTTCTGCTGCAGGGAATTCCACCGTACAAACTGGCTTACAACATGAAGTTGCCAGGCATCTATGTGGCCTATGCGAGCATATTGGGTGCTTTTGGTCAGACGCAAGCGGGCATCCATCTCGGGCTTCTTCTGGTGAACGCAGCGACGGTTCTCGTCCTTTATCTCTTGACCTTAAAGCTATACGGAAGGCTCGCTGCTGCCGTCGCAGCCTGCAGTTATGCCCTGCTTTCCACCAGCACATCGGTGATGGGCTTTGAGGCGCATGCCACAAACTTTGTGGTGCTGCCGGCTCTTGTAGGCATTCTTTTGCTACTGCTGGCCCTGCAGGCAGAACACCACTGGGTTTTTTTCTGTAGCGGGCTATTCTCCGGTCTCGCATTTTTGATGAAACAACACGGTATATTCTTTGTTGCATTTTGTCTTTTCTATCTGGCCTGGACCGAACGGAATAAGCGTGCTGAGCCTCGAACCATATTGCGCCATGCGGCCTTGTACGGATTGGGAACCGTTCTGCCCTACGCCGCAACATGTTGGCTTCTATATCGAGCGGACGTTTTCCGGCAGTTTTGGTTTTGGACCGTATCCTACGCGGGTGAATATTCGAAAATGGGCATGCATCGAGCGGTTCGCGCGTTTCTGGAAAATTCGGGAATCGTCGTGACCCCTGCACTTCCAATTTGGATTCTCGCAGCTGTCGGCCTGACCACGCTTTTATGGAACTCCAGCGTCCGGCACCACTCTAGCTTTATTCTGAGTTTCCTCTCATTTTCATTTTTATCTCTGTGCCCGGGAGCGTATTTCCGCCCGCACTACTTTGTCTTGTTGCTTCCCGCAACGGCAATTCTTACGAGCATTGCAGTGAACTCGGCGACAAAAAAGCTAACAGAACATTCCAAACGATCGTATCTCGTGCTCATTCCGTTCTTAGTGTTTCTTGCATCTCTCGGATACTCGATATTCGAGCAGCGGCGGACTTATTTCTCGATGACCCCGGAGGAGGTTTCTCAGGAGACTTACGGACCGAATGCATTCGTTCCCGCCATACAAATTGCGGATTACATCAGAAACAACTCCCCAGAAACCGCTCGGATTGCCGTGCTTGGCTCGGAGCCTGAAATCTATTTTTACGCCAAACGCCACTCGGCTACCGGCTATATCTACATGTATAGTTTGATCGGACGCCAGAAATATACTGCTCGCATGCGCGAAGAGATGATGCGCGAACTGGAGGACAATCGTCCGGATTACGTGGTGTACGTCGACGTATGGGACTCGTGGGGGGACCGCGAAGGCCCCCCACAACTTACCGAATTTCTTGCCAGGCTGCAGAAATATCGAAATGAAAATTATGAAACAGTGGGAGTGGCGGACATTGGGGAGCGCACTGAATACCTCTGGGGAAACGCAGCGCAGAACTATAAGCCGCACTCCTCCTCGAGTGTGATCTATATCCTCAAGCGAAAGCCGCTTCTGCAATCGCACGACGCGACCCAGTCAGCCGTTTGCGCCGCAACCGCAGATTGAACCATGATGCTATCCTGACATCTCAGGTCCGGTTCAAGCTCCGCCAACTTGAGATCGACTAGGATATTCTGCATGGCGATGGCTGCTCCGCTACACATGAGACCAGAGCTAACTCCAGCCGCAATGAACGAGCGGTGGAAGGAGTGCGTGTCGGTAATTGTCCCTGTCTACAATGAAGTAGCGCATATGGACGAATTGCTGCGCGCGATTCATGCGTCACCAGTGAAGAAGGAAATCATCATCGTCGATGACAGGTCCACCGATGGCACGCGTGAAAAACTCCAGGCGATGCCGCTCGCCGATGACGTTACGGTCATCTTTCACGAAAGGAATTGTGGAAAGGGTGCGGCTATTCGTACTGCGCTTGAGTATGCCCGTGGTGAATATATCCTGATTCAAGATTCCGACCTGGAGTACAACCCCCAGGATTATGCCGCGCTATTGCAACCCTTGAAACAGAATCAGGCGAACATAGTCTATGGCGTGCGCCCGGACCGGCCCGAGCGTGGTCTCAGATTTTTTCTTGGCGCAAAGCTTTTGACTCATCTGGCAAATCTTCTCTATGGCGCTGGCATCCACGACGAAGCGACTTGTTATAAGGTTTTTCGGCGATCGGTAATCGCACAAATTAGTTTGGACTGCCGTCGTTTCGAGTTTTGCCCAGAGGTTACCGCGAAGCTTTGCCGCATCGGAGAAAAAATTGCGGAGGTGCCAATTTCCTACGCACCGCGTTCAGCCGGCGAAGGCAAGAAGATTCGTCACTCGGATGGGTGGCTGGCCATTTGGACGCTGTTTCGCTATCGCTTCAGTCCCCGTAATCGATGGTGGAAAGCTGCCGAGAGGAAGATTCGATCGAATGAACCCTTCACAGTTAGCCTCACTCGGCTGCCTCCCGAGTGACAGTCTTGCCGCGTAATGCTCCTGAATCGATGACGTCTGAATATCCCTCCTCCTGATACACTTCCGCACGATGGAGAAAGCTTCCCTGCCCGCCGTTCCGAAGTCTGTATTGTGGCTCGTCGTCTTATCGTTTCTTTTGCAAGTGGCGATGATCGGCGTTTTCCGGCAGTACCGCACGCGCTCGGAAGAAGACCATTTCGGCTTCGGCTGGGAGATGGGCCGCGTCGCGCGTTCCATCGCGCTAGGGCAGGGTTTCAGCAATCCCTACGGGGGCAATACCGGCCCAAGCGCATGGGAGCCACCTCTTTATCCGTACCTGATGGCTGGAGTCTTCAAGATTTTCGGCATCTATACGTACGCGTCGGCGTGGGTTTTGCTGACCATCAATAGTCTCTTCGCAGCGCTCACGACCATCCCTATATTTCTGGTCGCACGCAAAACGTTCGGCGAACAGGTTGCAATCTGGTCAGCAAGGACATGGGCGCTTAATCCCTACATTTGGTATTGGTCGATTCACTGGGTTTGGGATACGACGTTCAGCCCGCTTGTGCTTACGCTGATTTTTCTGCTCGCGCTTGAACTGCAGGAGTGGAATGGCTCGCAAAGCTGGATTTATTTGGGAGTGTTGTGGGGTGTGGGTGCGCTGGCCAGTCCTTCGATGCTCGCATTTCTGCCTTTCTGTGGCCTATGGATTTGGTGGAAACGATCTAAGAGCGGTCTCAGATCACTGCGAGGCGTGGTTCTGTCGTCTGCAATTTTCTTTCTCGTGCTTTCTCCGTGGCTGATCCGAAATTACGAAGTCTTCGGCCGCTTCGTGTTTCTGCGTGACGATTTCGGCCTTCAATTCCGTCTCGG
>CAYOVU010000100.1:0-2607 GCA_964407505.1 uncultured Acidobacteriaceae bacterium | reverse complement strand
GGGACGGCTTGCGCCGTCCCTTTTTGGAGCGTGGGGGTAAGTCTAATGCGCGGCCCGCTTGCGATCGGGCGGCATGAGTGGCCCGTAACATAAGGTTAACGTGGGGGAGGGCCGCTGCCCATACTTTCTACAGCGTTACGTATACAATGTCAACATAATATTCGGAGAAGAACATCTCTGCCATGGAGCGGCCTGCACGCAACTTTAGGAATGGGAACGGGTTGTAGGTACTATATACAGCAGTAGACGAGGCGGAGAGAGGCTCACTCTCCTGAAGGACGAAGAGATGCCACGGCGACCCGATCCGGATCTGGAAGCCCTGATTTTGAAAGCAGCGCAAAAGCTGTGGAGAAAGGGCGGGGAGAAAGCGCTGACGATGCGGGCCGTGGCCAAAGGGGCACGGACGAATACGCCGTCGGTGTACCGGCGCTTCCGGACGCGAGAGGATATTCTTCGCGCGCTGCTGCACCACACCCGGCGGGAGCTGGCGGCGCAACTCGAAGGCGCGCCGACTCCGGCAGAGGGTTGTGAACGATATCTGGATTATGCGCTGAGACATCCCCACGAGTACACGCTGCTGCATCAACGAGACTACGAACTGTTTCATTCGCCGCGGGCGATCCGCGCCGGAGCGAAATCTGTGGGCCGGCTGTCGCGGGAGGCGACGCGGAAAAAGCTGCTGGAGACGCTGGGGCCGGCTCCGGACAATCACGAAGCTCTGCTGATCGAATTGTGGATGCTTTGTCACGGAACGGCGATGCTGCTGATCGAAAAGACGATCCGGCCGAACGAAGCGGCAGAAGCGCGACGCGTGTTTTCGGCGCTGCTGGCGAGGCTGCTGCAGCCGCAGCCGCCGGGATCGCGAATGCGGAGTTAGAGGTTAAAGAACACTCATGGATACCGGGCTGGGCTTCTTGCGAAATCTGCCGATGGTTGTTTGGGATGGCGAATTCCATCGTGGACGTCGGTGCTTTGATGATGCTGACCGACATCCGGATAGCGGAGGTGCGGGCGCTCATGACCAAATTATTGCTGGTGGAAGACAGCAAGTTTCTGAGACTGGCGACGGAGCGGGCGTTGGCGCGGGCGGGCTATGACGTCACGAGTGCGGCCGACGGGGATGAAGCGTTGCGTCTGGCGCGGGAAAAATTGCCGGATATGATCCTGCTGGATATGCTGTTGCCGAAGATGAGCGGTCCTGAGGTGCTGGGAGCACTGAAGAAGGATGCGACGACGAGGGGGATACCAGTGGTAGTGTTAACTGGGATGTCGCAAAAGAACGCCACGAAGTTGCAGGCGGATGGAGCGTTCGCGTTTCTCGAGAAGTCTGGACTTGAGTTGGACAAAGGGCCGGGAAAGCTGTTGAGCGCTTTGGAGGAGATTCTTAAGAAGCTTCCGGCGGTGGCGAAGGCGGCGACTACGGCTTAAATCGGCTTGTGGTGTTTCGGTCCAGGTTTTTGATCCTCCTAGTTTCAATGTCTGCTCTTCCTACGCCTTAGGTTTTTCTAGTCTTGCTTTTCTCTAGTTCTTTGTTTTCCCAGCCTTGATTTTATCGTCAAATATAGCGGCTGTGAGGGGCGATGGGAAAGCAGGTTCCTCACCGGGCTTGGGCGCCCGGTTCGGAATGACATCGATTTTTGATTTCGGCCGACATCGATTCTTATTGCCAGCCTTGGTTTTCCTAGTTATTGGAAATAAATCACTTAGCGGCGGGAACCTGCGATGCGTCGACGGAGTCTATGGTTAATAGGCTAACGGGCTGGGGCGGCGCGATTTTCGGTGCGGGATAGGGTGGAAAATCCTATAATCGAGGGACGCCGGTAGTGGCGGGAGCGACCACCTTGGGAGATCTGGCAAGCGCGATAGGAGCACGGGCCGAAGAGGCGACGATTGTCGCGGAACTGAAGGCCGGCTCGGAAGCAGCCTACGCCTGGTTGATTGGCGAATTTCAGCGGCCGGTGTACGGTCTGGTCTACCGCATGGTGAGCGATCCGGCGGACGCGGCGGATACGACGCAAGATGTATTCCTGAAGGTCTTCCGCGGGATGAAACACTTTCATGGCGAGTCAAGTTTAAAGACGTGGATTTACCGAATTGCGCTGCATGAAGCGGCGAACCGGAAGCGGTGGTGGTTCCGGCATAAGGCGCATGAGACGTCGATTGAGCCGGCGGAATCGGAGGGCTTGGTGAGCGGGGATGGAGCGATGCAGTGCGCATTGACCGATCATCACGATTCTCCGTTCGACACGATGGCGCATCAAGAAGTGCAGCGAAGAGTGGACGAGGAATTGCGGCAGATTCCGGAACCCTACCGGACGACTTTAATTCTGCGAGATTTGGAAGAGATGTCGTATGAAGAGATCGCGGAGCTGCTGCAGATTTCATTGGGTACGGTGAAGTCGCGATTGACTCGCGGGAGGCAGGCGCTGAAACAGAGGTTGGCGCCGTACGTCCGCGAGGTGGGCGAGGAGTTGGGGCTCACTGCCCCAGAGGAAGATGCGGCGAGCTTGCCACGACAGGTTGCTGGAGGGGGAGAAATTGAGGTGACGCCATGAAGTATATGGCCACGAAGTTTCTTTCGGCGAAGAGCATGACGCTCAAGTGTTC
>CAYOVU010000099.1:0-18275 GCA_964407505.1 uncultured Acidobacteriaceae bacterium | reverse complement strand
CACGGAGTTGTATCCAACTTTTCTCGCGTAGCGGACGGCGTCGAGGAAATACGGCGACAACGTGGGCTCGCCGCCGGAGAACTGCACGCTCATTTGCCGCCGCGGCTTAATCGTAATCGCGTTGTCGAGCATGGTCTTGATCTCTTCCCACTGCAGTTCGTGGACGAAGCCGACCTGGTTCGCATCCATGAAGCAGGGATCGCACATCATGTTGCAGCGGTTGGTCAGGTCGATGGTCAGCACCGAGCCGCGTCCATACTTCACCGTCGACGAACCGTGGTGATGCAGCTTCTCGTCGTTGTGCGCCGCGATGTCCCGGCCGGGGAAAACGTCTTCGAGGTGCTTCGAGAAATCTGTGTCGATCGACATCACGTCTTCGAAGTGGCCGTGCACGGGACAATCTTTCACCATCAAAATCTTTCCGTCTTTTTCGACAATCGTCGCTTTAATTTCGCCAATCTTTTCGTTCATCAGCACTTCGTGCGGCAGCTTGCCGTCGAGAATCTGCTGGCGGATTTCCGGCACGCATTTCGGGCACAGCGAATCGGTGGAGCGCGGCCAGCCCAGCGGCGGCTTCGACTTCTCGTAGGACTTGAGCAGAGGCTTGTCGGACCACTTAGGGGTGGGCGAGGCGCCAGGGTTGATGCGGTTGAGTCGGTCGAACACGACCCACGCACCCTTGGCGGCGGCGACGGCTGCTTTTTCTACGTACTTGATCGGCTTTCGCATGTTTGCTTCTGGCTCCTAAGCTCTTAGCGTCAGCTCAAACTTTCGAAGCTCGCTAAGCTGTGGCTTTCCCTTGGGATTACAGCGGATGACCTGGTTTCTACACTTTTCCCTGGGTATTGGCCTAGGGTGATGCTATTGGAGTGCAAGGAGTTAGGCATCTTTATCTCAACGAACGGGAGAAAAACGGGGTTTAGCGGTTGAATGGGGGATTGGGCGGAAGTAAGTTGTTGAAAGGAAACGGGCGGAGCATTGAGGGGCGCGCATGCTCGAGGTCTAAGCGACGCGTGGTCTCTCGTCCACCTCGTTCCCCAAGAACTTGAATGGGTTAGCAGCGAAGACCTCACCGTGGCGGAGCGACTATCGTAATCACTCTAAGATCATGGGTGGACCTTTTCGCTATGTCAGCTTCGAATCCACCCACGTTGCGAATAAATTGCCCAGGATCGTAGACTAAGCACACTAGGGTGTTGCAGTTCGGTTGTTCCTTGTACCGCGCAGTGTCTATGATTAGTTGATCCACAACCTCGTTTTGCTTCAGCCCCGCGCGAGTCATTTTCAGTTCAATGGCAATGCGTTCTTTTGCGAGCCGAAAATCCATTCTCGCGCTTCCGCCAGCGTAGGAGGGCACCCAATCCTCTGGGCGGACGTCATGAAAATGGGCGTTCAGCATGGCGCGCAGGAGATCTTGCGCGTCGTATTCGTCGTCAATAGTTATCGTGGGTCGGCCTTGTCTGCGAATCTTAAGTTCGCTTGCGACGAGATGAAAGCGGGTACATATGCTCTTGACGAGATCCAATGGTCGCTCGTCTCGCTCGCGAATGGTGTGAAGGGATGCGCGAAACTCGCTGTCTGAAAAAGAGTCCTTTACGAAATAGTCGACAACTCCATGGTGAAAGAGCGACCTGACTATCGTCGTTGTCGGGCTCTTGTCAGCGGTAACAGCGATTACCGGTGTTGTGTTGCCGTGCTTTCGCAGATCAGATAAGAATTCCAGCCCGCGGGGATAGGGTTCATTGCCTTCGTACAGGTCCAATACAATCAGATCGCAATCGTCTCCGGAAGCAAGCTGCTTCAACGCTTCGCCCCACGACGAAAATACAGGATCTTCGCCCTCCGCCTCTAGTATGCGGCGAAAGATCTTGCTCCAGCGTTCGTCGTCTTCAATGACTAGCACCCTCATCGACGAATCACTATCTCCCCGAGTGCCCGGTTTTTTCGGCCAATTCGGAGGGTTTCGCAATCAAATCGAACGGCGACCTGAAATCTCCAAAATCAAGTTCGGGAGCCTCTGCTGCAAAACCAGATAGGTCTAGCCTCGACTCCTCGGCCGCGATCGGCGTGTTTGGGGGCAAAGCCGCCCGAAGTGCATCAATCTCAGATTTGCGACCAACCGCCAACTTGATCGGTTTGCCCAAGGCTCTGCTCCAAAGGCTACTGCTGACGATGTGCCGGTCTGGATTAATTGTTGAGGGGTTTCTCTCGCGAGGTGGCATAAGTGGCGCCAACGGCTCCAATAGGGAACGCAGCAGCGTGTACACAAGCTCAATGCTTCCTGAGAAAGGAGCAAACGCAGACAGGATGTCATACTCCCAAAGTTGCTGCATTCTTTCGCCCCGCAAGAGCTCTACCTCCGGGTGGCGGAATCTCTCCATGCTTGCCTTTTGCTCTCGGATTGCTGTCTCAAGGGCTGAATGAAAGATTCCGGCAAATGCCTGGGTCTCAAATCCCTTCTTGCTGATTGCGCCGACGGCACCGCGATGTGCCACGTCAAATCCCACTTCCAATGTGCCATGAATCGTTACGAGGATCGATTGTGTGCCTTCTCTGAGATCGTGGAACCAATCCACTACTAAGAGGCCGCTCTTATTGGTGTCATCGCCCAAGACCAAGCTCAGATCCACCAAAGCTACGTGAAAAAACTGTCGTTCGACCTCGCGGCGCGCGGCCTCGAGTGACGAGGCAAACGTGACCAGGCAATTAGCCTCCTCCGGTACGCCCCGGAGGATCTTATGCCAGAGCTCATCGTCCTCCACTATTAGGCATTTTCGTTTTGTGTCCTTCATCGTGTTCGTTTCCTTCCTATGGGCCCGACCTTCAGTCAGCTGCACCTGCCATCGAGTTTTGCCTGCTCCCGCTGGCAATTGGGAGCAGAACCGATACGGTTGTTCCTTCTCCAAGCGCGCTATCTACTCTCACCTCGCCTCGGAACCTGTCAACAAACAACTTCACCCAGAATAGCCCAAAGCCCATTCCAGACCCTGGTTTTGTGCTCCAGCCTGGATCGAAAATGCGCTGTTTAGTCGCCTCGCTCATTCCTCTACCTGTGTCCCTTACGGTAAGCTCAACACATGGACCGATTGGCTGCACGCCCTCAGGTCGATATGTCGTCTCCACAGTGATCGTCCCACCGGAAGCGGTTGCATCAAGAGCGTTCTTGACCAGGTTCTCCACGAGCCTTGTAAGACCATAGACCGAAGCACTAACGTACTGCGGCTCGGGCCGAAGATCAAGTGTGATCGTCGTGCCGACACGGGTCTTGCCCGCCTTCTTCATCTCCGCTAGCGCTTCCCTTACGACCTCGTTTACGTCTAAATCAATCACCTTTTCAGCTTGGGCCAGCTTCTCCCTGATCCGGTCCGGCAGTTCTTCTATGTCAGAGAGGGCCTTTGCGATCTCCTCTAAAGCTTCCGCGATCTGAGAGTCGCGGTTTTTGACATGATCCCGAATGAACCGTCTCCAATAATCAATCGCGCTAAACTTGTTTTGGTAGCCGTGCACCATATTTCCCATAATGTCAGCAGCTGCCACAAGAGTCTGGGTAGCACGCTTCTCGGCTCGCATCCTCTCCATGTCCATGCCGAACTGCAGGTGCCGCCAGGCCCTGGCCGCTTGTTGAGCGAATAGCTCGAGCAGAGTTTCTTGATGCTTTGTAAAAGCACTCAGGCGTGGGCTTTCGGCGTTAACTACCACCAATACTTTCTGACCCTCTCGCGCGACAACGACAAGCTCGCTCATCGTTTCAGGAATCGTGGGGTGATAGACCTTTTCCTCTCGCACGTCGGGTACGTTCCTGTTCCTTCCTTGCAATACGGCTTGTCCTGAAACAGAATCACCGATATGAACCCTTTTGACATCAGTTGGGTAGCTGCTGAAGATGATGCCAAGGTGCTCGCCGTCCTCCTCGACGAGGAGGAGTTGCATGTGCTCAGCGCCAATTAATTTTTGCGCCTTTTCACACACAAAGGCGCAAATGTTCGAGTAGACATCTTGAGAGGGCCTTCCTGCAATCTTCTGTTCGATCTCCTGCTCGATTCTTAGGAGGATGTCGAATGCCATTGAAGAAACTGCGCCCGGCAACGATTCGTAGACCCGTTCCGCGTGCTTTTTCAGGATTGCGATGTGACTTTCCTTGAATGCGTTCAGCTTGGGGCTCTCGACATTGATGACCCCCCCCTCGCTGGGAAGGGGGACGGCTATTTCGCTCCGCATGCGCGACTCAAGAATGTTTTTGTAAAGACAAGACTCTTGCACGTCAGGGATGATCACGGCTTCCTGACTCTTGAACACCTGTCCACTTACGGAATCGTCAATCAGCACCGCCAAGCCTATTTCCTCGGGCCGTGTGCTGGCTACTATGAAAAGGTGCTTGCCTACGGGTGATAGGATCTGCGCTTGACCGTTTGTCTCAGCTATCGCCTCAACTATTGAGGTGAGGACCTTAGAGAGGATTGTCGCAGAGTCAATTCCATTTCGGGTCTCCGTGTGCAGGACAGACATTCTACCTCCTTGCAAACAGTGACGGCGAATTTTGGGACCGCCGCCGCAGTCAGTTCACTTGTAAAGGGACCCAGAGCTCGACACATACCGCGTACTAACATAACACTGATACAACTGATGCGATGGTTTCGATTCCGGTTGCAACATAATGTCCCGCTCAGCTAGCGGTGGAAGTTTGTTCTGCATCATCGGGGTCCACACAGGCGTGGATGGTGAGTGGAGGATCAAGCAGGTGCCAGGCTTCGCGGTATTGTTCAAGGCGCATGCGTTTGGCTTGGCGATGGGGATAGAAGCGGAGCATGGGTGCGGGCGAGCAGACTTCTACGGGGATGATGTACCAGATGTTGAGTTCGATTACGTGAGCAGCGATGAAGTCGATGTCGCGCTTGGTGTAGACGGCGCGGCCTTTGCCGGTGGTGTAGGTGGCGCGGGTTTCGTAGGCGCCGGCGCGGAGGGAGTCGGTGCACTTTACCTGTACGCGGAAGAGGTGAACATTAGGCTTGGGGCGGTTGTCGAGGATGAAGTCGTAACGCTCGCTGTCTCCCCAGGGCTTGCAGATGCCGAAGCTGCGCTGGGTGGCCTGGTAGAGGAAGGCGGCTTCGGAGCGCTCTCCGGTGCGCTTGGTGTTGGAGAGGTTATGGTTGTTGTTGGGGTTGCGGCGGCGTAGGGGCATCGGGACTCCGGCGAAGTTATTGCTTGTAGTTCATGGTAGCTACGAGGAGGGGTTTTCGGCTGTGACAGATGTCACTGGGCGGTCCACAGGGCGGGGACAGCAGGTTCCTCCTTGCTCCCTTCGGTCGCGTGTCGGAATGACAAGGTTAGTTCTTGGGTGGCTCTTGTCGTAGCGCTGGAAGCGCTGCGCCACCCAAAGGGCGAAATTCCGCATCGGGGATGGAAATCCCTTGCGGGGCTTGTTGCAACTTTGGGCGGGTATGAGGTCCTTCGACTGCGCATGACGTCCACTTCGTGGGCGTCATGCTTCGCTCAGGATGACAGAGATTAGTGGTGATCCGGGAATTCGAGGGAGGCTTCGAACTCCCCCCGACGGGACAGCCGAGGGCCCGCCCCGAGCATGCCGAAGGCCCCGGCTGTCCCCGCATGAGCATCCTGCTACATGATCCGGCTAACTCAGCCCTCCTGGGATCACGAGCTTTCGCTCATGGGCTCTTTCATTTCGAGCGCATCCAAAACAGTGGCAATTACTTCCCGTGACTCGGCTGGGTTCACAAAGCCACAGAGGCGCACCGCGCTCGAGATGATGTCAGTAAGTTCGGGTTTCGGCAATCCGCACAATCCTCCCGCAGATCTCTGCAGTTGTCGCAGCAGCACTAATAACTGAGCGACTCTTTTATCTTCGAGACACGAGGGTGAGTCGGAATAAGTGTCGGTCAACACATTGTTGGAGCGCATGTATTGGGGAGAAAGATGAAGATACAGCTGATTTACTTTGTCCATGTCCATCGTAGCCTCACTGGAAATTGGATTTGCACCTGCGCGGCGCGCTGGTGCATGCATCTGTAGAAGTAATTCAAGAAAATCGTTAGCTTGCTTTTTCATTGCGACCTCGCCAGCCATCAATCCATCGAGAAAAGAATGGCTGCGCCGGAATGTCGGCAGGCCTGGGCCGGGAATATTGAATTGCCGGCGACAGGGTTGCGTCGCGAGGTCGAGCGGGAACCACGCTTCCTCCTGCCGATCCGCGGGTGTAGACGACGAATTGCGCTTCGGACTTGCCGGGAAGAACTTCGCGCAGCGCCCAGTCGATACGGCGAACGCAGTCTTCAACCACGTTCATCTGCATCTTGGCTTCAGCCTCCTGCGCCACGAACACCAGGGGTTGAAGAGCGTTGCGAATATGGTGATTCATCAGGTCGATCAGGTGAAGATGTTCGCGCAAGCGCCGCACTCTTTGGCGCTCATACAAGTGAAAGATGGAAGCGGAAATCGCGCCGCCGAGAAGGTCGTCCGCGATTCGCTGATAGCCGTGAAGACCGAAGAGCGTCGAGAGCTGATCGATGGCGATTAAGAGCCCTGAGACGACAACGAATAAAATCGTCGCGCTCCACAGGGTGAAATGCTGAGACTTACAGCGCTTGAGAAAATTCAACTGATAGCTCCTTTGGACTGTTGAAGGTCCGGTAGGCAGGCTCGGTCGAGAGCTGCCAGGCTGACGATTGCTATGACTTGAATGTCGCGACTGGTAATGCCTCGGCAAACACAGCTTTGGCATTCGTCACGCGGAGATTCAGCAGCAATGTGTGAGTGGCTTCAGATCAGCAACGTACAAAGGAGACTTTGGAGAGAATGCCGATGGCTCTGACGCGGCGTGGCCGGTCGTTCGAGCACCACGCTGCTCACGGCGCAAGCCGGGCAGAAGGATGAGACCGCTGGCGTTACCGCAACTGGATCGACGGCAGGAAGAACGACAAGACTGCCAAGCCGGGCGGGCGGAGCTAAATTTACCGGAGCATCTGCCTCGTTAAAAGTAGTATCGGGCGAATCCGCTCTGGGCACGACGGATACGAATACCGCCGCTACCAACAGAAAGAGAACGGATATCGAACGAAGTTGCTTCACGGCCGCATGACTCCAAGTGCCTTCAAAGTACTCTGGCAATTCTCGCTTGTCAATGATGCTTCCGGGCTACAGAAGCCGCATCCGGCGAAAAATTGGGTACTTTGGTTTTTCGGACTCAGGCCCGGAAATGGTTGTCGAATGGGCGCGGGCAGCTTAGAATTGACGGACGCCACTCCCCCCAAGGAGCACTATGCAATCCCTACGTGCCGTGGTAGTTTCTGCGCTTTCCGTCTGGATGGGGCTGGGAGGGCTTGTTGTCCCTGATGCTGCAGCACAGAGCTGCGTCGCCGTCACCACTTATCACAACGACAATTTACGCACGGGACAAAATCTTTCAGAGACGGTGCTGACTCCCGCGAATGTGGGCACCATGACTCAGCTTTTCGCGACCACTCCGGTGTTTGACGGGTGGGCCGTGGCGCAACCTCTTTACTTGCCGCAGACTCCGATTAACGGTGGCATACACAACGTGGTGTTTGTGGCGACCCTGGCAAACAGTGTATATGCGTTTGATTCCGATCACGGTACGCAATACTGGCATGTGGTTTATGGTCCGCCCGATACTTATGGATATCAGTCGACCGGCGGGTGCACGGACTCCGGTTTCAATAAAAATCCCAGCGGCGGCGCGGGCATCGTGGGAACACCGGTGATTGACACGTCGGTTTCGCCTCCAGTGATGTACTTCGTCACTAAGGAATTGAATTACATCAATCTGCAGAACGTTCATCAGTTGAAGCTGCACGCGGTGGATACTTCGACCGGCAAAGAGTTGACTACGCCGATTGTGCTCGCTGGTTCGGTCGTCAATCATGCGGGCAAAACCGTTACATTTGCCGCGGAGTATCAAATGTCGCGGCCTGCCATGTTGCTGTCGAATGGAACCATCTATGTGGGGATTGGCTCGACGGGATGCAGGGAATATCCCAACTATGGCTGGGTGATGTCCTACACTTATTCGCCGACGAGTGGATTTACTCAGCAGGCAGTGTTCAACACCTCGCCCGATCTGACCAATAATCCCAAGGGGCCTTACGCCAATGGCGGTATATGGCAGGCTGGCGGCGGCCTGGCGGCGGACACCAGCGGCAACGTTTACTTCGAGACCGCGGATGCAAACAATTTTTTCAATAACGCCGCAGGCTGGCAAGGGACGGATTTTGGCGACAGCATCGTAAAGTTGACTCCGAGTCTTGGCCCGCCGGCATCGTCGGCCAGTTACTTCACGCCTTATAACGATCGCACCTTGTACTCGGCAGATCTGGATCTCGGCTCAACCGGTCCGGTGCTGTTGCCGGACCAGTCTGGGCTGCACACGCATATTCTCGTTGGCTATGATAAGTCGGAAAATATCTATGTTGTCGACCGGGATAACATGGGCGGTTACACCGGACCGAATGGGCCGAATAACATCATTCAGGATGTGTTGAATCCGACCGCTTCCCAGTGTTCGACCTCTGTCCAATTTACAGCTTGCGCGAATCAGTCGGGCACTTGCGGCTGGAATGCGCCGGTCTATTGGAACAACAATCTTTACTTCGCGTCGAATCCTGGGCCTCTGATGGCCTACTCGTGGACTCCCGGCAGCGCGACTCCGCTGGCAACTTGCCCCACGATTGAATCCGGCTTTGCGAGTGGCGCTTACCGCGCTGCCGCCAGTCCGTCGATTTCGGCCAACGGCACCACTAACGGTCTGCTCTGGGTGGTGACGTGGCCGAACACACGAATGGGCACGTTGCGCGCATTTGATGCGACCAACCTGACAAACGAACTTTTTGAGGCATCTGTTTCCGGAGTAGGCGGCTACCCCTCACCCACAATTGCCAACGGAATCGTCTACGTGGAAACTAAGGGACGGCTCTATGCCTTTGGAATTAAGAAGTCGTCCGGGTGCAGAACCAAAGCGGCGAGCGTGACCGAGCTGGTAGATCAACGTGGAGACGATGCGGTGCCTGCTACGCGAAAAACATCGCGGTAGTGGTTGAGCGCGAGGTCCCTCGTCCCGCTGGTGAAAACGCGGGACTTCGGGAGGACGCCGATCCTTGAAATGATTTTCTAGAGCGATGCTTTTTCCCAGAGCGACGCTTTCATGATTTTCTAGATCCGAGCAAACGCGGCCTAGTCCTTAATTTCTTCTTCTAGGGGACGGGGCGGCCGTGACGGGGGATGAGATAGCAGGTTCCTCACCCGCGCTTCGCGCGTGTTCGGAATGACATCCCTTTTTGGTAGTGAGCTGTTTTGAAGTTAAAACCCGTCGTTAATTTCTAGAATTTCTAGGCCAACTGTTCCGGTAGCATCTACGCGCTCAATTAAGCGCGTGGCGGCTTTCTCGGAAACGCCACGCGACTGAAGCCACGCAAAGAGTTGATCCTCGTTCGGTTCGTCCATCGGTTCACCTTTAGTATTAGACCCTTCAAAAACCTTGTAGCCCTTCGTGATGGTGTACGTAGTTTTCATGCTGCTGCCTTCAACTTCCGCTTCTCCAACAAGCCTACCAGTTCTTCCAACGTCCAGACATGATCCGAAGGCCGCAGCTTTTGGTCGCGGCCTCCGCATTTTTTCTCCCGACAACACACATCCCTACTTCTTCTGCTGCGCGTATTTTTCCGCACCGAGAAAATGCAGCGACACGTAAGGCTCGTCGCCAACTACCCAACTGTCGTGCCCCGGAGCAATATAGAAGAGATCGCCGGCTTTCATCTCGATCACGCGGCCATCGTCCATCGCGGCGGTCGCACACCCCGAAACCACCAGGCCGACATGTTCCACCATGCAGCTCTTGGCGCCCGCAGCCTTCCCCACATGCAAAGACCACCTCCATCCCGGCTGGTAGGTGGCGCGTCCAATGGTCATTCCGCCGACCTCGACTAGTTCAAACTTTCCCTTCTCAAACGTGCGGACTTCATCAGGTTGTTCGAAGCGCTTCAGGATAACTTCGTACATGATTCCCCCGTAACAAGAAATTGAAAGACCACTTTATAAAAGCGGCCGCAAACTTAGACTAATCCGAGAGTGTTTGCTTCCCCGCAGAATGCCGACTGAATATTTTGCGTTTGGCTTGCAAAGCATCGTTCGTAATTCGGTAAGCGTCATTTCATTCGCCGAACGCTTGTCAATGGATTCGATAACATCACCACTCTCGATGTCGGCCTCCGCGGCGGCAGACCCAGGCAGAAGCCGTCGCACCACAAACCGGTGAAAGTCTGGGCCTTCGGCGCGAATTCGTAAACCGCTCTCATCGTATTCCGTGGGCTCTGCATAACCATGGTTTGGCGCGAGCCACATTTGTTTCGCGGTGCTGTCGAACACCACAGTAAAGCGCTCCAGGAACTCGGTGCCAATCAGTCCTGCGTAATCTTTCGATGCCATCAACCCTTCCGTATCCTGCGCGAACGTGATCGGCGGGCTCTTGATCGTAAACGCACCGACTTTGATCTGATCGGCCCGGCCGTCTTTCGACTGCGTTGTGCCTCCCGTGCTGGTGCCGGGCTCCTCCAAAAGCTTCATCGCCGGCGGTGGCAGATGGTGCGCATCGCTGAACGGTTTGTAAATATCCGCATAAGTGTTCGCGCCACCGTCGATAAGAAATTTTCCGGTGACAAGCTCGACGCCAAGCAGCGTGACAGTCGCGTCAATAAACTGAAAACCGTGCTCATCGATATGAACAGGAAAGACCGTGGCTTCCGGAGAAGGCGTGTATTGTGCGGGGAGAAAAACAGAAAACTTGCGACGCTCGTAATCCACCAGTACAACAAAGTCGTCGAACAAGCGTGATCCGATGATGCCATCGACCTCATGACCCACGCTCGGCTCCAGAGGCTTCAGGTCGATCACACCAGATTGCGGTGGGTCAACTCAAGTCCCGGCAAACTGATTTCGACATCGCGAATGACTTCAGCGTCGATGGCGTTCGCACCGCCCCCGCGGGCTGCTGCGTTGCCGCTGGTCTGCAGTCCGATCTTAGAAGCGTAATCCCGGTCGATGGTAAAGCCCTGACTTCCGTTGTCGAGAATGAACCAGCCCGGATGGCCGTTGAGGTTCGTTTTCACAAATACCAGACCGTTAGCGACCAACTCCACGGGAATGTTTAAGGCTGAGCCGCCGGATGAAAATCGATACGAAGGAGGCAGCTGCGGGGGAGCTTGCCCAAACGCAGAGGTCACCGCCAGAAGCGCGATCGCTGCTCGAAATACGAAGCTCATCGAAAATCGCATCGCTCAACCTCGTGAAGTTCGGGATCGCCTCGATTTGCCATTTCGCGATTTGCCCTTCTTGTCCCAGCCGCCAAGATTAAGAGCAACAGCGGTGCATGCTTCGCGCAATTCGTCGGCAAGTTCCTGGTCTACCATGGTCCGCGCCACCACCATGCCTCCGATGGATAATGCAGCGATGCTCTGCGCAGTGGTGCGGCGACGCCGGCCATTCTGGACAAGGCTCCGCTCCAGGACGCTCACCATTGCTTTGAACACAGTCTCGAAAGCGCGCTTTGCGCTTACGCCGCTGCGTGCGACGTCGGTAGGCAGCGCGACCATGGGGCAGGAGTTTTCGACATCCTCGAAATGCTGGCGAGAGAGATAGGCGCGGACGACCTGGGGCCCAACGTCGGTTGATGAAAGGTCCACGTGCACACTTTCCCAGCAGCTTTTCCATTCGGGGTCGGTGAAGAAGCACCCTAACACCGCCGCACACAGATCGCTCTTGCTTTTGAAGTAGGTATAGAATCCGCCGTGCGTCAGCCCCGCGCCGGCCATGATCTGCTTGAGAGAGACGTTTTCAAATCCATGGCGATTGAATAGCTTGCGTGCGCTCTCAATCACGTTTTTCTTTACTTCTTCGCGATGACCAGCGGGATAAGACATAGATATCCCCGTTCTACAGGCGATTAAGTATCCCCGAAAAGTATTTCGTAGCCTAGCGAAATATTATCTTGAACATATTTTCCAGCGATGGTCTTATGCGGTGTCGGTAGAACACAACAACAGGGAGAACATAACGAATGATGAGCGATAGCAATGATCTGGCCGCGCTGGCCAACGGCCCCAGCCGGCGGCAATTGTTTACTGGGTTTGCGGTCACATTGGGTGGTCTGGCTTTAGGCTCAACCAAGGTGTGGGCGGAAGCTGAAGGGGAAATCTCTCGTACGGCGGAAGCCATTCATCAGGAGCCTGTTTTCAAAGCGAGCCCGAAGCGCGTCTACGAAGCGCTCACCGACACCGAACAATTCGACAAGGTCATACAGATTAGTGGCGTTATGAAGTCGATGCAGCATCTGGGCAACAAGCCCACGGAGATCAGCCGTGAAGTCGGAGGCCCGTTCACTCTCTTCGGCGGATACGTCACGGGTCGACACGTCGAACTCGTCCCGGGCCAGCGGATCGTGCAGGCCTGGCGAGCGGGCGGCTGGGACCCGGGCGTGTATTCGATTGCGAAATTCGAACTTGTGGAGCAAGGCTCCGCGACCAAGATCGTCTTTGACCACACGGGCTTCCCCAAGGGGAACGCGGAAGCTCTGGCTTCAGGATGGAAGGAGCATTACTGGGAGCCGCTCGCGAAACTCCTGGCCTGATTAGAAACCATCGCCGTTCATGCCTTGCGGCTGCGAATGTGATAGATCAGGTAGACGACGATGGCGACGTTGAGCGCGAGCACCACCACCTTCACCCAGCCTGGATGCCGGTAGATTTCATAAATCTCAACCGGCACTAAAGAGCTCGTGATAATTACGGTGAGCCACTCCGCCCAGCGTTTGCGCAACCACAGGCCGGTGCCCTCGGTTAGAAACAAAGCTGCATAGATAAAGCTGCCCACGCCAACTTTTTTGATCTGCTCAGGACTCACATGAGAAGCTCTCGCCAGAGCGATGTCGAGAAAATGCTGCCCCGGGTCGAACCTCAACGCTCGAATCCAGTGCTCGAGCACGTGGCCGAGATCTCTGTGAATCAGCCTGAATGCACCGACGCCAAGCGCGATCAGCAGCCCGGCTTTGAATAATTTGAAAATTGCAATCAGCCGGATCAGCCGGTCTTCAGACGATTTCATGGCAGAGCCATTATGCCTGAAGCCGACGGTTCCGAAGGCCGGATCGCGTATGAAATCGCCAGCGCCCATCCGCTATGATAATGAGGCCGATCGTTTCGGAGTCTCCATGGCCTTTCCTATCAAAATCTGCAGTATCTGCTCAGAGGAGTTCGAATTGAAACCCGACAAGCCGGGTTTCGCCAACCGCTGCCCGGAATGCAGCGCCGAGGAAGCTGCCGCACCCGCCACGAAACCCACGAAGGACGCGGTGCAGCGCAAGTCTGAGAGTGAAGCGAACGAGGCCCGGAGGCACGCGATGCGGGACCTTCTCTATCGCAAGGATAGCTAACGTCGCAAGACTTGGACCCAAAAAACTTAGGTGAACACCACCGGCCCGGAAAGGAGAGTAGCCAACCTGACCGGTGGTGTTTCCGAGGGAAAGAACACCCTCGAAAAGTTGAGTTCAAAGATCCGTTGAGCTGATGCTCGCGCGCCGGGTCTCGACGCGCGAGCAGTTTCGGTTACGGTAAGTAGTAACGGATCGACGTGAAGAACAGGTTGTCGATGCCTTTGGGTGCGATTCCGGGTGCACCGGCAGTCACATCGCCACCTCCGGACCACGCGAACTTCTCCAGATAGGAATACTGCAGGCCCCACTGGAAACGGCCTTCCGGTCCCTGGTGCAACCTGTGCCAGAAGCCAATTGTGCCTTCAATGATGTTACGAATATCGCCGGCGCAGGTGCCTCCTGTCCCGGGGGTACCCGTGGCGGCTGGCGGTTCTTCCGTCGCGCATCCGCTATTGTTAGCGAGAATGTTTCCGTAACCACCGATCCCACTCGTGGAAGTCGTGTAAGTGGCAATCGAAGGATATGCGGGTTGCGTACCAAATGCCGGGATGGCCGGCGTGTTGGAAACTTTTACCGTCTGGTAGCCCGTGTACTGTGTACGTCCGGCATACTCGTTGCCGAAGTACGCGTATACATCGACCTTCGGCGAGGCATGCCACTCCAGCTTGATCAGTGTCTGTTCGTTGCGAATCAATGCCAGTGTGCCATCCGGTCGCGCCGTCACATCTGACAATTGCGATGCACCGAAACGGCCGATGCCATCGCCGCCAACTACTTTGATACCCAGGTCAAATTTCTTGGGGACCAGGGGTAATGCGGCGCTCACTCCCACACCACCGCCAGTTCGCGAGTCGTTGAACGCGCCGGTAGCAGACGGGGCCGTCAAAACCGCTCCCGTGGTGCTGCTTACGCAACCCGCAGGATTGATCGGCGAACCCTTCAGAATTACCGTTCCGTCTGTGCTGCTGGCGGTTGGACTGACCACGGCGCAGGGATAGATGCGATCCCGGAAGGTACTGATGATTCCCAGAACCTCATAGTGTCCGAAACCAGGATCGAAAGCTGCTTTCACCACAAAATCCGGCAGCTTGTTGGGGGTATATCCAGTTGGGTCGAATGCATTGAACAAACCCGCAGATGCTCCGGGAGAATTCAGCCAGAAGTTCTGCGAGGTCGTGACCACTCCCAGGGCGGAGGTATTGGTGGACGTAGAGAAACCGCGACCGCCGATGGTTGTCTGCGGACCTTCAATCGAGAAGGCAAAGGCTGCCTTGTCGAAGTTCTTGGCCACGCGAATCGCATCCGCCCGCGCCCAGGTTAAACCCACAACGTAATTCGGGTCGATCATGTTCGGCAAAGATTCCCCGATACCGTTCCCGAAACGATTCGTGATGCCCTTTTTGTTTTCGGTCGCGAGAGTCCATTGCTGGCCCCCGGTAATCGACCAGCCGTTGGTAAATGTGGCCATGGCATAAAGTTGCCGTTGACGAAATACATAGCTGTTAGTTTGGCGGTTGTTGGAGGTTGTGCCGGCGCCGAGGAAGTCAGCTTCAACGTAGCCGTCGAGTGTAGCGTTCGCGATCTTACCTTCGACGAGCATGCTGAGCCTCGACTGCCGTGCCGAGAAGGCGAATTCAGAAACGTCGTACAGCGAGTTGCCGTTGAAAGGGATGCCCGTAAACGGCGTGGCAATGTCACCCCCCGTGGCGTGCGTGCGGTTCACAGTTTCACCAGCCAGAAAGCCGGCGGGCGTAATGCCGACTCCCTTGAAATGGATGGTAGCGGGTCCATCTTCCGAGTGATGCTTCTCTCCCTGCGGAGCAGGTGCTGGCGCCGGAGGATTCGCATCCGGCGTATTCACCGCCACGGTCGCGGGTTTCTGGTTTTGCGGAGCGGAGTTCTGGTTTACTTCCACCGACTTCGCAACTGCCGCTGCCGCCCTAGCGTTCGCTTCGGCCGCCATTTTCTGGGCTTCATCGATTTGCTTGTCGCGCTTGGCCAACGCCTCCTTTAGCGTCTGCAGTTCCTCGCGCAGTTCGTCAACTTCTTCCGCCACATCCGCACTGGTCTTGGCCGTAGCCGGCTTCGCCGGTGCATCTGCGTCTTTCGGTGTTTCCGCCAGCGCTGGCGCGGTGACAAGCGTCAACGACAGGGTTAGTGCTGCAAGCTTTTGCACTGTGCTTCCAAACGGTTTTTGCAGGAAACCGCCGGAGTTGATCCATCTATTTTGTTTAGTAATCATCTGTATTTACTCTCCTTTCGCCGAACCCTTTGGTTTTATTGGCGTATTGTTACAAGAGGGTTACAACTTGATGAATTTCTAATGAACGGGTTCTGATTTGGGAAGTGGGAGCCAAGCTCCTGTTTTGGGTGACGGCTGACCTTTTCTGAAATATTCTCTGAACCATTGCCCGCATTAAGACGTATTCAACTCAGGCCCGAGGCTTAGACTGATCCAATGATCTCGGCGTTGTGCGGTGGAGAGTAAGTGACTTCATCACCAATTGTTCCAACTCAGGCAGCGAACCAGTCCGTCCACCGCGCCGTCGCGTTCCCCTGGCACACCGCCGTCGTCCTATTGCTTTTGATTGGGATCTCTTTCGTGGGCGCTCGTTCAGGGAGTCTTCCCGGCGTTAGCGCTTATGGGCGCGCTGGCGGTTATCTTGTAGTAATCATGTTTGAGTGGCTCACGGTGGCGTTCATCTGGTACGGTGTGAGCCGTCGCCGCATTCGCATGGCCGAGTTGGTGGGCGGGCGTTGGGCGCGCCCTGCAGACGTTTTTCGCGATCTCGGGATCGGGATCGCATTTCTCATCGTCTGCGGGATTGGCTTGGTGAACGGACTCGGCCATCTGCTACGGGTCGTTGAAAATCAGGCGATCCTGCAGATGCTTCCCCGAACCACCACCGAGGTCATTCTTTGGTGTTTGATGTCGCTGACTGCCGGATTCTGCGAAGAGCTTATTTTTCGCGGCTATTTGCAGCGCCAGTTCAGCGCGCTGACGCGATCCGCGATGGGTGGAATCGTCTTACAAGGCATCGCGTTCGGCGCAGGTCACGGTTATCAAGGCTGGAAATTCATGCTGATCATCGCCGTCTTCGGCACCACGTTCGGCCTGCTCGTGCAATGGCGCCGCAGCCTGCGCCCCGGCATGATCGCTCACTTCGTGCAAGATGCAATGGGCGGAATCGTGGCCCGCTATTTGATGCACTGACAGATTTCTTCTGGTATGTTGGCTCGCACGGTTGAGAAAGACAAACCTATGCAGCGGCCGCGGACACCCGCTCTCCAGCCCGCTTGGCCGGAGCCAGCACAAGCAGGGCTACTCCGATGATGGCGAGCACAACTACGCCTACCAGTTCGCCGTGCGCGATCAAATTCCGAAACTCCTGAAACGCCATAAGGCCGGCGTGAGCGAAGCTCGACCATGCTGTGAAGGCGATCAAGCTGCGATTTGCTGATGGATCGCGCGCCGCCAGCAGCAGAAAAATCCCGAGCGTCACGTAGACACTAAGCATCATCGCCACCGCAGGCTCCTGCCGGCCAAAAACCACCAAGGGATAAACTAAAGCCGAGAAGAGGACACCCACCACGACCAGGACAATCTTCAGCGCACGTTCTCGATTCATGCTTCCCTCCTGCTGCGTCACGTAACGTGCAAAGAGTATACAGCCATCATGGCACACCCCTCCCGCCAGAACGCGCAACTTGTTTTCCTGACAGGTAGTGGTGCAGTTCGGCCTTTTGCCCGGCGTCATCCTGAGATTGCAAGATTGACTTGTGCGCCGCGGGCCCGTGTGGAGAAGGACACTCCTCTCCATCGCCTTTGATTTTAGTCTTGAAGTTGATCGTGTGGAGCGGACACTCTTGTCCGCTTGCCTTTGACTTTGATTTTGATTTTATTTTGACCGGGAAAGACACGGCTTCAAGAGCCTGCCCTGAGCGAAGCCGAAGGGTACCGTTGCGCCCTCAGATCAGCGGCTTGAGCCGCTGAGGGAGGAGTCTCCACGAACGCGTCCACGCCGTGGAAGAGCGGCGCCTTCGGCGCCGCGTAAGAGTCCACACAACACAACCGGGCTTCAGCCCCAGTAGCATTTCCGCCGCAGTCGGCTAGCACTGGACGATTCACCACAACCAGGAAGGGCACTCCAGTGCAGCGTCGAAAAACGGTTCCCCGGGTCCATTTTTAACGCTTCCCACAGTGCTTCAGCAAGCCGCAATCAGGCGTAGCAGCCACGAGAGAAGGCCGCGATTTTCGTCGCGGCCTTCTTGTAACCGCCTACTCTACCAACCACTTCTCACTGCACATGAATCACCTTGGCGCTTTCGTCCAAGGTTCCATGCACTCGAACTTTCTTGCCTTCGAATTGTTTCACCTGATCCTGATGGTCAATGTCGTAGGTGTTTCCCGAGGCTGCATCCTGAAACTTGTACTTATCCCCGGACTTCACAATCGTACCCATAAAGGTTTGCCCCTCAGCCGATGATGGCTGAGCCTGCGCATCCGGCGCTGGTCGCGACTGATCCGGCGTCGTCTGCGGTGGCGTGGCCGGCTGTTGCGCGGTGGGATCGGTCGTTCGTGTCGGCGGCGTATTTTGTTGTGCCTGAACCGCGATGCCAGCGCTTAGCAAAAGCACGAGAGCGCAAAGAAATCCAGGAGACCACAATTGCCTTTTCATCGAAATCCTCCAAGAGATGTGAAGACGTTCTTCCGTATCCCCTGATCGGAGCAACCCGCGTGCCAAAGCACCCATTCGGAGTCCATTCTCCCAGTTCGAAGAGTGTTGGCAGAGTGTTGTTCTATCCGCAGCACTTATCGTGATCA
>CAYOVU010000098.1:0-14532 GCA_964407505.1 uncultured Acidobacteriaceae bacterium | reverse complement strand
TTGTGAGCGGTAATAGCCGTAACGAAATCTTGCCAAAGATGATCGTCTCCGGAGCTCAAGCCAGTAGGCGGATCGCAGGACCCCAAATTGGCGGCGGTGCAGCTGGCGTCGGTGGGATTCGAAGAGGCCCAAGTCGGTACGGCGCCAAACGTAAAGACGAAGTCAGTCTGCCCATGGCTTTGCGCCACAGCGATGGTGTTATCGAGCGTGCTGAAGTCATAAACGCCGCTCGATGTGTTGATGTCATTCCAGGTTGTCTCCGTCGCCCACAAGCGAACCGCTCCGAACGGAATCGTGGGATACGGAATCTGGCCGTTGAAAACGCCGGGATGCAAGTTAAAGCCAAAATAAGTCGCCGGGATGGCGCCCGATGTCGCAGGTGACTGCGCACGAGGGCGTAGCGACGTAGCCGTACGAAGTGGTGCCGCGTTGGGCCCTGCGGTACAACCCGCAGGCGGAGGAGGGGGCGGCGATGTAATGCGCTGGGAAGACGAGCTTGATCCACCGCCGCAGGCAGTGCCGACCCAACAGGAAAGCAACAATATCGACAAAGAAATTGCGGGAAAACGGCTTTCCGATTTTCCATTGGCGCGGATGTTGCGGCTCGTTATGGCTCCCGTCGTTCCCATTCGCATGAACGTAACCCTTTCCTGTGAAGAAATTGGCAAATTCAATTCAGTTTGGCCTTGATGCTCTACTGCGGCAGGCGGCATGGCAAGTTTGAATCCCCGATCCACGGAAAGCAGGCCGTTGTCTTCGGGCACAAGAAGTCTGAACAATCTGAACCCTGTATTATGAATAAAGTTGCGGCATTCACAGAAGTACCATCTGTTTCGCTTCATCGTAGCTGGTTTCAACACTTTTGAGTGCGACCAGAGAACAAGCCCCTTCGTCTACATTCCCCCGCGTGCTTGATCTGCTCCGCACGATGAATTGGTTAATGCGCTGATTTTTAAATAGCTTACCAATTTTAGCGAGGATCATTTCAACGAGGATCAGTTGTTCCAAAGCTGTTCTCTCATATTCGGGAAGGAATCGAACAAAGATGCAGATCAGAAATCGTGCCCTGGGAATTCTATCCGTTCTAGTGGCTTTGAGCAGCGTGGCGATGTCAGCGCAAAACAACTGCGGTGGCAATCCCTCCTACGGTACGTGTTCGGCTCCGGCCGCACCGACGCAGGTTTGGTGCGCCGGAAATAACGCCGCCAGCACCTGTCCGGGAGGCACGTCGTGGGTGGGCTTCAACACCACAACTCCCGCCGCAGGGAGCTGGACCAATCAATTTGAGGGGCTGGATGCGAGCAGCATCTTGAACTCCGGCCGTACCCCTGGCGCGGAGCCCGATCCCAATGGCGGGGTAGGGCCGACGAACGCATCCGGCGTCGGGCAGTATCTTGAGTTCGCGGATAACTATATCCAAGCGTTCGACAAGGCTACAGGGAGTGGTATTTTCTCCAACGAAAGTGGCGGCGCAGCCGCTCCGCAACCGATCGGAATGCTGTTCTCGCCCAGTGCGTCCACCTATTGCGCAGGTGCTTCTCTCGACGGCATTGCCAGCTACAACCGGATCGACAACGCTTTTGTTCTGGCGAATATCTTCAACAACAAGAGTACCTATTACCTTTGTATAGGGGTAAGCGCCCCGTCCAGCGGCGCGGTGCCCGCCAGTAATCTGGAAGGAGTTGCGGGCCAGAGCGCGTGGAACGCATACGCATACAACCTTACCCCTGCAATTCCCAAGAATGCCGAAGGTGTTACCTACTTTCCCGATTATGAAAGATTCGGAACCTGGGGCGACGGCTTCTATATCAGCTGGGATCTGATGGACGTTTCTAACGCGTACAACATCGTCGGAGTCGAAGTCTGCCAATTCGACAAAGCCGACATCATCGCGGGACTTTCATCGAACGCTCCCAAGTGCTATACCTACATTCCTCAATACGTCGTTGGAACTTCTGGCACGGACAGAAGCTTGATCCACACTCTGTTGCCGGCGGATTTCGAAGGTGAGAATCCGATTCCCTCAAACACCGCGGGAGAATATTTTCTGGCATTAGTCAATCCCTCGAATACTGGAACCAACGTGCAGTGTTCGGTATCGCCGTGCACGTCAAATCGGTTGGCTTACTGGACATGGTCCGGGTTGACCAGCGGCGCCGCGCCGACAATCCTGGTCCTTACGGGTCATCCGTTCACGCCAGGTTGTTACTACCCGAAAGCTCCTTACAACACCTACTGTGTCCCGGAGCCCTATGGGAAAACGATTGATGGTCTGGGAGATCGTCTGGGCTACCGTTTGGCGTATCGCTACATTACCGGCACTACTAGTGCAGAGTACCTGGCTGTGACCCACACCGTTCAGGAAAATAGCACCACCAGAAGAACGGGCATACGTTATTACAAGCTTCAGGCGGGCAAGACTCCCAAGATGGCGATTCTTGGAGAACTCCAGGACACTACAAACAATTATTTCCTGTCAATGCCCAGTGTCGCCATGGATAAGAACGGCGACCTCGGCATCACCTATACGGTCACGGGGAACTCGACGAAAGGGAGTACCAATAACTACGATCCATCCCCGTTCTTCGTAGCCGTGAGCAGTGCCGGAGTTCAAGGAACACCGGTGGTGATTCTGAGCAATAGCGGATCGAGTGGGCAGGATGAAACCGACCAGGACTGGGGCGAGTACGTGAGCGTATCTTCCGATCCCGATGACGACACCACATTCTGGGCAGTCGATGAATATATGAATGGTAACCAGCTCGGTAACTGCTCCTACAAGCTCGGGGTTGGAAGCGGGTGCACTTGGGCTTCCAGAATATTTACCTGTCAAAAAGGATCTGGTTGTTAGGTTAGACGCAGTCTTTAACTGTGATGAAATGCGCATCTCCGTCACTTCGAACGGACAAAAACTTCCACTAATTGAGAGACACAATTCAAGGAGCAGATAATGTATTTCCCTTCCATTTCAACTCGAATGATCCGGTGCGGCCTACGGCTTGGACTGCTTGCAGTTTTGGGTGTCGGGACCGCAGCGGCGACGACGAACTGCTACACCATCTCGCCGTCCAGCTTGAACATCCAGTTTGTCAACCAGGCGGTTGGAACGATCAGCACGGCGCAGCAGGGCATCACCATCGACAACCAGTGCACAACCACGCTGCAGATCACCAGCATCACGGTTACGCCCTCAGAATTTCTGTTGAGCATGGGCTATACCTGGAACATTCCTGCCAAGCAGGAAATACAGTACGGCCTGCGATTTAGGCCTGACGCCGCTCAAACCTTCAACGGAACAATCACGCTTGGGCTCGCCAGCGGACCTCCCATCGTGCTCAACATCTCCGGCACCGGTATCACGACCGGTGCGGTCGCGAGCTTGACCAGCCCGTCTTTGACGTTCAAGGGCGTCCAACCGGGAAAGACGGCTACCCAGAAAGTGACGCTTACCAATACCGGCACAACGCCGATGACGGTCCTGGCCGTTTACACGGAGCCACCATTCGCGGTGAATGGATACACCGGAGGCGGAGCAGGAACCGTGCTGCAGGCGGGAGGGACGCTGCCCCTGACGGTTGGATTCTCTCCATCTGCTGCAGGAACTTACAACGGGACAGTAGTGATCACGAGTGACGTCCTGAACCCTGTGGGCGTGACTCTCACTGGGACGGCCCAAGCGCCTACAACGCTGGGAATTACAAGTTTTGCTACTCTTCCTACTGCCACGCAAGGGGCTAAGTATTCGGCCACGCTTACCGCAGCCGGAGGAACACCGCCTTACACGTGGTCCCTTGCCACTGGTTCCAAACTACCCACGGGCCTGACTTTGTCGAGTGCGGGAGTCATTTCCGGTAGTCTTCCTTCTACTTTGAAAACGGGCACTTACAAGCTGTCAGTCCAGGTTACGGACTCCACTTCGAAGCAAGTCACAGCCACGAATTCAATGGCGGTTGCCGCACCGACCGGAGCCACCTGCAACAATATCTCGTGGAACATCGGTGGTACGAACACCCCGCTTGTTCCTGTTACAGACTTGGGAACGGGGACTTACTTAGGAGTTGAAGGCGGTCTCTACCCGAATGGCAGCAACATTATGCCGGCATCGCACGACGCGGATGGCTTGGCCCTCGCGAGTGCAATTCAGCCTTTAGATGCCAACGGTAACCCCGACCCGAACGGTAAGTACGGCTTGCTCTCACTCGGATTGTCGGTTACGTTCGAAAATTACTTTTACTTTCAGCAGGCTGGGTTGGCCGATACATCTCTGAATCCACACTTGGTGCTGGTGAATGGCGCGAATCCGAATCTGACGGCAGCTCGCTACGCGAATGCCGCGGATCCGATTTGGACTACCGAGACGAATTTCTTCTTGCCCAATGCTGGTGTAACCGCGAACCAGATCGTTGCAGCCTGGGTCATGGTGATCGATGGCTATCCCACCGGCACTTTCCCCAACGATATGGTCGCGCTGCAGAGCCAGTACGAATCGATCGCTAATAACCTGCACACGAAGTTCCCGAACCTGACCATGGCATTCTTCTCTTCGCGCGACTACTCAGGTTACTCGAACGGAAGAGTGCAGCCTGACGATCCGGAGCCGTACGCCTACGAGACTGCGTTTGCCGTGCGCGGAATGATTGAAGATCAGCTCAACGGCAACGCCAATCTCAACTACAATCCCAACAACGGTCCGGTAACGGCGCCGTGGCTGAGCTGGGCGGACTATGACTGGGCCAACGGTATGATCCCGCGCAGCGACGGATTGGTTTGGACCTGTCAGGACTTCCTCAATGATGGCACTCACAACTCGCTGCCAACCGGCCGCGAGAAGGATGCCAACATGTTGATGAACTTCTTTAAGACCGATGATGCGACGATGCCGTGGTTCCTGGCACCGGCGCCTCGCAAGTAATAAAAACCGCCTGTGAAAAGCGGAGGTTCCGTTTCCTGGGACCTCCGCTTTTTTCCCTCCTCTTCGCATTACTTAAGTTCCCTTCCTTTATTACCAGTTAGTCTTAATAATCTCTTCCGAGGTGTTTCATGGCGTTGGTGAATTCCCGAGTGAAGTCGGGAGCTCTCATCGGGAGCTTTCTTGCAATCGTCTGTCTGTTCGCGGCTATGTGTTTCGCCCAGTCCACACGCCCGGCGCAGGTTAAGTCGGCTGCCAAGTCCGGCAAAGGCGACATCACCGCCATTCAGCACATCGTTTTTATCGTCAAAGAAAACCGCAGCTTCGATAACTACTTCGGACAATATCCGGGGGCGGATGGCACGACCACCGGTCTTTTTTCCACCGGACAGACCATGGTTCTCGAACACACGCCCGATCAGGTCGTGGATATGGGCCACGACTGGACTTCCGCCATCACCGCTATGGACGGCGGCAAGATGGATAACTACGATTTGATCCTATACGGGAACGTCAATGGCGCGCTCATGACAATGTCTCAGCTCACGGCGCAAGACATTCCCAATTACTTCACCTACGCGCAACACTTTGTGCTGGGAGATCACATGTTCTCGTCGCTGCACGGCGAGAGCTTTCCCAATCATCTTTATACGATCGCCGCAACTTCGGGCGGTGTCTTCACCGTGCCGCAGCCCTTGGGTTCGCAGAAAGCGGGCTACAACTGGGGTTGCGATTTGCCTTCCGATTACGCGGTTCGCGTTATGGATGATGATGGAGACGTTAGCGACTCGTTCCCTTGCTTCGACTTCCAGACTCTCGCGGATAGCCTCGAAAATGCCAACATAAGTTGGAAATACTACGCGCCTCCTCAAGGTGCCCAGGGATATCAGTTCTCGACTTACGACGCCATCAATCACATTCGTAACTCACCACTTTGGGCGCAGGATGTAGTTCCGGATACGCAGTTCGCTGTCGACGCTGCCAACGGCAACCTGCCCGCGGTAAGTTGGTTGGTCACTGGGCCCAACAGCGAGCATCCGCCCAACAGCACCTGTCTGGGCGAAAACTGGACAGTCCAGCAATTGAATGCTCTTATGCAGGGGCCGGATTGGGGCACCACTGCCGTGTTCCTGACTTGGGATGACTTTGGAGGCTTCTATGATCACATTCCGCCACCGCAGGAGGACGAGTTTGGCCTAGGTCCGAGAGTCCCGTTTCTCATCATCTCTCCCTACTCCCAGCCCGGCTACATTTCGCACACGCAGTACGAATTCTCCTCCGTGCTCAAGTTCATTGAAGACCGCTTCAACCTGCCGCCGCTCTCGGACCGTGACGCCAACGCCAACGACACTACCGACAGCTTCAATTTCAGCCAGACCCCGAATGCTCCACTTATTTTGACCCCTCGCACTTGTCCCATCAGTTCCGCTTCCAATTTGTATTTTGGCGGGCAGGTCGTGAACAATCTCAGTCCCGCGAATGTGGTTACTTTGACCAACATTCGCACCACGCCCGTTACAGTTTCCAACATCGCCACCACGGGGAACTTCACCCAGAAGAACAACTGCACCACCTTGGCGGTTGGCGCCACTTGTCAAATCACGGTAATGTTCGGCCCCCGGCAGACCGGACCTCTCACCGGAACCCTCACCATTACAGATACCGATGTTACTAGTCCACAAGTAGTAAACTTACAAGGCATTGGCACCCAAGTCAGCCTGTCAAATGCAAAATATCCGGGCCTCAATTTGGGCACGTCCTACCTCAATTCTCAAAGCACTGCCTCGGTAACCCTCACCAATCACGGTAAGTCACCGCTCACCATTAACAGCATCACGACTGTAGGAAACTACGCGCAAACCAATACCTGTGGATCCTCGGTGGTGGCCGGAGGCACGTGCACAATCGAGGTAAGCTTTAACCCCGTCACTGCCGGGACACTCTATGGCAACCTCATAGTAAACGATAGCGACCCAGCGAGCCCGCATACTGTTCGTCTCTATGGGGTCGGAAGCGCTACCTTGCTCGCGCCTACGGTCTTAGGTTTTGGCAATGAGTATCTGAACGAAACCAGCAAGCCCAAGACGATCAGCATGACCAATGTGAGCACAAACCCGCTGCACATTGGCAGTATCACGCCCAGCACTAACTTCTCTGCGACCAATACCTGCGGTGTATCGTTGGCGCCTGGAACGGCTTGTTCGATCACTGTCACTTTCACGCCCACGCAGGTTGGAGCTATAACGGGGACGTTGACGATTTCGGACGCCGACTTGAATAGTCCACACATCCTGAAGTTGACCGGAAACGGAGTCAACCCTTAATCCGACAACCAAGAACACAAAGCAAGTCGATTTGGTTACCTAACAATCCGCGTCAGGCTGGGCATCGACCGACCTGACGCAGAACTTACTGATTCCCGAACCCCTTCGATTCTCACAGTAGATCTATTTCCCAAGTCCCGCTCGAAATCAGTTAAACGTGGGAGCGTCCGTGACAGAATTTCTCCGAAGACCGTCAAGATTTCTCACCTTCGTATCTTCGTGTGCTTTCTCTGCGCTAACCGTCGTTAGCCTCGTTGCATCGGGAGCTGCTCAGACCGACACCGGGAAGAACCCCGCGAAAGCGGGTACGAAGGGAGACATTAGTGTTATTCAACACATAGTCTTCATCATCAAAGAGAACCGCAGCTTTGATGAGTATTTTGGTTTGTTCCCTGGAGCCGACGGCGCAGCCACAGGAGTCACGTCCACTGGCCAGGTGATCAATCTCGAACGCACGCCCGACGAAGTCATCGACATGGGCCATGACTGGACTTCCGGTATCACGGCTATGGACGGCGGCAAAATGGATCGCTTTGACATCATCCAGGACGGAAATTACAACGGAGAATATCTGTCGTACTCAGAGATGACGCAAGCCGACATTCCGAACTACTACGCATACGCGCAAAATTTTGTGCTGTCGGACCAGACCTTCTCGTCTCTCCACGGTCCAACGTTGCCGAATCATCTCTACACAATCGCGGCACAGTCTGGTGGCGTCATCTCCGTTCCCTCCGCCCCCAACATGCAGAACCTCTCGAACTGGGGCTGCGATTCGCCGGCCGGCGCTCACGTCACGGTTGTGGATGACGACGGAGATATCTCGCAGGCCTTCCCCTGCTTTGACTTCCAAACTCTGGCCGACTCGCTCAACAGCGCCAATATCGCCTGGAAATACTACGCACCGCCGGAAGGCCAGGCAGGCTACGAGTACTCGACTTTCGATGCGATTAACCACATTCGGAATTCCTCCATCTGGACCGAGAATGTGGTGCCGGATACGCAATTCGCCACGGACGCCGCCAGCGGCAACCTGCCGGCTGTAAGCTGGCTCGTGACGGGGGCGGGCAGCGAACATCCACCCAACAGCACCTGCCAGGGCGAGAACTGGACGGTGCAGCAGTTGAATGCCCTGATGCAGGGCCCGGATTGGGCTACCACAGCGGTCTTTCTTACATGGGATGATTTCGGTGGTTTCTACGACCATGTCCCGCCACCCACTTTGGACGAGTATGGCTTGGGGCCTCGCGTCCCCATGCTCATCATCTCGCCGTATGCTCAGCCCGGTTATATCTCGCACACGCAGTACGAGTTTTCTTCGGTGTTGAAGTTCATCGAGGAGCGATTCAACCTGGCATCGCTATCGGAGCGTGATGAGAATGCCAACGATATGACCGATAGCTTCAATTTCAACCAGTCGCCGCTGCCGCCGCTGATTCGGACCCCGCGGGCCTGCCCCATCCCCAGCGCGACCAACGTTTATTTCGGTGGCCAGCAGCTTTCCATACCCAGTACCCCCTATACCGTTAAGCTGACCAACGGGCGCACCACCACCCTTACCCTCTCGAAGATCCAGGTCACGGGAGACTTTACTCAAACGAATAACTGCAGGAGTCTTCCCGTGAATGCGACCTGCAACATCAACGTGACATTCAATCCGACGCAGACTGGACCGCGCACTGGAATCTTGAAGATCACCGATAGCGATGCCAGCAGCCCGCAGGTAGTGAACCTTCAAGGAGTTGGCAGCGAAGTCAGCATGACGAATTCGCTCTTTCCGGGGATTAACTTCGGCACGATCAACCTGAATACGCAATCCACGCAGAGTGTGACTTACACGAACCACGGGACTTCGCCAACCTCCATCAGCGGCATTTCGACGGTGGGGAATTATTCGCAAACGAATAATTGTGGAAGCAGCGTCCTGGCCGGCGGATCGTGCACCATCTCGGTGACCTTCGACCCTGACTCAGCAGGATTGCTGATTGGAAACCTCTGGGTCTCTGACAACGACCCAGCGAGCCCGCATACGGTGCGACTCAGCGGCGTCTCAGAAGGGGTACTGGTAAGTCCATTAACCCTGAAATTCGGGAAACAACGGGTAAATACCACGAGCAAGCCCCAACTCATCACGGTACAGAACCTTGCCGACGGTGTCATGAACATTGGCACGATTACTGTTAGCAGCAATTTCGCACAGACGAATAATTGTGGCAGTTCGATTCCGGGTGATGGCCAATGCACAATCAGCGTCACCTTCACACCGACTGTCGCGGGCGGGCAGCAGGGCAAAATTATGATTACCGACAGCAACGATGAACCCTCAACGGTGACGCTATCGGGAACCGGAGTTAGTCCGTAACATTCAGGCGAAGGATTCACAGGCCCCTCTCGCACGGTCAACGGGACAGGCCAGCAATTTTCAGCAAGATGGAACCGCCAAAAAGAGGTGAATTATATGGCGCGCATATCGAACCGAAAAAAATCAGGACTCCTCAGCTCAGCATTCGTTGTTATCTTCAATCTATTCATCGTTACTTGCGTGGCCGGGACTGCGGGAGCTCAGGCCAAGCCACCTGCGAAAGCTGGTAAGCCTGGCGACATCACCGTCATTCAGCACATCATCTTCATCGTCAAAGAAAATCGCAGCTTCGATAACTACTTTGGTTTGTATCCGGGAGCGGATGGCGCAACCACGGGACCTACTTCCACGGGCCAGGTCCTCAATCTGCGCCACACCCCGGATCAAGTGGTAGACATCGATCACGAGTGGGTTGCCGCACTTACCGCCGTCGATGACGGAAAGATGGACCGTTTTGACCTGATTCCTAACGGAGATATTAACGGCCAGTATCTTGCCTATTCCCAGCTCGCTCCGACCGACATTCCGAATTATTACAAGTATGCAAAAAACTTTGTGCTGGCCGACCGAATGTTCTCGTCCGTGCACGGGGACAGTTTCGAAAATCATCTCTATATCATTGCGGCGCAAGCGGGCGGCGTGATCACTCAGAAGAAAGGGTCGCCTGCATCGCCCACTTGGGGTTGCGACGCGGCTCCGAACTTCTTATTGCAAACCGAGGATGAGACGGATGGGGTTATCTCAGAGATATTCCCGTGCTTCGACTTTCAAACGCTTGCCGATCGGCTCGACGGCGCGGGAATAAGCTGGAAATACTACGCGCCGGGCGAAGGCCAGAACGGGTATGTCTACAACACTTACGACGAGATCAACCACGTCCGCAACACCTCCCTATGGACGGAACATGTGGTTTCGGATGACCAGTTTGCTGTCGATGCCGCGGCTGGAAATCTTCCTGCGGTGAGCTGGCTCGTCACCGGACCGAACAATGAGCATCCTCCCAGTAGCGCCTGCCAAGGCGAAAACTGGACCGTGCAGCAGTTGAATACCTTAATGCAAGGGCCGGATTGGGGTACCTCGGCAGTCTTTTTGACGTGGGACGATTTCGGGGGTTTCTACGATCACGTTGCGCCTCCGCCAATGGATCTATACGGTCTGGGGCCCAGAGTGCCTCTGCTTATCATTTCTCCTTACGCACAGGCGGGCTACATTTCCCATACTCAATACGAATTCGCGTCCGTGCTTAAGTTCATCGAAGATCGTTTCAACTTGACGCCGCTTACGCAAAGAGACGCCAACGCGAACGACACGACCGATAGCTTCAATTTCACCCAAACGCCGCTTCCTGCACTGATTCTGAAGCCTCAGACCTGCCCCATCCAAGCCGCCTCAAATATTTACTTCGGCGGAACTACGGTGAGCACCTCCAGCCCGCCTCAAGCGATTGCAATCACGAACATCCGAACCTCTCCGATTACCTTTTCAAAGATCGCCATTAGCGGAAACTTCACCCAGACCAGTAATTGCAAGACACTGGCTGTGAACGCCAAGTGCAATATCAACGTAGCTTTCAAACCATTGCTGACCGGCCTTCTCACCGGATCGCTGACGATTACCGACTCTGATACAACCAGCCCGCAGGTGGTTAGCCTTCAAGGAATCGGCAGTGAGGTTAGCGTCTCGAATTCTCTTTATCCCGGCATCAACTTTCCCACCACGGTGTTGCTGGGGTCTTCTTCGGCTGCGCAAACCGTGACCGTGACAAACAATGGCACGGCTCCGTTGTCGTTGACTGGCATTAGCACCGTTGGAGATTTTGCCCAGACCAACACTTGTTCGACCAGTCTCGCGCCTTCGGGTTCCTGCAACATCAGCGTCAGCTTCGTACCGACCACTTCCGGCATTCGCTACGGAAATCTCGTGATTGCAGATAGCGACCCGGCAAGTCCTCAAACCGTGCGGCTCACCGGCAATGCCACCGCGGTCTCTGCGAGCCCATTTAAGCTTAATTTTGGAAATCAAACAATCAACACGACCAGCGCCGCGCAGTCGGTCACGGTTAAAGTTTCCGGCGTTAACTCGGTCAATGTCGGAACCATCACACCCAGCGCAAATTTCGCCGTGACGAATACCTGTGGCTCGTCGATTGTAGGAGACGGAAAGTGCAAGATCGGGGTTACTTTCACTCCAACTCAGGTAGGAAGCGTGACGGGCACACTCACAATTAACGACGCGGACTTGAGCAGCCCGCAAATCGTGCCGCTCTCGGGAACGGGAGTTCAGTAGCCTCGCGGTAACGAAGAGCAGCGTGATTAGTGATGAATCGGCGCTGCTTCGAGCATTACGGGCAGTTCTCCAACGTCGATCTTATCTCTGCTCCATGTGGAACGCTCGCCTGAGAGTTTCGTAAGCGTTGTCGCTCCCCACGCCTTCGGCACATCGAACTTGGCGCTGCGTGTCTCATTCCAAAGAATCCAGACGCTCTGCCCGGATTCTCTTGTCAACTTACAAACCCAGCTTTCGTCCGCCTGCCTTTCGCATGATTCCATGCGCGCACCGATCAACCACTTCTGAACTTCTCCGTAGGCGTGTGCTGAATTAGTCGCGGTGGCCTGGTCTTCTTGTGTAAACGGAATGCTGTCGTGGCCGTCATCATCCCACGCATACCAGTAGAATCGATCCACTCCTCCCGCCCAGTTCAAAATATAGGCTCGCGCCGCCCACCCTGGTGCCTGCCCCACGAGATCGATCCGGTCTGTCAGTGGATTGTTAATCCATCCAGACTCTGTATTCCAGAGAGGCTTGTCGCCGACTCCATGCTTGCGCATGATCTCTTTCGCGGGCAGGATCAGATCGAGCATCGTCTCTGGGCGGTGATAGGTATAAAAGTGGTATCCGATGATGTCCGCATATTTTCCGCCGCCAAGCGTTAGGTAACGGTCGAGCCAATCCAAACCATTCGCATTCACCGGTGATGGAGAAATCACTTTGATGTTGGGATCGACTTCCTTGAGAGTGGTGTAGGCAACTTTTGCCATCTCCAGCATTCTCTCAGGAGTTCCGATGTCGCGATTGCGCGGAAGATTGGGCTCGTTCCATATTTCGTAATACACGATCCGGCCTTTGTAACGCTCCGCCTGGGTTCGGATAAAAGTTCGCCAGTCGTCCAAATTGCCCACATCACCCACGATCGCTGTGTGAAAACGGCTGCTGGCCGCCCACTCCGGAGTTTCGCCGAATGGTAGAAGCAGATCCACGTCATGCTTCTTGGCAAGCTCAACTTCACGATCAAGAATGTCCCATTGCCATTCGTTCCTGCGAATTTCCACCTGCGGCCAGTGAACCTTTGCATCCCATAATCGCCAACTGCCAAACGGCACGGGAGGCCACGGCGTTGACGCAAAGGCGCGATGAATATGGAGGCCAAAAAAATCCCGAGGGATCGGCTTTGCCGGTGGGTGCAGCTTGAGCGGGCCTGACGAGGACTCTGATGGCAAGGGATCTGAAATAACGAGAGAAAAGGTAGCAACAGCCATCACGCATACTGCCACGATTCCGGCGAAGCAAAAGGGTAGCCTCATCATTCTCTTCTTCAAAGTGGCTTGTGAACCTGCACGGACACCGGATATTTCAGTATAGGCTACGCTTGTTGCAAAGCTCGCTCGTAGATTTCGAGCAGCACAGGATAGTTCGTTTCCGCGGTGTACTTCGATTCGTATTCTTTTCGGGCTTCTTTGCCCATGGCGCACATCTCATCCGGATGCGCCCAAGCCCATTCCACCTTGCGCGCCAGGTCGACGGGATCAGCGGGGGTGTAGTGAAGGCCAGTTCGGCCGTCGGAGACGAGTTCCTGCATCACGCCCATTCGACTGCATATCACCGGCGTGCTGCACGCGTAAGATTCTGCAATGGCCATACAGAAAGTCTCATACCATTCGCTCGAAATCAACATGACCCGCGCGTTATTGATGGCCGCCAGGGTTTCCTCTCTCGGCATCTGGCCTTTGAACTGAATATTGCTCAGTCCATCGTGCGCGGCCTGCGCCTTCAGTACTTCGTGATCCGGACCACCACCAATAATGTGCAGAGGGATAGAGCGCGGCAGATGTTTCCACGCTGAGACAATCGTCCCGACGCCTTTTTCCGGCGAAAGGCGTCCCACGAATAACGCGTAATTGCCTTGGCTGGTGCGCGTACCAGGATCCGGCGAAACAAAATTCGGTTTTACCAGGATTTTGTCTTTTGGCAGTCCGGCTTCAATGAATTTGTTGCGAGCGAATTCACTCAAAGCTATATAGTAGGAAATCTCGCGTTTCCATGTGCCGCGAAGGCGATGCGTCGCCAGCATCATCGCCACAATTGCCGTAGCCGAGTGCGAGTCGTGGTAGCACTTGTGTTTGATCCCCTGCCACAACGACCCGGCCACGCAATCTTCGCAAACCTTGCCGTCGCGAAAAAAAGTGCCGGCCGGACACATCAGCCGGTAATTGTGCAAAGTCTGCACAACCGGCACCTTCGCCTCGTAGCACGCCGAGTAGATCGATGGAGAAATCATCACAAACGTGTTGTGAATGTGTGCCAGGTCCGGCTTTTCACGCGCGAGCAGACTTGCGAAGTCGCGCTGCGTGTCCGAAGCCCAGATGGTTCCCTTGGCCACGCTGAGCTTGCGCAATCCCTTGTACGATTCGACGTCCCAGTTACTCCGGCAATATGGGATCACCTGATGCCCGGCGTTTTCGAGCATCTTCCGCTCCTGCTCAAAAACGGCGTCTTCCCCTCCGGGCTGCTGGTAGGTATTGTGAACCAGTACGATCTTCAGAGCTTCCTCCGGAGTCCCTTCCTCACATTTTATCTGCAAAAGCGCGCTGCCCCACAGAGTGTTGCGACCTTGCCCGGCCGGTTCGACCGAAAGCGCACTCGCTTCAGGATTGCCAAGA
>CAYOVU010000097.1:0-80265 GCA_964407505.1 uncultured Acidobacteriaceae bacterium | reverse complement strand
CGGTGTTTCGAAAGCGTAGTAGTTCCCCATCCCGCGCTGCTGCTCATCGGGCGAGATAGCTACACCCTTGAGCTTGCAGAGATACAGAGTGCCGACTCCGCCATGCCCGCAGACCGCGACCGCCTGCGCCTCTCGCGTCTCATCGATCACGCTCCCGATCGCAGCAGCGATCCTCGCCTGTGCGTCGGTAGCGCGTTCCCATCCGGAAATCGAGACCTGCGGGTGAGTGAAAAAGGCGTTGGCTGTCGCTTCGTGATCTTTCGCCTCTAGAAAGCCGGTCGAGGTGCGGTCGATTTCGCATAGCCCATCCAGATAGCGAGGCGCGATCGACAGTGTTGCGCTGATTATTTCTGCGAGGTCTCGCGCCTTGCGTTCGCTGCTGGAATAAATCGCCTCGACCTCGCGCATCCATTCGCGATGGCAGAGAAGAGCGGCGCGGGCACGTCCGACTTCGGAGAGGAGCCACTTCGGAACCGGCACCGCTGGATCGATCACGACTTCGGGATGCGAGATGTAGAAAATTTTTGACATGTCCCGCGTCGGATTGAATAGCCGATGAACGCGTAACCCGCAACGAGTCTAATCAGTCGCAAACTGTTTCGACGACGCCATGTGCGAGAGCGCTTTCGTCACACTGGAATGCGAGCTGGTCAGCCGCCGCCGTTTTACCTACGAACTAATCGTGGGTCGTGGAAGGACCGGGTTTGTGCTCCGATTTCGGGGCTCCTGGCACGCGCGCGTAGTTAGGAACCCACGGCGCATACCCGCGGCCTTTAGGCGGCAAACAAGGCGTGCCGCATGGTTTTCGTGTAGCTGCACGACGATGGTGGGCGTCCGGCGCTGGCGTCGGCGAGCGACTCGTAAGGTTTACCGACTTGGCCTCACAAAAAGAACGGGCCGGCGCGGATGGACGCCAGCCCGAAACTGCCGACTGGGAAAGAGGTGCAAACCCAGCCAGTCGGACGAACCTACCGACACTTGCGGTCACTTTCCAGTCCAAATTAGCTGACCGTGATGATTAATTCGTGCGCGCGTTTTGCTGGTGATAGGGACGCGTGACAGGGAAAAGGGCTCAATGAGGCGAAGGGGCACCGCCTTGATTCTCGGCCGAGAGAATTTCGCATAAATCGACTGCTGACCGGCGAATCCACGCATCTCCGGTGCCCAAGGGGTCGAAGAAAACGCGCGAACCTGCGTGGTATTTTCGGGTTCTCTGCAGAGAACGTTGAATTCGAGGACTGGGTGGCGGATGACGCAGTCTGTTGCGAACTGCTCTCCGTCAACCTGTCAACCGGTTGACGCCCATACGGCGGTTGACAGAGCGGTGATTGACGCCCTTGGCGGCGGTTTGACAGAGCGGCGGTTGACGACCGTCCTCGGTATAACAGTCATACTCAAAACGACGTTCTAAATATTTCCTCCTGTCCTGAGCTGACGAGGTGGGAACAAACCGCTCGCAATCTTGCCGCATCGGTGGATCGTAATCGACGTCAGTAGCCTTCCAACAAACCTCACTAGTGCTTTGCCCGAGACTCTTTCTGTTCGGCGACCTCGAGCAAGCGACCGGTGGCTATTATCGAGGGATTCCGGGGGCTGCAAATTGCTCAACTTAAAAACAATGACCGGCGCGAACCCTAGAAGATTGCTAATGCGAATCAAGCGACAACGCAAAATGTGGTACTCGTTTTCAACATGAAACGGGCAAGCTCCTCACTCGGAGTTGAAGAAATGAAGGTCGCGGCGAGAGCGCACTTCATTCAAAAATTGCAAACGAATCGAGGCTACAAGCGCTTTGCCAAGATCCGTGGTGTTAACTCGCATCGTCTGAGTCTTTTCGAAGAATCATGTTGGCTCCACTTCTGTGCCGAAGCAGAGAACGAAATGAGGGGAGTTCGCGCGAAACGTGCGTTAAGGAACTTCGAGCGGCTCATTTCTTCCATCGGAGATGTTTCTTGGCTACCCGACACGTACATCGGCTCACTTGATGCGCTCAAACGCCACCTCGAGCGCTTGGCGTTGAAGGCAAAGCACGGCCGTCCTGCCGATCCGATTGGGAGACTACTTCGAAGAAATATGGAAAAGTTTGTACCCTTCAGTGTTCCGTTCAAGCGCACGCGCCGAGCTGCATCGCAGGAAGACATCGACGAGATTCTCGCTGACATCTGCGCTGTGGTGCTCGGCCGTCGAGTCACGGCGTCCAGCTTCAACCGGATGCGAAGACGCGATCGCTGACCCGCTGTCAGACGGAAGCACTCCACGCAAGCGCGGCCTGCCCTTCACCCAACAGCGCAGCGGGCTAACTCCGGTTTGCGATCTGTATGAGATGACCATGTGGCCTGTCTGGGGGGAGGACTAAAACCCCTCTTTCGTTACCGATTTTGTCCAACTTGTTTCGCCGCCTTCTCATGCGCACTTTCGCAGCTGAGCCGAGGAGGAGGAAAAAACTTTGGCAAATAAATTTTCAGCATCGAGAGTAGATAGCGATCGTGGTGAAACTACGAGCAGCGTCCCTGAGATTGGCCGCATACATATCCGCGACCGAATCAAGGAGTTGCGTCGGGTCCGCGCCAAGGACTTATTGCCAAACGGAAAAAACTGGCGCCGGCATCCGCCCGCACAGGTCGCGGCATTGCGCGGTCTGTTGGATGAAATCGGGTATGTCGACGTGCTCATCGCCAGAGAATTACCTGATGGGCGCCTAGGTTTGATTGACGGTCATCTCCGCAGAGACACGACCCCGGATCAGGAGGTGCCGGTTATCGTGGTCGATGTTACGGAAGAAGAAGCCGACAAGATATTGGCGACGCTCGATCCGCTCGCCGCGATGGCCGAAATGGACTCCGAGCGAATTGCGTCGCTGTTGGGGACGGTTCAGACAAACAGCGAGGCTGTACAAGAACTCCTCAAGCGAACGGTCGGCGACCGGCTGTGGGAGATCGTCCACCCCACAGATGTCGCCGAGATTGAGGTTTCGCCGGACCGCGCCGAAGCACTTTGCGCGAAGTGGAAGGTCGAGACCGGCCAGCTTTGGCAAGCCGGACCGCACCGGATTGTTTGTGGCGACTGCCGAGACAGGGATTTGGTCGCGCGTCTCTGGACCGCTGCTTCGCCGCCGCTGCGAATGATATGGAGTGACCCGCCATACGGTGTTTCGTACGACGAGAAGACGAATTGGCTCAATACACACCGAAGTGGTCCGAGCCGGCGACCGATCGAAAATGATTCGCTGAAGCCCGAGCAGCTTCAGAAACTGTTCGCAATGGCGCTCGAGGTCTCCCGCGAGCATGCGCTGCCAGGAGCGGTCATCTACGCGACGGTCCCAGGAGCATATCTCAAGTACTTCATCGCCGGTCTTGAAGATGGCGGCTTCAGCTATCGAAGCTGCCTGGTGTGGGTGAAACAGAATTTCGTGATCGGGCGCGGTGACTATCATTTCCGACACGAGCCGATCCTTTATGGCTGGATCGAAAATGGCCCGCATTACTTCGCCGGCGACCGCAGCCACGACTCGGTGTTCGAGGTTGATCGGCCGATGGCGAGTGAGTTGCATCCAACCACCAAACCAGTCGAGTTGATCGCAAGGATGATCGCGAACAGCAGTCGCGTCGGAGACCTGGTCTACGACCCGTTCGGCGGCTCAGGTTCCACCGTGGTCGCCGCTCATCAGCTCGGTCGCATTGGGTACGCCTGCGAACTCGACCCTGCTTATGTTGCCGTTCAACTCGAAAGGCTGTCGTTACTCGGACTCGAACCGAGACAGGTGCGTGAATCATGAAACGGCATGCGGATGGGACATGGCGAAACTCGAACAAGCCGATAGAGATCTCCGTCCAGGTTCAGCGAGCCAGGTTCGTGGAAGCCGAGACGCTCCATCTCAAAAAGATGGGGCTGTCATTTCAGGATATAGCAGACCGGATCACCAGTATCGGCCGTGGACAGGCTCAGCCAATGACCAAGATCGCTGAGGGCATAACCTTTCCGACGGACTATCGAATCAGCAAACAGGCGTGCCATCGAGCCGTAAAGAAGGCTATCGCTCGGGAACCCTCTCTTGAACTGGAGGAATTGCGGAAGATCGATGATGCGCGCTGTGAGGACATGTGGATGAATTTGCAACCGGGTATCCGTAAGGGCAATACCCGGTCGATTGAGGTAGGTGTGAAGGTCTTGGGCCATCGCGCCAGGATCAGCGGTCTGGCCACTCCTGAAAAGCATGAGCTGACCGGAAAAGACGGTAAACCAATCACGATGCTTCAGGTGCTTCGGGTCTTAGGACCGATTCCGGATTAAAGGGGGATAAACTTATGAGTCGAAAATCTATCCAGAAGGCACAATGGCTCGAAACAATTTCCGATCCAGTCTTATTTGCGACTAACGTACTGGGCACGCAACTTTGGCAACGCGAAATCGAGATCCTGAGGTCCATCCAAATTCATACCCGCACCGCCATCAAAGCTTGTCATGGCGTCGGCAAGACTTTCACGCTCGCGCTCGCAGCACTCTGGTGGTTGGTCCGATGGGCTGACGGTATCGTCCTGACGACCGCGCCAACGTTCCGGCAAGTTGGAACTCAGCTTTGGGCCGAGATACACCGAGCAGCCGGGCGGTCCAAGATCCAGTTTCCAGATTTTAATCAAACCAGCATGAAGTTAAGAGGCGAGAACAATTTCGCACTTGGTTTGGCCACGAACCGCGCCGAGAATTTCCAGGGATATCATGGCGGGCACATTCTGATTCTGGCCGACGAAGCTCCTGGCATCGAGTCGGGAATCTGGGGTGCAATCGATGGCGTGATGGCGGGTGGTCAGCCTCACGTAGTGATGGCGGGCAATCCGACAATTCCAAGCGGCGCTTTCTACGACGCTTTCAATAGCGAACGGGGACTGTGGAACTGCATCACGATGGACGCCTTCGACACGCCGAACTTGAACGGGTTGACGCTCGAGGACCTGTTGCAGATGGAGACGAACGAAGGCGGTCCGCTTGATAAGAATCCGATCCCTTATCTCGCCACTCGTCGATGGGTACGGGACATGCGCTCGAAGCTGTGGCACGGTGACGAAGATAGCTCGCCGTCCTGGATGGCTCGCGTTCGCGGAGAGTTCCCGTCTCAGGCCCAGAACTCCCTGGTGAAACTCGTCTGGCTCGAGAGAGCCAAGGATCGAGCCGAAAAGCAACCAGTCAAAGACACGGGCGAACGACTGGTCGCCGGGGTGGACGTCGGTGGCGGAGAGGCCGAGACCGTAGTGTACCTTTGTCAGAATACGTCGACGAAAAAAGTCCTGAAGTTCGGCGCCTGGCGCGCACGAGACACGCTGGACGAAGTCGCGCGGTTTCTCGACCCTTACTTGCAGCGCCTCACTACCGTGAGAGTGGACGCAATCGGCATCGGTCACAACTTCGGGCTCTACCTGCAGAAAAAAGGGTTCCCGGTCGATTTGGTCAATGTAGCAGTGCCGTGCGAAAACAAACCGGAACTTAGGGAACAGAACCCAAACGCACGGTTCACCAACAAGAAGGCGCGCTTTTATCAAAATCTTGCCGATGCTTTCGAACGCGACGAAATCGATGGTTTGACCGACGACGAGACGATCGGACAGCTCGCCGGCATCCGATATGAGGTTGACGGGCGCGGACGCATAAAGATTGAACCAAAAGAACGCGCCAGAGAACGAGGCGTACCGTCACCAGACCGCGCCGAGGCGCTGATGCTGGCCTTGGGCGAAGCTCCACGACTCTACGAATTTATTTCAATCCGTGATTTCGAGCGACCAAAACTTCGTGGCCAAGCTGCTCGCGACGCGTTCGAGGATCAGATGAACGACTACCGACGGCTTGGGCTCAGCAGCTTTCGCCGTTGGCCCAAGGGAGCCTGGTAAACCCGCAACTTTTTGTCACGAGCAATCTTGCCGGATTGCTGGCGGCGACGCCCCAAGAGGAACGGCATAGAATGTCTTCCAGCCCTGCGAGGGTGGCCCTAGCAGTCTCGTCATGTACCCGGCGACGCTGAACCTCCCACACTCCATTCGAAGCCAGCGTAGGTTCCACGGACACCGACGCGCGCCCGCACGCGGCGGGTGAGGGGGCAGTTGTGCGACGCGATTGTCTCTGCACCGAACATTCGGCGGCTATCGCGTTATGCGGGTCGCGAGGCTAGATAGTTGCCTTTGCGAGGGAGCGAGAAATGCGCAGATTCTCAATTGTTGCCGTCGTCATCTTGTTTGGTGCCGGCCAGGCGTTCTGCAAACCAACCGGCGCGTCGCTCGGCCTGGAACGATTGGCGCAGCTAAAGTTCAGGAAACCGCGCTTGTCGGAGGCGGAGAAAAGAGTCGTGCACCACGCGTCCAACGGGACCGTTGCGGATTGCAGCGATCTCGGCGGAGGTAGCGATCCGGGGAATGCCGACGGAACGCCCCAAGCACCCAAGGAACAATGGCCCGCGTCACGCAACGTCCGCGCCGAACTGATCCGCTGGCTCGTCGTCGATCGCGTCGCCCGCGCACTGATCGATCCAAAAGGCGTCCAAATTCAAGGCGCCCGGATAACGAACGGTCTCGACCTCAGCTATACGAATGTGCCTTTTCCTCTTAACCTGTGGTTTTGCCGCCTGGAACATGATGTCGACCTGAGATGGGCGAAGACGACCGTGATCGGACTTGATGGTAGTCGGACCGTGCAGATAATCGCACCGATAATCGCACCAATGTTCAAGGCTGAGAAGGGCCTCTATCTCAAGAAAGGGTTTCACGCGGAGGGCGAAGTCGACCTGTCGCTCGCAACCATCGGGGGTAATCTGGACGCGACAGACGGGGCGTTCATAAATCCGAAAGGACGCGCCCTGAGCGCCGATGGTGCGAAAATTCGGGGTAACGTTATTTTGAAGAACGACTTTCGGGCCGAAGGTACGGTGAGCCTAGTCGGCTCGCGCATAGGGGGTGATTTTGATGCGACAGGCGGGAGGTTTGAGACGCCCCACGAAACCGCTCTGATCGCTGACAATGCCAAGATCGATGGGAGCGTCCTTCTGAAGCAAGCGGTGAAAGCGAGGTGCGAGGGATTTACCGCTGAGGGCTCGGTCTACATGCGCGGCGCGACAATCGGAGGCGATTTGACCGCGGAAGGTGGGACATTCAAAAGTCCGTTCGAAAAGTCCATGATAGCCGAACGCATCAAAGTGAGCGGCAACGTGTTGCTTAACAAGGGGTTTGTTGCCGACGGAGAGGTCTCGCTCTCCGGCGCGGAAGTCAAGGGAAAGTTGGATGTCGATGACGCCCGTCTGGACGGACCATCGCTTGAAAGCACCCACATCACGGGTCCGTTTTTATGGCAGAACATCCACAAAGATCCGGATCCGAGCTTTCCAAACAAGGAATGGAACACAGAGTTGAACTTGACCGATGCGAAGGTAGGAGCGTTGGAAGATCAGGAGGCTAGTTGGCCGGAAAAAAAGGGATGGCTGATGCTTGATGGCTTCGTCTACGACCGTATAGGAGGCAAGGCACCCACCGACGCGAAAACTCGGCGCAAGTGGTTGCGCCTGCAGGACGGTTACCACCCCCAGCCGTATGAGCAGTTAATCACAGTTTTGCGGCAGATGGGCCTTGAGGATCAGGCCGCGGAAGTTGCAATCGCCAAGCAGAAGGACTCGTACGAGCGCGGCGATTTTGGCCGATGGGGCAAGCTCCAGAGTTGGATTCTTTATCTCGCTGTAGACTACGGCTATAGACCCTGGTGGGCGTTTCTCTGGATAGCGGCGCTAGTGATCATGGGAACTGTAGTGTTCTCACTTGCTCGGTTGAAGTCAGTCGGCGTGATGGTGCCGACAGACAAGGAGGCTTACGATTCGGACGAAATAACCGAGAAGGCTGAGTTGCCGCATTACTTTCCGAAGTTCCATGCTTTCGTGTACTCGCTCGATGTTATTCTCCCATTCGATCTCGGGCAGAAGGTGCACTGGCGGCTGCATGAGAGACGACCGCGGGATTTCACGTACTGGCTATTCGTGGCCTATTCGCTCTTTCAGTTGGTCGTCGGGTGGGTGTTGCTGCTGGTTGCAGCTGCTGTCCCGGCTGGATTGATCAAGTGAGGACCGACGGTTGGGACTACCAAGAAGGTAAGGAGTCTTGCTCGCCGAGAAATCCTTCCAAAATCGCACGAAGCAGAGAAGCGACCATGTCGCCATTCGCCCCAATGTCGGGCATCTTCGACAAACTGAACACTCGGATAGGCGAGCTGGACGAGGAAAAAGGCTCGTTCACCAAACGTAGCAGATTCTGTTTAACAGTTCTCAGTCCGGGTCGTCCTGGTCAACAACCTTCTCGTCCGTGTCCTTCCGTTTTTCGTGGTAATACGCAACCCAGTCGGCGGTGAGTTTGTCGTACGCTTCTTTTGGGTCTAGGTCACCTGCCTTGATCTCTTTGCATATCTCGACCTCAAGCCAGTCTTTTTCCTTGAACCCGAGATTCTCACCGTTCCATTCGTTTTCCTTGGGTTGATACCAGAGATTCTGCTTGGCATTCGATCCGCCGGCGCAGAGGGGCCAAAAGTGATCGACCTCGCCGTGCTGGATATTCCGTTCGTCAGCCGGGACGTTGTATTCGTCGTACACCTCAACGTGAACGGCCGTGTTCACGTCACGGTGGTCTTGTGAGTATGTACAGGTAGCTTTGTGAGCGGGGCAGTGATCCGAATATCTCCTCGTCAGGTCTGATACTTTCAGCGTGGCTGGCTTTCCGGGTGTGAGATCGTGGTTCGGATAAAGCTCATCTGGGCCGACGTGATTGGCAGCATGAGCTTCCCTCGGCTGGACCGACAGCAATTTCATTTGAGGGCCACAGGCAGCCGTGGCAAGTGGCTGCACCGGGGACGCGGGCACCTGAACGGGCGCGGCCTTAGGTTGGGACTGTGGCTGATTCGCAGTGGTCGAACAGGCGGTGAATAGGACAGCGACAAGAATCAAAAGGCTGCGATATGACTTCATGGCCGTTAGTCATAGTAACTGGGCGCTTACAGAGTCAAGACGTGGAGGATTAACAATATCAACAGACTGTCTTCGTGAGTGGACCGGTCAGTTCTCGCGTAACAGACGTTGAGGACGGCGGGTTCGTTTGATAGCCAAACTTCTTGTGGGTGTTCTCCCAATCCTGAATAACCTGGACGATGATGTCCCTGATGAAAATTTATTTCTGAATTGAAATTTCGCAAGCGGCAGATAATTGCTCTAATGATACGCCCATATGAGGCCGGCTGCGATCCGAACCCAAATGGCTGATTCCTGGTCGAGAACCGATGCATAGATCCATAGACAAAATTGCTGGCAGCTCCCCGACGATTTGGTGAGCAGGAGTTCGGGGTGAAATCAAGTTGCCTGATTTCTCCGTGGGGATTCCGGAAATCTTGAGGAACGCGATCGATAACTACGATGGGTCGCCCTAATCTCGACTTCGGTGCCGCGCTTGATCAGCTGCCCCTTGAGCCCCGTTGAGCGGCCGTCCGGCGCGCCGGTCTCTATTGTATTCTCGAATTCGGCGGAGGAAGTTGAATCCCTCGCTCGCGTTCGACTGAATGAACACCTGAAATTTTGGTGAGATCGTCGATCAATTCCTCATCAATTAGTCCGCGAAAGGTGTTGAAGCGCGGCAAGGAGCGAATTTCCGCCAATCCGCTCATCTGACAGGAGGATTGGACTTTATTGAAATCCGCCCCGTCGTCCACGACGACGACGATGGGAACCTGACTCACGACAACATTATATCTTAAGGGCCATCGCCGCGCGAGCCTAATAACGCCTTCTAGTCGATAGGTGCCTGGACGATACCACGTCCCACTTCTCCTTGGCGCAAACCACCATTAGGAAGAGCCAAGCTGCTGCTTATGAGCAGGTCTTTGAGCGCCTGTCCGCGAATTCCTGGATTGGCCTCCGCACACAACGCCCCAATGCCGGCGACGTGAGGGGTAGCCATGCTTGTGCCCGAGATTGTCTTGTACTGGCCGTCCGCGACTGGCCACGCAGAGTAAACATCAACGCCCGGGCCAGCAAGATCAGGTCCTTTAACGCCCGGAGCATCGGCTTCTACTCGGTTGGAGAATGGAGCGGTGGCGAACGTGGTGTCGACCGCGGCCACAGTTAATACCGAGGGTGAGTTTCCTGGCGTGCCGACTGCACCAACGTAACGCGGATCGCCTGCCTCATTGCCAGCCGCGACAACAAGAAGGCAACCGGCAGCCAGAGCGTGTTGTGCCGCAGATTCGTAAGCTTGACTAAAAGGAGGATCGCTGGGCATCCAAGGCGCACCAACGGACAACGAGATAAGCTCGCAACCGTTCTCGATTGCCCAGTCTATGCCCTGCAGTATGTTAAAGTCGCCTCCACTACCATTGTCATCAAGTACCCGACCGGCGAAGATCAGACACTGGTTTGCGATGCCGTAACGCGGCCCCTTTTGCGGATGCGCAGGGCCAGATGCCGTCCCGGTACAGTGCGTTCCATGGCCGTAACCATCGTGAAATGGTACGCCATCGCCAACGAAATTCTTGGTAACGATTTGCCTACCGGCGAAGTCAGGATGAGTGAGATCGAGACCCGTGTCCAAGACGGCCAGTTTGATGCCAGCCCCCGAGTATCGACTGTTCATGACTTTTGTCGCAACCAATCCCCAAGTTGCAAGCAGATCCACGGCGGCGGCGGAAGGCGCTGGACCAGAGCCTTCAAGTAGCTTACCCGCTAGCGCGTCGACCGCGTCGCGCCAGCCGCGCACGTAGTCCGACCACCTGTCTCCCCCCACGGCACGCACAATGCGTTCGGGTTCCAGAGCGACCACTCCTTCTTCCTGTGAAGCCAACCGGTGCAGCTCGTCTTCCTGCTCTGGACGTGGATCAACTACGGCGACGCCAACATGCGGCAACATTAACTGGTCGCCACGAGCCAGCGCCCGAGCCACGTTCACGCCAGGTGGAATAGGCACCCCTGCGCCAAAGCCGCTTGAGCTTAGTTTATCAGCGATTTCTTGATGAGCACCCTTCTCTGTCGTTAAAAGATAGCGCCCCGTCATACGCAAGGCCGCGCGTCGCTCACGATCTTCAGGTAGGCGCATCAACATTTTCGTCTTCGGCATTCCTCCCCTCCTAAACCTTCCAAACTTTCGAGTGAACTGACCGATGGGTCGGAATTTCGGCTATGAGAGAGCCTTCTCAAAACCGCTAGTCCGGAACGGCACTAAGTAACTCAACAATTTGTGCGCCTGCCAAGAGAGTCAGAATAGCCTTCGACCCGATTGCAACATCGCTCTCAATGCATCCTTCTTTACCGATCAGATACGCAATCGGTGTCATAAACATTGCGTATTGTTTCGAAATTTCCCAGCTCTTTTGAGCCGCGACCTTAAACGAAACAGGCTGAGTAGCAAATTCTCTCTTTATCGATTCAATACTGCCACGGCTGATCATCAATATTTGGATGTCGGGCGTACGCCTATGTAAAGCCTCAAGTTCTGGTAGCAGTTTGCGACACGGGTGGCACTCAGGATCGGAGAAAACGAGCATCAACCGCTGCTCACGAAAAGAATCTAACGAGATTTCGCCATTAGAAAGTAGGGGCAAGCGGAACGGCGGTGCGATCGTACCCCTTGAAAGTCCAGAGCGATTGATATGGCTGTCCGCAAGAGAACGCTGGGTTCTATTCGAGCGAACGGGAGCGTAACCAGGGGTCTGCATAGGTTTTCCGACGTCATCCCTCGCCCGGCGTGAAGGCGCCAAAAGCAGATATCGCAACAATCACTCGGTTAGACCTTAATGGGCTGCTAACTTCAGCACGCAACGGATTAGCGTGACTTTGCTCTCCGCCTGATCGATCTTGTCCAGCTGGCCTCCGCGGCTTTTACCGCCGCTTGGTAAATCGGCAATTCGCTTCCCCGCTCCAAGCACAACGAACTCATCAACACTTACTGCGACACAGGTCTGCCCCCGCGTGCGCCGCTACTACGCAAGCCGCGGCAGCAATAGGCGCCAATCCGGCGCAAGCAGCGACCGCCGCGCCTTCGGCCACGCCACAGAGGGCTTTACAGACGCCCGAAGGAAGAAAGCCGGCAGCGGCTGGACCGCTCGCGGGCGTTGCTGGGTCAGGAGTGATTGAGGCGTCGCGCAGCAAGCCTGTATCTTTGAGAATCTGAGATATCTTGCTCTGGTCTGCAGTCGAGAGCGCTTGCCATTGGTTCGCATTGACCTTGATGCTGTCTGCCATTTTGAGTTCTCCTCTTTTGGCTTAACGTTTAATACTCTTTTGCAATCCACACGACGGAAACACCTTGTTGACTGGGCTTAGTCCTAACAGGTTATCTATCGACCGTTGGTTTCATTCGTGGTCTTTAATCTATGCGCCCACTCGGACATCTCTACGAAACGAGTCATCGCTTGCTCGGATAAGTTAGGCTTGATCATTTCGACGACTTATGCTTCTCAGAGACTGCAACTTCCTGTTGAACAACTTCTCTTGCCTTTTGCTGGCCAAGATCGCTTGCGTTAAAGTGCACAAGTTTGCGGCTACGCAGGTCAACCGTGACGAAATCATCGGGCGTCTTAGCTCCAACACCGTCGCTCGCTGGATGATATTCGATCCGCAACTGAGTTGAGTTAACCACAACGCGCAGATAGCCGTAATCCTGATCATCGTAATTTTCAAATACGACTTGATCGCTTCCCTTACTGGCCTCTTGGATGATTTGCGGAGTACGAATCGCGCCGGTTTTGCTCAGTTGCCGTATGCCATGACCTATATTGCCACAAATGATGTAAGGAATTTGAGTACCATCGGGTCTCGTCCGCGTGAAGCGTTGGTAGTTGTGAGCGTGCCCAGACAAGAACGCGTGAGGCCAGATGCCTACTTCTGTGCAAATCTGATCGATCTGCGCCAGCATGTCGGAGCTCCAGCCGTGAGTCGAACCTGCAGTATAAGGTGGATGGTGGTCTGCGAAGAGAAGCGCCCCTCGGAAGCCCTCCGCGACTACACGCTTGAGCGCAGCCTTTAGGAAGTCGAGTTGTGAAGTTCCAATATTTTTTTTGTCTGTCGGCTTGTCAGCGATGACGCCGGGATCCTCGAGTGTGTTGCTGTACAAAACGATGATCCGAAGGAACGGCGCCTCGAAGGTAAAGAAGACTCCGGGCTGAATCTGAGCGGTCCGCGAAAGGCCACCCGCGTCAGGGGAAATTTCAAATTTGCCTTCCTGGGCGCAGAAGTTTCGCAGAAAAGCCGACAGGCCGGCTGCGTGAGCCACTGGGGAGACCATCCCATCATGATTGCCAGCGGCCGCTAAAATCGGAGCCGGATAGCTACGATATGGCTCGTAGAACTGATCGTAATAATATTGGGCTTCTCCAAAACTGTAGACCACATCGCCGAGAAGCAGATGGAACTGTGGCACTTCCTTAGGCTCGCTCTCGCGAAAATCTGCTTCCATTTTGTCGGTGACTTGGTTCTGGTACTTCGGGCCGCTGGTGCTGCCACAATCGCCTCCGCTGTGAAAAACGATTTGGCCATTCTTTTCAATGTTCTGTATGGGGTCAGTATTCCCGAAGACCTGCGCGAGCGTAAGACGTGGTTCAGGAAGGCCGCGCGGCGCCGGAAATGGCAACGGTTTGATCGCGTGTTCCCGATTGAGCTGGTCTATCTCCGCGTAGGCAGTGTTGTCGGAAGGATGATTGATACGGAATTTGGTTGGGTCGGGCGTTGGCTCCGGCTGACCAAAAACAGGATGCCCGACTGATCTGGGTACGCCTCCGCCATTAGATGCAACCGGCTTTTTCGACGCCATTCACATTCCCCCCTTCGAGTGTCCTTTCGGCCAAAATCTGTGTAGCCAAAGCGCCGGCATAGCGCAAGCTTCCTAACTAGCTGTCTGGTTGCTTGAAACCGGGGCGCGTCCGCGGCTCAAATCGACCTTCCAGTGTACAATGCTGCATTGCTGTTACAAAATCGTTCCGTTTCGAAGACGGCGAAACTCGTGACTAAAAGGTTATTTCAATTGTCGTCTTGGTCCAGAAATCTCTGGTATTTGCCTTTCAGTTTTCGTGCTACTCATCAATCCGGTCGTTGGTTAACTTTGTATTGTATGCTTGTGCTGCTCTAGCTTCAGCTCCTTTGATCTCTTTGCCGTTGGCTTTTGGGCGAGAATACCAGGCCAATAGAAGCCTCCGTTTGGTTGTCAACAGATTGTGTATTGGCGTCCAATTATTCCTTGACGGTCAGCGCCTCTTTATGCTATCCGCCGGAGTTTAGAGCTGCGTAGTTGATAGGAACGTCGCAAATCTCACTGAGCTAGTCCGTGATGCCGAAGCGAAATTAGCGAAAACCGGGAAAAGCAACTTTATGTTCGACGGCATAACGATGATTGAACACTTTGAACGCGCCGCCAAAGTGATTAATGTCGAATTTCAGCGGGTTGTTGCAGACTTCCTAGCGATCTTAATTAAAGCCGATCCGAGCATCAAGATACTCGAAATCAACGTTCTAGGATCAGCTTTTCTTATTGATACTTCTTCAACCGGACGCTCAATCGAGTCCCTGGATCGCAGTCGCGACTGTTCTTCCAACTGAGGCAAATTCAAGCGTGACAACCCGCTACCGGTACACGTGGTTAATAATAACAAAGCAGCGAACGCTGCTACCGTTGCATTTCTTCAACAAAACCATTTTCGCCTCGCTCGGCGGCAATACCATAAGCTCGTCAACATACAGTACCATTCATACGACAAGGACATTAAAATCGTAACACCGAACAGATCGCTTTGTGACAGCCAAGGCACCCACCAAGAATTTAGAGGAGAAAGGAGTGAGCAAGGGTCTTCGACGGCGGGATTTCATTCTCGGGGCTGGCGTACTTGGGGTTAGCCTCTCCTTTGGTCTCGGAAACGCTGTGACCGAACGCGCTGAAACCGACTCGCCCAACGTCCGTCCAAATATTGACGTGCTCTCGACTAATCCAGTACGCCTCGGCGCGCTAGAGGCAGCCATTAAGGAAATGCAAGATCGATCTGCCAAGGATCCGAACGATCCGAAGGGATGGCTTGTTAACGCTAAAGCCCATGCCGATTATTGTTCCGTCCCGAATGTGAATGACCCAAGCCAAATTCACTTCTGCTGGTGGTTTCTGCCATGGCATAGAGCGTATTTGTCAATTACCGAGCAGAAGCTGCAAGCTCTCTCGGGTGACAAGACGATTTCGCTACCTTATTGGAACTGGAGCAGCAACCGGCAAATTCCGGCCGCGTTCAGTAGGTCCGGCAGCCCTCTTGCGAAGGCAATCCGCTATACGCCAAACCGACAACTGATTGGTTCAGAAGTCGACGCGGACGCCAAGCTCAGGGTTGGCGCACTAGAAGCGAAGATCTTCCTTGCAACTTCACCAGCCGAAATAGGAAGCTCGTTTGGCGGAATTGCTAGACCAAATTTGGCAGAGAAGTATGGTAACAATAGGATTGAAGGCGTTCCGCATGGACCAATCCACAACTATGTCGGTGGTGAGAACCAACAAGGCAATATCGGAGACATGACCGACTTCGAAACAGCAGGACGTGATCCGATTTTTTTTGCTCATCATGGCAACCTTGATCGACTCTGGGAAATCTGGCGCCTCGATCCAAAGCATAAAGCTGAGGAACCTGCGACTGAGGCCTTTCTGAAACATGAATTTCCATTTACATGGCTCGATGGAACAATCGTGACCGTGTCGGTCGAAAAAGTTTTGGACACTCGCCAGCTAGGGTACGAGTACGACTCTCTAAACGTCCTATCGCAGAACTTTCACGCCACTATGGCAGAGAATTTGAAAGGTAACCCTGAGCTCCCTCCAGTGGCAGTGGCAACGGTATCGATGCCGAAAATTCCGCTAGCGCTCTCCAATCGCCCTGTTCGGTACGGCCTCGAGATTAATGGAATTACACCACCCGAGCGACCTATGACGATAGAAGTACAGGTCAAACCAGTAGGAACGGTCGGTAAATCTGGTGTCACAATCGGAACGTTCGCTGCCGTTCGAAGCGGAGGGCGAATAGTCTTCCCAGATACCAATTTAAGCTTCGACATGAGCGAAGCAATGCGCCGGTTTCCTGGGTCTCAATTTACGGTCTGGTTGGTTCCGTTGACCCTTGGAACCAATCAGCGGCCATACCCGCCGTTAGCCTATAAAGCTATTCGTATCCGAATCACTCCGGTCCAATAGAGCAGATCCGATCCGCGCGCCGTCGCGTCAGTTGGGTTGTTTCGACGGGATTTGCGTTGCGACTCATCCATTTCAATTTAGACCCCGAAACTGCGCAAGCATGATCGAGTCTAGACAGAGAACGAGCGCAACTATGTGCAACCGCTATTTCTTTCGAACCCTCAGCGCCAGTTCAATTGCCTGACCGAATTCTGGAGACCGGTCACCGTTAGATCCGCCGGCGCCCGCCCCACCCCGGTAGTATTTCGGTTGCACAGGCACCACTCGCCGAATGTATCTTGCAGTCCAGTACCGGTAACTGGTAGCTCTTTTTTTCGGTGACTAGAAACTAAATCTGGTTCATCGGATAGAAGGGGGTTTTCAGCATGCCAACGACCAATCGCATCCTGATAAAGATGCGTGCGGGCGCGAGCGCCGCACTTGCCGCCGCACCATCGAAGGCTCGTCCTCTGCTCGACTACTCGGTTGCGCAAACGCGTCTCGCCGCTGCCCCCACTCCGTCCTGGTACATCGCAGAACTTCCGCCCGCCGGGCCGAGTCCATGGGACGCCGCGCATGATCAGGTCGCCGGCGCGCTCGGTCTGAGCGCATCCGATATTATTTACACCGAGCCGGACTTGCCACAGCGATTTGTCGATTCGAACGAGGGCAATCCCGGCGCGCAGGCGATGGCAGCGGCGCCCGATTGCAGCGAACAGCCGCAGAACACCAATGGTGTTCCGAGTGGCCCGGGGTTCGCCTGGCATCTCGATGATGGATTTTCGCAGCTTCGATCCGCGCGCAATGCAGTAAATTTCGCCGACCCGCGAACGCGAATAGCCCATATCGATACCGGCTACGACAAGGGTCAAGCGGCGCGTCCGGAGCATATTCTCAACACTCTCGAACATAATTTCGCCGACGACAATAGCGATCCAAACAGCGCACAGGATCCCAACCGTCAGACCGGGCTCACCGACAACAGTGGGCACGGCACCGGCACTATCGGGATTCTCGCAGGTGGCCGCGTCGCGCAAAACAACAACGACTTCCTCGGTGGAGCGCCAGCCGCCGATATCCTGCCAATTCGCATCGCGGGTTCAGTCGTTCTCTTCTACACCAGCACTTTCGCGACCGGGTTGAATTACGCGGTCGATCATGGCTGCGATGTGGTCTCGCTCAGTATGGGCGGGCTGCCTTCCGCGCTTTGGAGCGAAGCGGTGAATCGCGCTTACGAAGCCGGCGTCTGCATCGTGGCTGCGGCAGGAAATTGCTATGACGGCGCGCCGACTCACCACGTCGTCTATCCGGCTCGCTACGGCCGCGCGTTTGCGGTTTCGGGCGTGATGGAAAATGGCGATTCTTATTTTAATCTGCCGTGGAACGTGATGGAGGGATGCTGGGGTCCCGCGAGTTCCATGACCCATGCGATCGCCGCCTATACACCCAACATTCCATGGGCGAAATTCCAATGCGCGACAGCAATTCGTCTGAACGGAGAGGGCACCTCGGCAGCAACTCCGCAAGTCGCCGCGGCAGCCGCGCTGTGGATCGAAAAATACAAAGCGCAACTAAGTCGCGATTGGCACCGCGTCGAAGCGGTCCGCAACGCGCTCTTCTCTTCGACCAGCACCATCGACTCGCTGCACTTCGGTCACGGTATATTGCGCGCGAACAAAGCATTGAGCATCGCACCCGCGTTGAATCTCCCGCAGACGCCGCCTGATGATGATTCGTTCGCGTTTCTGCGCGTGCTCACCGGTCTTGGCCTCGCTGAAACACCCGCGCGCCAACAAATGTTCGACGTCGAGACCGCACAGCGATGGATGTGCAACCAGGATTTGCGCGACGCAGTTCCCGACCCGGACGGCCCGGTTTCCAACGACGCGCGCAAGAAATTCCTCGACGCTCTAATCGCCGATACTGGCGCTTCGCTCGCGCTCCGTCGTCATCTGCAAACCGCATATTCTTCGGCATACGGCAGTACGCCTTCGTCGGTTCCGACCGCGAGTCCTGTTCTGCCGTCCGGCGCCTCTCCTACTCTAGGCCAGTCTCCGTTCGACAGCGCGGCTGGATACAAAACGCCGAAGATTCCCGATCCGCCATTTCGGCGAATCCGTGTATATGCGGTAGATCCGAGCTACTCAACCCAATTTATGACTGCGAAGATCAGCCAGGCGGTCCTTAACGTCGCATGGGAGAAGGATCTTAAGCCAGGCCCAGTTGGCGAATATCTCGAAGTGGCCGATAAGGATCCGTCAGGGCGCAAATTCGAGCCGGCTGATCTTTCCAATGCGCGTCTCGCGGCACAGGACGGCTTCGCGCCCTCGGAAGGAAATCCCGGCTTTCATCAGCAGATGGTTTATGCGGTATCGATGAACACAATCGCTCATTTCGAAGCCGCGCTCGGACGCAGGGTGCAGTGGCGTGCGCGGCCCAACCCGACCAATTCCGCGATCGAAGATCAGTTCACCCCGCAGCTCCGCATCCTCCCGCATGCGATGCACGAAGCGAATTCATTCTACGCGCCCGACCAGGTCGCGTTACTGTTCGGATATTTCGAGGCAGGGTCAGCGAGCCCGAAGGAACTGATACCTGGCAGCACGGTTTTCACCTGCCTCTCGCACGACATCATCGCGCACGAGACCACGCACGCCATCGTGGATGGGATGTACAGCCGGTTCCGCGAAGCCACGAATCCCGACGTGCTTGCCTTCCACGAGGCGTTCGCAGACATTGTCGCGCTCTTCCAGCATTTCACGATGACCGAGGTCCTCGAGGCTCAGATTGGTGGCACTCGCGGCAATCTCGAAGGCGAATCGATGCTTGGCAGTCTCGCGGTTCAATTCGGTCTCGCAACCGGCGCTCGCGGCGCGCTGCGCAGCGCGATTGGAACGATGAAGAACGGCGAATGGACCCGGTTACAGCCTGATCCGACCGCGTACGACAAAGTGTCGGAACCGCACGCGCTTGGGTCCATCCTGGTCGCCGCGATTTTCGACGCGTTCCTTGCGATCTACAAAACTCGCACCGACGACTTGCTGCGAATTTATACCGGGGGAACCGGGGTCCTGCCTTCCGGCGCAATTCATCCCGATCTGGTAAAGCGGCTCGCCCGCGAGGCGTCCAAGACGGCGCGCCACGTGCTTTGGATTTGCATCCGCGCGCTTGATTACGTGCCGCCGGTGGATATTACTTTCGGTGAGTTTCTGCGCGCGATCATCACTGGCGATACCGACCTAGTCACCGACGATCCTCTCGACTATCGCGTCGCGTTCGTCGAAGCATTCCGCCAGCGCGGAATTTATCCGCGCGACCTTCAGACGCTGTCGATCGAGTCTCTGGTCTGGCAAGGGCTGGACGTATCTCCGCGTCAGTTGAACATCCTCAACTCGATTCTCGCCAAGCTCAAGAGCTTCGCGAACCAGTGTCTCTACCGCGACCGCGAGCAGCTATTCAAACTCACACTCCGCACTCGCGACGAACTGGCCAGGTCGCTGCAATCCATTTTCCAGCGTGAGCCCGCGCTGGCGGAGGCGATTGGATTGGATCCGCAGGTGACTGTCAAAGCGCCCGCGGAAGCCTCCGGGGGCGGCAATAACAAACCGCCGATCGATTTCGAAGTCAGCTCGCTCAAACGACGCGAACTGGTCGGACCCGACGGCCAGAAGCTCCCGCAGGTGGTGGTTACTTTGACCCAATCGATACCGATGCAGGTGAGCGGGAGCGCCGCTCCGATGCAGTTCCGCGGCGGATGCACCTTAATCGTCGATTTGAAGTCCCCGCAGATCAGGTATGCGATTTTCAAACGCGTCAACAGCGCGAGCCGCCAGGCGCAGAGCCGTCAGAATCTGGCAGCGGCGATCAATCAGCAGGGGATGGACGCCTATCTTGAACCGGTTAACAATCCGTTCGCGCTGCTCCATCGTATAACGAGCGGGCACTTATAAGAACTAAATTGTGGCAGCGGATCTTTGCGTACCCACTACAACGTTGAGGGCATACTTGGAATCACGAGTTGCAGAAAATCGCCACTGATCGGACTTTGTTGTCTTTAGTACCGTCACCACCCTGCGAAATCTGGACGAGGTGTGGCTGAGGGAACGCGGGAAGATCCACCAGTACCGTCGAAGTACGCTCCCGCGATATTTTGTTGAATTTTTGGGGGTATTTGAAGTGCTTAGAAGCCGCAGTGACTTCGCGATCGAGTGTCGCTTGATATCGCCGCACTCCGCTCGACTGACGCCGGAAACCAAGCGGAGAGCAATTGCGCAAAGGAAACTATCCGTGTGACGCTGCAGCTGATTTCAAGACCCTTTGTGCCGAAACTAAGCGGCGAAGAAATTTCGCGCTGGCGCGAATGCATCTGGCGAAGGCCCAAACCAGGTCCGTTTGGCGCCTCGGCTTCGGAGTTAAGCAAGGACCTGGTGAAGCGAGCAAGCGACAGACGGGGCTTCTCGCAAGATCCAATACCCATCCATCATGCCCAATCGCAGGGGCAGATAAAACAGTACGCGTTTGGGATTTAGAAAACAGTCGCGGGTCTCACGTTCTTGAAGGACATACTGACAAAGTAGTAGCTGTTAGTTTTTCCTTCGACGGAAAGGTCCTAGCTAGCCGGTCTGTCAACGGTGAAATCGCGCTGTGGTCTCCCAAAACTGGCCTTTGCCTTGGCAAGGGCTCGATCGAGTCTCCACAGAAACGTCACCTTACCAGACTAGCTTTTCATCCCGCTTTTTTGACTCTGGCCACCCCTCTTGAAGACCGAGCTCACGTAGCTCTGTGGCGCGTCGACACCTCCTCTGTTTCGGGACCTGAGTCTCGCTCCGATGGAGAATACTATCGCAATGCCAAAGTTGTTTTGTTGGGAGATTCAGGGGTCGGCAAAACTGCCCTCGGCCTTGCCTTGACTGGGCACCACTTTCAGCCCACGGAATCGACGCATGGATACCAACTTTGGATCCTAGACAACAAGGAAATCGAGCTTCCTGACGGTACCCGAGAAACTAGAGAAACAATCCTTTGGGACCTAGCAGGTCAGCCTGGATACCGACTGACTCACCAGCTCTTCCTGAATGAAGTCTCGGCTGCCTTAGTTGTTTTCGATTCCAAGGTCGAAACGGATCCGTTCTCGGGAGTGCGCTATTGGGATCGGGCGCTACGACAAGCGCGCCGTTTTCAAGGCCATCAAGCGGCACGAATGAAAAAGATATTGGTCGCAGCGCGGACCGACAGGGGAGCGATCGCGGTAAATGCCGCCAAGATCCGTTCGTTTGTGACCGATCTAGGGTTCGATTTGTTCGTTGAAACGAGTTGTAAAGAGAACATTGGTATCTCAGAACTTGCGCAGGCGATACGAGACAGCATCGAATGGAACGATCTCCCCAAAATCACGTCGCCTGTTCTCTTTCACCAAATCAAGCGGTTTTTAAGCAAAGAGAATAGAGTCAGGTCGAATACTCTCGACCGAAAGTGACTTGTACCGTGAGTTTTTGAAGACATCCAGCTCAGCCGAGGGACCGACAACGCGGGCGGAGTTCGAAACGTGCGTAGGTCGAGCGCAAAGTCGAGGCCTGATTCGAAAGCTTAGCTTCGGAGGTTTCGTGCTTCTGCAGGCGGAAATGTTGGCCGCCTATGCTTCGGCGCTCGTGAATGCCGCGCTCCTTGAACCCGACGGTCTCGGCAGCATCCGACAAGAAGTTGCCCTTTCGGGGAAGTTTCCGATGCCCTCGACCGAGAGAACTAAGAACGCTGAAGAAGAGAGATTATTGTTGGTTGCGGTCCTCGAGGAGTTGCTCGGGCGTGAGATTGCCTTCCGAGAGACCGGAGAAGACGGAACGTACCTAGTGTTTCCCTCTCAGCTTACTCGCGAGAGCGCCGATGCCCCTGAAGTGGGTTCGATCAAATTGGCCTTCGAAGGTTCGGTCGTTAGCATTTACGCCACTTTGGTCGTGCGACTGGCCCACAGTGGATTCTTCGCCACCCAAGAAATGTCGAAAAACGTAGCGACGTTCTCGGATAACCATGGAGGCAAGTGTGCGGTTCACTTACGAAATGTTGACGAAGGTGCCGGGGAATTGAGGATCGTCTTCGGCGATGGAACGCGCCCTCCGATTCGAGAGCAGTTCGAACAGTTCGTTCGATCCGATTTGGCCCGTCGTGCAATTCCAGGATCAGTCCGGCGGTCCGTGATACCTGCTTGTCGAGGATGCGGGTTCACTGTTACCGAGCAGCTACTACGCCTGCTCGCCGCTCGAGGAGCAAACAATTTGAAGTGTCCAGTCTGTCAAACCTTGATTTCCTTGGGTGAGAAAGATGAAGACCGAGACGGACATGGGCACCTCCGCCGTTCGTGAGATGGATGAATCTGCGGACGTCGAACGTGCACGCGCGCGCCTGTTGACAGTGCTTAAGGGTAAGAAAGAATTGGGGATATTCGACGTATTTCTTTGCCACAACAGCCTCGATAAACCCCTGGTCCGAAAGATCCATGACATACTCGAAGAACTGGGCATCAGGGCTTGGCTGGATGAGAAACAGCTGCGCCCGGGGTTCTCGAACCTGGCAGAACATTCTCTCCGAACAGATTGAGCGGATCAGCGCAGCAGCGGTTTTCGTTGGTGTTCACGGCTTCGGTTCGATTCAGAGGCTTGAGCACGAGGCACTCATCCAGCAGTTCGTCGACCGTGATTGTCTAGTGATTCCAGTGATCTTGCCATCCTGCGTCGATGAACCCAAGCTGCCGGTGTTCCTCAGAACACCTACTTGGGTCGACTTTCGCCGAGCAGAACCGAATCCAATCGCCCAGTTATTTTGGGGCATCACAGGACAGCGTCCCGAGGACGGTGACGAAGGCGTAAGCACAATATTGGAGCGACTAACTACGAAGCGGCTGCTAGACGAAATAAGATCACTTGCTGCTGGCTGAGAATATTCGCCTGTCGCTTTTACCTAGGGAATCCGAATGCGTCGAAGAGTCTAAAGTTTTGGATTCGTCGCTCGCTGCTTACACTCGCGCGATCCATCGTCACTAGGTAAGTTGCGCCGATTCCTCACTCGGGCGCATGTGGGGCTCCCTAGGCAAAGCAGCCACAACCGGTAAAGTCCAGGGGCAGAGTCGGCGGTCGATCGCGAACAGTTAGGGTTCACCTAGCCGCTGACGGCGAAGGACGTTCGGCTGATAGCGGAAAGCGAGGTTCTCTCTACCAACGCCGCACGCGTCTATCGCTCGATAAGGGTGGCCCCGACTCCGTCCCGATTCAGCTTCGCAGCATCGGAAGAGCCGTCGCCATCTTGAAAAACTCGGTGTGGCTAGTATTTTCGATCTCGCTCACGATCGACCGCTTGCTGTACAGATCGCAGCCGGTCTCACTTAAGCACATCAGATTCGATGGCGATTCTCGCTAGACGACTCAAAATCCCGTTCAGATTGAATTTTAGTAGTGACAGGACAGAAAAGCGCTCCTAGGCATCTATTGGTTCCATTACGTTGTTGGTTATCTGGGTGGAGTTGATAAATGAACCAAAGATGAATCATGATCTCGTCGCATTGGAGGTTCAAACCAATCAGCATGAAAACGAAATATTCTGCTAATTACGGATGCGGCAGTTCAAGCGGGCGTTCTCTATGTATCAATACCCAATCGCCGTTCTCGGCCAGCGCTTCTCTACCCAAATTTCGGAGACATTCTTGTGCGGTTTTGAGGTTCCCTAATCTGAGAGCTTGGTTGATCAAATCGGAGGCACGATCAAAGATTCCTTGCATTCGACGGTACTGTTTTGCATGTTCAGAAAAAGCCATCTGCTCTTTGTAGTGGTGCAACAGAGCCCCGGAAGCTAGGAGTCCTTCGACGAGCACGATAGGGATGGCGCGAAGCCATTCATTCTCGAACACATTCTTTCCCCATGGTGTAAACATCACGATAGCGAGTAAACCCGCAACCGTCAAAGCGCCGCCAACCAGAGCTTGAACTTGACCTTCCATGCGTCTGCCGGTTCTGCCATCTCGCTCAGCGGCCGTTTTGAAGTACACTCGCTGATCATCGACCCAGCGAGAAAGAGCAAGCTCTACCCCATAAGACTGACGGATACCTGTGCGCCCAGATAAACCGTCTATTGCTCTCTCCGAGTCGAGATACCATCCACGAAGTCCACTACGGATCCAATCGAGTTCCGTGCGCTGTTTAGTGAAATAATATGCAGTAATTCTGCCAACCACACCGGCCAAGTCCCAGAACAGCCTGACCCGCATGCCTTCCGCAAGGGCACGGTAGTCCTGATAGTTCGTATCCACCGCTAACTGTTCCGCGCGGATATATTCATATTCTCCACACAGCAAAAACCCGAGCGAGAAACACAACCACCAAGGCCAATGCGCAGTCGTGGATACACGCGCAAGTCCTGGTAAATGCGCCTGAAAAAGAAAACATATGAACGCTAGAAGTACGGACCAATGCAGCGTTTGTTGCACGTGTTTTGTCCGACTTTGAAAATCCACGGCAAATACGTCCGCAAAGGCGTACCGCTGAAGAGCGGTCTTTTGGGAGGTGGAAAGTTCGGACTCTGCGAGGTCAGGAAACACATCTCTCATGCTTTTTTTCACTTTTCCCAGGTCAGCGCGCGCTGATTCAGTGACACTGCGATTGAACGCGTTTAAACGAGAGAACATCCCCGAATAGTATCTTTTGGCGCCATCTTGGTCATTTTTGAAAACCTCGGGGTAGTGCATGCGAAGACCAAAAGGCTCCCCTATCGGTGTTGGGTTTGATAGCCGCGGCGTAACGATCTGAAGTACAGGAAATGCCTCAGGTGGCTCGAGATTGCACTCATCGGAATTCGGAACACCTTCGATCTGGAAATGGACAACTTGGGCTGTACCGCCGCCTAGATCGGTGTCCGTCCCGTCCCATAGTGCGATAAGGATCTGACTCTCGCGCGCGATGAACTCTCCTACATCCTGATATTGTCTCTGTCGCTGTTCGGGACGAGCGAGCCCTTGCTCCGTAATACCTGTATGCAATGGCAACACAAACCACCGTTCGGCCTGTCGGAGCAGCGCATTGAATTCTTCGAGTGACCCGGGCTCTTGAAAATCTTGCTCATAAAAATGTTTCGGCATCGGAAGCGGGACCAAGAGGCGAGCCAGAATTTCCCGTTCGAGTGCAACTTGCGCGACCAATCGATCTGCTCCCTCAGCGAGCGCAGAGAGAATGATCAGGGGAGTGTGAGGATAGTTGAGCTTGAGATCAATTAGAAATGCCCGCACGCGCTGCGATAGAATCTCGCGGTCTTTGACTCGCAAGTCGCGGTGTCCGGTTACGCCGATTACTAGCGGCGCGAGAGCTTGTCTGATTTCAATATGGAAAGGCCAGAGCTCGTCCATGGCATCCGTTCATCCTTGGTTCGCTAATGTCAGAGTGTGGTATTCGGACACGGTGAGAGTTCCCTGCCAACCTCAGCGATCTATGACAGCTAGCGATCTGCTGGGCGTTGCAAGGAAAACGGCGATGCATCTGTCATTTTCATCGGTAATCACCCAAGGGTGCGTCGGGTAGGTCTCCACTTGATACGAGGTACCCGGCGCCAGCTCCTGGTACAAGTTCCGTTTACCGTTATAGTCGAGCCAGTAGACTTTTCTTAGGTTGTTAGTTGCATTGCGAAAGTCCAGGGTCACCGGATTCGGCCCGATCAATGACCTGAGTTGAGATTCCTGGTCGCATCTTAAGGGCGAATTGCGTTGCTCGCCGTCGGGCTTAGCTTCCTCTACCGGAAAAGAGTAATGGCGCACGCCTAAAAACACAGTCAGTCCGAGTAGCATTGCGATTGCTGCTTTAACGATCGGTGATCGAGTAGTCTTTGTTTTCGGGCTGACAGGTGGAGGCAAAAGCGGTCTTTGCTCAGCGAACCCAGATGAAGAGGTTGTGGGTGTATAGATCCCGTCGCTACCCGCATTCCCCACTCCACGATCCAGCCAGAATTTTGCGGTTTCAGCAATCCGTTTAAGATGTTGCTCGAAGGGAGGACTGATAGCGTCGAGCCAATGCGGAGTTCCGAGAAAGTATGCGAAATCGCCGGTGGGTTGAACGTCCTCTATTCGAATCGGAATGACGATCATCTCCTTGAAGACAGCGCGTTCGATCTCGCGCCTTATCTGTTGCGATGCATCGGCTTTCGACGAGAAAATCAACAACATAACCCGTGCCCCATCGATCGCTCCGATGATCGCTCCGCCCCAGCTCATTCCAGGAGTGATGTCTCGCGGTGCGATCCAGCAGCGTATGCCGCTGGATTCGAGCTTCGCACAAACTGCATCTGCGGCTGGCTTGTCGCGCGCTGAGTAGCTTATGAAAACATCGTGCGCCATACGAGATTGGGATGTCCTTCTACTCGAACCGTGCGAAAGATGCGATTAGCTTGTTTATTACACGGGCCGCCAGCAAGTTTTTACGCGACCCGTAAAATGAAAAGCGTTCGATGTGTGATTGGCGGTTTCTTCGTGGTGCATCAAGCTGTGGCGGATGTCGCCGGCTAAGCATTGAGCTCTCTCACACCGCCAATATATGAAAGCGCAAACTTGGTTCTCTAACTCTTGGGCAATGAAGGACGTCGCTTTCGAAGTCCTTTTAACGAATGTCATAACCGAGCGACCGCCGTTTTAATTTCGATATCCCGCTGCCGCCCCTGTTCCCGAAAGCCAAGAGGACAGTGCTTGTAGTGGCCCTGGAAACTGTACACCCAACAGACTAAGAATCGGAATCACAGCAAAAATCAGCAATTGGAGAACAAAACTGCCATTCCAATTCAGCTTGCCTGGGATTGTGCCTGAAAGCATGCTGATCACCCGATCACGGTTCATCGAGATAAGGACTGTGACGTTTACTCCTACTGCGCAGAGTAAGATCAGCCAACTGAACCACGCAAATCTATCGGAGAGTGGAAATCTGTACACACCAACGGCCAAGGTGATTGCTACCAGCCCGGCGGTCGAAAGAGTAGCAAGATTGAGCAAATGTGGCGTCACACGCCGCAGGAGGTCAACCACTCTGGAGGCGACGAAGAGCTCAGCATTCGCAATTAGCCTGTGGTCAAGTTCGTCATCCGATCTCTCGGTTGTTGGGAGCCTCAGGCCCCACTCTTGGTCGAAGACAGAAGTGACCGACCTAGACAGGACAGCCATGGCGCGTTCAGCCAAAAGCTGATCAAGAATGGTCTTCCGCCATGGATGCTCGCAAGAGTCTGACAGGGGGGTTGCGAATGCGACGGCTTGAGAGGTGAGTGCCTTCGCCAACACAGTCTGGGACCGCTTGACCAGAGTTACTATCCGACGCGATCTTTGTTGCAAGCGGCCAATCAAAGTCTCAGAATCCGCACAAGGATGCGTTCTGGCTTGGCGTGTCAGTTCTTGGGCACGGGTGAGGCAAAATTCCAACGCTTTAAATGTAGGTCGCGGCTCCATGATTTTGATATTCTGCTTCTCTGTCATCGATGCCGGAACGCTTCCTACTCGTAGTCGCTCGTATGATGTTCCGGTCGGGTGCCAATATAGATAACGTAGGAGTCTTCGGAGCGTGGTCCAAATAAAAGCGAACCGAAGGAGTGACAACGAAAACTCAACGTAAACAAACCAGACCACTAAAAAGAAGAAGCTTTTAAACGCGATGCCGTCTACAGATCGTTGAAGGGTAGTAGCATCTAGCAGAAACACGAACGCCACCGTTAGGCTAGCTACGACCATCAGCGCACCAGGCACCCTCAGAGGAGTCCGGTCTAGCGAACGCACGAGTTCGTGTTCCAACTCGTGGAGTCCTACAAATGCTTTCTCACTGAAATTCAGGAACGGTCTGCGGACACGACACTCGTCTAGCAAGTTTAGCCGCCATAGTTCTCCAACAACTAGGCAAGCGGCCGCTATTGCCAACAGTATCATTGGGGTCAGGCACGACACCCCGTCACGCAAGCTGGCCGAGCGCAAAAAGAAGAACAGTGCGGTCGCGGGATCTTGACACCAAACCTGGGTAACGAACCAAATTCCGAACGCGAACACGACCCACGTTACCGCCAGCACCGTCAGTGCTGATTTCGGAGGCACTTTCTTCTTTGTAGAAATCCAACCCTGCCGCACTCTATTCAAAGGCGCTGCAACTGCCATCAGAATCAAGATCGTGCAGGCGATTGCCGCAAGCCCCGCCAGCAGTAGCCAGCACGTTAAAGGAAAGGTTAAATGTGCGTTTCCATTCTTAAGGGTGGCGCGCAGAGGCAGAAGAAACAGTGCTGAACCGATAACGTAAGTAGTAAGTAGTCCGGATGCAAAAGCAGCGGAATAGATTCGCTTCGCTTCACGTAACCTCGGGCGTATCGATTGACTGAGCAATTTTCCGAGAGCCACGGGCATATTGGAAAGAATGACGGTCCGCAATCGTGCCGGAGCTTCCACCGCCGTACCAGTTTCTATCGCTTCTCCCGCTGAGTAGTGGTAAATCAGCACGCTCGGAATCGAGCAGAAGACATTCAGTAATATAAACGCTACTACCAAAGAAGTCGGGTACAATTCCGATCCTAACTCGATTTCGTTCTTGCTTGTCCCGCGCGTCACTTTCAGTATGTGTTTTTCTTGATCCGGCTTATGGGAGGGAAACTTAGCCGGTTTAACCGGCCAAATGGCATCGCGCCCCACAATGGATTCCCATATCACGGGATCGGTTGGAGGGTTCTTAAATGGAGCAGAGTAGTCAAGCATCTGCTCGGGGTGGTCGAGAAGGGACATAGTGGCATTGTAGATCCCCTCGTCTTGCTCCTCTGCGAATTGTGCTCGATCGACCTGGCCGGAAAAGGGATATGTCCACGCTTGGTTGGTGTTGAAGAGAGGGTAGGTTGATAGCGTGATAGTCCCAAGGAGATCAGAATTAACGTCCGGATGGAGGTAGAGCAGATTGTTACCATTAAATTGGACGATTTGGGTGTCGGGACAATAGATCCGAATCATATGCGAGAGAAAGAGACGATCTTCCGTGTCTGTGGCTGCAATTCCAACGTAATGGATATGTTCGCGACTGATTGTTGTCAGAATATTCGAAAGAACTAAATCGTCGTATGTGCTGCTGCGGGGCGAATAGAGTGGCGCGATATAGTCGTTTTGGTTCGACTGTTCCACAGGAATAGGAACATGGCTAGGTCCGATTTTCGGCCCATTCTGACCCGACGTAGCGGGCTCTTGTTGCGCTAGTGCAGCGCGCAAATCAGAAATATGAAGCGGAAAGTCGAGGGACAGAACAGTCAGCTCATCTGAATTGGGTTTCTTTCTATCAGCCGCGGAGTATGTTTCACCGTAGGACGTTCCTGCTTCGGCAAGGATAGCAACTTCACCTTGGGCTCCGAGTTCCGTTCGGGCCCAACTGGCGAAATCGCGGGTGCTCACTCCTATTACAGTGCTGTGAAAGTCATCCACTCCCCAATTGCTGAGCTTTTCACGGACTTCGGTAGCACTTCCCGACACCAGCTTTACGTGGACTCGTGGGTCTCCGTGAAAGGAATCGAGCCAGCTACGAATAGTGACACCGATCGAATCAGCTGAACCCGAAAAGCTTGGCGCCAACATTCGTACGATTCTGACCGGAGTGCTTGTATTCGGAACGTAGTCGGCCGCGTTAACATCGAATGGTTTCCATCGCGACAGCCAAGCGATCTGGTCTAGTGCGCTGCGAAGTGGCTTTTTCTCAACTCCCTTAGTCGGTCGTTCGCCGATCAGAAACAGTACTAGTAATTTGGATTTCAACTTACTTCGAAAAAGGATGATTCCTGGATCCTCTGAAACTCGGTTCGTTGAACTTTCGCTCTTGACCTGAAACTCGAGTTTTCGCGCTTGATTCGGTGGCCCGTTCTCAGCTCCTGCCCCAGAAGGAGGCAGCGGATTTCTCGACCCGCTCGGCTCTTCAAACTCCGCCATCACAGACTGTTCAGGCCAGGGCTTTTTGGATTCATCGCCGGCTGAGGTCGGCCAAGGTAGGTCCAAACGATCGATTACATATCCGGCGTCATCGAGCGCGCGCTCGATCGCGTCGAGGCTTCCGTCAAATTTATCACGCAACGCAGGTGCTGTCGGATCAGGTAAGGTCGCGATGAGAAAATCGATGGTGTAAGAACTTCTGGCGTCTGTATTTGGCCAAGCTATGTTAGGCGGCCGGATCGTCTGGTTGTCCTTCGACCATGGTCCTTCGTTCGGTATCTTCCGTGGGTAGACATCGAAAAAGTCCATGATTAGATCCACCGCGCTGTGCTCCGGCTCATCCGCGGTGGGTATCGAGCTGCTTTCCGATGAGACCGTCGGTTTTCCAGCGGGTGGCATCGAGGGCGTTCTCAAGGTAACCCCAAACAACGCCAGAACTGCGATGATAACCGCGGGTATTCCTAGGTTAGAACGGTCCAAATTTATGCCTTTCTTCGGATAGGTGAAGAAGTTTTACGTCTCTAAGTTGACAATCGCGTGTCGAGCCCAGGCTACCTCACACAACGGGACATCGCGGCGACATTCCCTATGCGTGTAGACAAAGAGTATAGTTAACCTTCGAAACCCGACCCTACTCTGGCCGTCTATTTGGGCTCATTTGCCGCATTCCATTTGCAGGCAGACCTCCGGGGAAATTGGATTCCTCAGAAAAACTCAAGCTGCGGTTAAAGCAAGCCCACTTTGTTAAGAACACGCCCAAATGAGAACGCATGTACGGATAACCGCTCGAGTGGCGTAGTGCGAACCTCGGAGAGAATCGGCTGTCCCAGGGGAGTTGTTTTAGAGCCCGCGAACCAGAATAGTAGCCAGAGGGGACTGGGGTCATAGTACGATTTAACTTTGCTTCGCTATCACTTGAAGCCGAATCGGAGGAAGTCGTGGAAGATGAATGACCGATATCCCCGCTTTTAACTGACCGCTGACTATTACCGCTAACGCGCGGTTAGCGCAAGATTCTCGGATCCGCCGACAACGGGGATCCAATTGCATCATCAAGGGTTTGGTGTCGGCGCTCGAGACCCGGCGTCCGTCAGTGGAGCGCGAGATTCGTGACTGAATTCGACGGATGAACGACAACTGTTCTGGTGCGCCCTGGACTCATTGACGAGCTGACAAGATCCCGATCGAAACCAGTCAAGCTCATAGTTACACTGGCTACTAGCTTGTTTCCTCTGCAACAATTCCCTCCAGATCGCAAAACAGTTCATCGGCCTGATCATAGCAGTAGACCGGGGCGGCAGTTGCAAGCCACCTTCGCCAATGCCGCGATCAACTGAAGCGATTTGTCCTATGGCAGCCGCGATTTTGGCTTCGTCTGCCTGTGCCTGCTTGACTGTCTGAGGCGCATTTTGAAAGGCACTGACGGCGTCCTAGTATTCCGTTTGTCTGATCGACGGGACTGGCGGCTCAGGACGATCACCTGCCGAGGCAGGACAATGTTTCGGCCTCGAGTCTTGCCCGTGACTTCTGGCGGGATCGCACGACGAGGATGAGCTCGCTCAGGAACGCAAACATAACGCCCGCGGCAGCAGAGCTACCGAACTCCGTCACCACGGACGAGGTTTTCGGTAGGGACACCTGAATTGCGTCGGAACTCCTTGATCGCGCAGATACGAGATCGCCTAAACAGGCGTCGTGACGCGGCAGAGTGGTGCAACTGGCTGGTACGACCCTTGCGCAGTCCACGAGTTCCTCGTTTGATCGTTGGAAATAGAGCAGCACTCCTGCATGGTGCGGGTCAACTCAGTCAGACAGGTTTGGTAAATAGATATCCCGCTGGAGAGTAATGAGGGCATTCCGGTCTCCATTTTATTCGCGAATTCGATGGAGGTTGAATCCGTCGCTCCCGTTCGACTGAATGAACACCAGAAATTTTGGCGAGATCCTCGATCAATTCCTGATCAATTAGTCCGCGAAAGTGTTAAGGCGCGGTAAGGAGCGAACTTCTGCCCATCCGCTCATCTGACAGGACAATTGGACTTTGCTGAACACCGCCCCGCTGTCCACGATGACGACGATGGGAACTTGACTCACGACAGACCCTTGATGGTGTAGGTATTGAATTAGTTATGCAAAAATGCTAAGCAGACCCATCTTATAGCAAGGGTGGCAAAAGCAATGGCAAAGGATAATGTGAAGGCAGCAGACGAGCCAGTCCTAATAAAAGCTACTTTCTTCAGTCATACGAATGATGAAGACAAAGATCACGACACTGGCGTTTACGTCAAAGTCAATTCTTCGGACAATTTGACCCAAATCGCTCATGCCGACAATAGAGACAATTCAGGAGATGATGGCACTCAATATAAGGACGGCTCTGACCACCAATTTGATCTTGACCTAGATGCGGCCGGGCTAAGCAAAAGCAGTTGCAAAGGTTTCAAGGTTCACGTGTGGCAACACACGCACGGGCATGATACCTGGAGATCTAACCAGCAAGTTGTGCTCTACTTCTCAGATCATTCAAACCTTACCGCGAGCAGAGATGGCATCGAGCTCAAGAACGACGGAGCGGCAGTAGATTTTTCTGCGCCAAATAACTAGCGTCATCCGTTGCTTCTCGAACAAACGAAGCCGGAGCTAGATGTCGAGGTTGGGTTTTGTCGTCGACCGGCCACGCAGAGCGGCCTGCTCGACGGGAGAACTTGGATGTGTTTTGGGCTGAGCAGCGGCCAGCCTGCGCCTTGACGAACTAAATGTACATGTCGCGGTGTGCCTGACTCCCTGACGCTTTTGGCCGCATCGACGCCTACCTTGCCGTCCGCGAACGTTGCGACGCTTTCTTGAACGTGGACTTCATAATCTTCCATGATGAGCTGCTCGATCGCGCATGGACGGAAGCTCGTCGACGGGACTGACGGCGTCCTTGCCGAGCAGGAGGAGCGGACTCGTTTGCATCTTGAAGGAAGTCGTGGAGGACGCCGGCGCAGATACGGGAAACGAAGTAGAGACGGAGAAGGCGGACGCCGACGGCGAGAAAGCCGCCGACGATTCCGAGAAGTCTCAGGACGACGGGTCAGACGAGTAGTTTGAAAATCGCGGGATCGATGCAATCCGTGGGAAGCACGGCAGGAGCTACAGACCCTTGCACTGGCACACGCAGGATTGTGAATATCGGGATGAGGGACGACGGTATGGCTTTGACGGGGTAGGAAACGAGGCCGGGGTTGACTGTGCGATGCCAGATACGAGCATTCGGACATAGAACGGTTTTGGAGAGTCATATTGGTATGTTTTTGATTGTAAACGCTGTGTAGCTTTTGACGACTTTCAAATTTAAGGAGGGTTGAGCAAATGGGCAATCCTGACGGAGAAGGGATGGGGCTAAGAGCGCCGACGGGACCTCGGCAAGACAATCGCGCCACTTTGATTCTGAGGTCGATCACGGCAACCCGTTGTAGCCTTTGGCCTGTTGATCACCGCGCTTGTTCAAACCGACCAAGTTACGCTGCAGTTTTTGAGAAGTACTTATGCGAGCATACACTTCCATTCGGGTGGGGCGGAGTGGCAAGTCCTTAACGAAACTGATTGGCACAATGCCGGACGCGACATCAACGCCAACTGCAAACCGAAGGATCTTTCTGGCGTGGAATTGAGTGCTCCACTCATGAACCGACCACTAAGCAATGACTACCGTTTTTACGTAGTGTGTCGGACAGACCAGTCCGAGAATGCGGAGTATTCAGTCGATATGGTATACGTGAAGAGCTTGGATCAGTTTCCCGACGCGCTCAAAACCATCTTGAGCGACCCAAATAAGAAGTTGGGACCGGTGTACTATGGAGTCTATGGAGATTGGGGGATCTGGTTTGTCAAAAAAGATAGGTGAGTGCCAAAGAGCAATAGATGCGACAGAAGGTTATGTGTCTTTTGCTATTGCCCATTCGTTTGCCTTCGGGAAATTCCGCCTCTGTCGCATTGAGGCCTGTGATAGCTCTGGTTTTTCGAGTTCGAAGTCTCCAAGCCGGAGGCGCTTTTGTCCATACAGCTAGCCATACTTGGAGTTGTCAGCGTCGTGCAGTTCTAGGTTAAAGGGTTGGTGGGAACAGGTCACTCGTATCGAACGTCGCGACGTTTTTCTATTAGATACTTTGGTGTCATTAATATCAAGGATGTTAACTATTAGGTCCGTTAGTATTTTGTGCTCCGTGCGGTTCCGATAGGAAAAGAAATTGATCGGCACAGGGTCTTCAGTGTCGGATGAACGGCGTTCGCTCTCAGTAGGTCACCTGGATCAACGAGGATATCCATTCCTACGATATTTTGCAGGGTCGGAGTAAGCTGTGCTCAAATCAAACCAAAACTTGGCAATAAAACCAAGTATCAGGAGGTGATGAACGTTCCTGACAGAGCCGAGGCTTCTCATGCTTGCCTTCGCAGATATGACACCATCCATGACCTACTTTGAGAAAGCAGATGAAATATGTGCGCGAACGCAATCTAGCCCTTGCGGAAGCCGAAATCCGCCGGACCCTCCGGAGAGTCGGCTGACTAAGATCTACAAGAACAGTCTTGAGTATTATCGCCGGCTGCGCCAAGGACGCGAAAGTTTAGTTTCGTACTAGCGAAACAGCCCTGGTATCCGCGTTCCGGCGGGAGCGACACGATACCTCACCGCGGAGCATGGATCACAATCACTTCGGCTTCGCCGGTCGGCAACTCGCCAAGACGAGGGCGGCGTATTCTCTGACCGTGCTGTAGCTTGGCCCAGAATCCCCGTGGTGGCACCGGGATTTGAAGACGTCGGCACACCTTCGCCAGACCCCGACCGGACAGCCCCCAGTCTTTTGCCAGTTTCTCAACTGGCTCGGACCAGACTCGATCAAATAGTGCGGCGCGATCGAGACGAACCTCGTGTCTGTCCCGGCGCCAACCGCCGATTTGGATCGTGTGGGGAAGCCGGGGTTTGGGTTTCGGCAGTTCGATTCCACATTTGGCGAGAACTTCTTTCGAGCGAGTTGGTCGAGATTGATAGAAGTCTCGTTTTGGATCGGGAGGCGAAGGAATGAACCCCACCCTTTTCATCCGAGCGCGGATGGTCGGAGTCTTCGCCAGGTCCCGCAAGATTGTCGGGGAACAGTGGTCGTCCTTGGCGAGGAGCTTCATCACGTCCACAAAGGTTAAATCCGAGGTCTTGAGGAGCGCCCGACGGATATCGCCAATCTCGCTGGTGGTGCTTGTCTCCCAGCGCGCGCCGGCATCGAACATACTCTGAAGCGTATAGGTCGAGCGCGGTCGTCCGAAGAAGGGTGCAAGCCAGTAGATTTGTGAGCGAAGAATCGCAGTCATATCCTTGGGAAGAGCGGACCGAGCCAGTAGCTCAACAATGGAACGGTTGGCCGCTTCGCGATAGAGCTCGTCGAAGTCGTCTTGCGAGGGGTCTGGACCGAGCCGCTCAAGAATGTGCACGTCGCCGCTACGGCAGGCCTCCTCGATCGCGCTGAATCCCACGAAGCGATCGCTCTCGTCGCCTTCGTTGTCGTCACCATAGTATGAATCAGAAACCCGAAGACTGTGAGCGGGAGCATGAGCATCGGCGCCCGCCCAGAGGCAGAGCTGGACCCCTTTCTCGTTTTCCTCGCTGACGTGATGTCCGAGCGCGATGTTCAGCTCGGTCTGAACCTTCGGATCATCCATGCGATGCCGCTTAGCGAATCCGAAGAGCGGCTTGTTGCTGGTATGGTACGCCAGAGTTGCCGCCATCTCGTGGCCGGCGGTGAGGTCTACTCCGAGATTGCGAAAGCGTTCCATCAGCTCGGAGTTGTAACTGTCAAACAGATCGTCAAGGCTAACCCGTTGTGGATCGGCGCCCCATTCCAAAAGAAGATCGAGGAGATCCCATCGTCGAGCGCGGAGGGCCAGATTCAGCGGGCTGTCACGGTCGAGGTTGGGATTATAGCCGTTGCACAAGAGGAGGAGGACCAGAGCTTGGTTCCGTGCGTCGAGAGCGATCTCAAGGGCGGAGCTCACGCGCCGCTGCCTGACTACCGTTCCTTCGCAGGCCTGAAGCGGTCGACCTGCCTGGATCCAGCGTTCGATATCGTAGAGGCGACCATCACGACACAGGTGGTGAAGTTCCCTAAGCGCTTCCGGATCGTTGGTGATACGCGCAGCGGGCTTGGTTACAGAGACATTCGAACAGGTCCGTGGGTCACTGAATGCATCCATTTGCATCAAAAAGCGGCACCGCGAAACTCAGCGGGTCCACACAGAACTAGCAACTAGAGCCCCGTCCCGCTTGTGGCAAGGCTGGCGCTACAGTCTAGAAGTAGCTCCAAGGCAATCTTGAGCAGCGTCGCGACGGCGGTTGGGAAACTCGGATATAAAAGGTCGAACCGCCGGAGCGATGATTCGCTCCGGCGGTTTTCGTCATTTTGAGATAGCTTCGGCTACATGCCAGTGCCTGTAAGGCTCACGTTGTGCGGGCTGGTTGGATCCTGCGGGACACTGACGGCTAGCGTTGCACTCTCTGCGGCGGCGATGGTGGGCTTGAACGTCACGCCTATCGTGCACGACGAGTTGCCGGACAGCGTCGGCCCGCAAGTGCCTCCTGTAATCGTGAAGTCGGCCGCATTGGTGCCGCTCACAGCGCTGCCAATCGAAATTGTGAATGGCGACCTGTTGGTGACCGTTGTCTTGAGTGTCCTGGAGGACGTTTGCAGCACGGTGCCATAGGGCAGAGTTACCGGTGCGACGGTTTCGGGAATCGTCGGCCCGGTACTGAGCGCCAGCGTGTACGGGCTAAGTGGATCAGGACTATCTGCGACGTTGAGTGTCGCCGACTCCGCTCCAAGCGCGCCCGGTGCGAAGCTCACGATGATCGAGCACGACTTCAGTGCATCAAGCGTCGTTGTGCAGGTACCGCCGGTAATCGAAAAGTCGCCGGCGTTGGTTCCGCTGAAGCTTTCGTTCGGATTCACCGACTGCATTTGATGGTTGACGACCGCGAAGGCCGCGACGCCCTTAAGCCCGAACCTCACGTCCCCGTATACCAGGGTGCTCTTAGTGGTCGTCAGATCAACCGTGCCGGTGCCGGTGAGCGCCACATGCTGCGGGCTGTTCGCGCTGTTGTCAAAGACACTCAACGTCGCGTTATGCGCGCCCAGCGCATTCGGGGTGAACACGATTGCGATCGTGCAGGTTGCCAAATGCGCCAGTCCTCCCGCAGGGCAAGCGGTGGCGCCGGTGGCCGCGAATTCAGAATCGTCCGAGGTCACGTTGCTGATGAACAACGGGTTCGTGCCGGTGTTCCTGACCGTGAGGTTCTTGGTCACCGGGTGCCCGACGGACGAATCGCCGAAGGCGAGCGACGCGGGCACCGAGATTGTGGTCTTCGGCGCTGTCGGACATCTCACGAGCGTCACGTTCCCGCAGAGTAGACCCTGCACCTCCAGCCCAGTCGGCGTACCGGCTTGATTGCCTAAATTTATGTCCAGGGTGTTCATCCCTGCGAAGGTGATTGCGTTTATGACTGGCGGAGTATTGGCGCCAGGATTCTCAAAGTTAGTGACGGGATCCTGAAAGTTGTCCCATCCAATTGCGGGAGACGGCGGGCTGGCACTGTCCGATGGGCAGCCGGTAGGACTGTTCAAGCATGCTACTGCGTCGTTATCGGCCATAAACTGTAGCCCCACCGAGCCCGTGCCGGTCTGCATCCAACACAGCTGATAGATATACGGTCCCGCGCCGCAGCCGCCATTGCCGCAGGTGGTGCCAGCTGAAATCCATTGACTGCTGCTGAAATCGGTGGTGTTCCAGAGAGGGTCGGGCGAGACCACCACGGCCTCTGCCGGAGTCGCGAACCCACCGTTGATGTCCGACAGCAACTCCCACCACGGATCCGCGCTGCCAACACTCCCTGAGCCCTGCCCGGTATTGATCGAGGTGCTTCGGACGCCGGGGGCGCATGCGAACACCGGCGACGGCGTCGCAGTGGGCGTAGCAGTCGCAGTTGCAGTGGCCGTGGCGGTCGCAGTCGGCGAAGCGGTTCCCTCTGGACTCGGTGTCGCAGTCGGGGTCGGAGTTGCAGTTGACGTCGAGGTAGCTGTCGAGGTTACAGTAGCTGTCGCGGTTAATGTTGCTGTCGCGGTCGGAGTGGCCGTCGCGGTCGGCGCCCCGGCACCAGCGCCCAGCACCCAGACATCATTCAATGGTGAACAGGAAGAACCAGCGCAGGTCGCTCCCGCAAAGACCGTCATTCGGTTGGTCGCAGCGCTCATCACCGCCACGTGCGTATATCGCGAACTCGGAGAGCCACCGGCTGGGCTGAGCTCCGCCCAGGTTGGCGTTCCCCCGTTACCGTTGGCATTGGATAGGACCCAAGCGTCGTTTAAAGTATCGCCGGCACCAGTACGTCCGCCGAAAATGGTCATATCGTTGGTCGTCGGGTTATACACGGCGCTATGGCTGTATCGGGTACTTGGCGGGCCGCCTGTCGGGCTGAGTTGCGTCCAGGTGGGTGTACCGCCGAGCCCATTGGCATTGGAGAGAGACCAGGTGTCGTTCGCGGCAGCAGGAGCTTCGCCGCCGAAGATGATCATACTATTCGTGGTAGGATCGTAGACTGCACTGTGCGCGATTCGGGCACTTGGTAGCGTGCCTGCGGGGCTGAGCTGGACCCAGTTCGGCGTGCCCCCGCTTCCATTGGCGTCGTCAAGCACCCATACGTCGTTGTTGGGGGAACCGCAGTCCATACTTCCCCCGAATACGATCATCACGTTGTTAACCGAGTCGTACACGGCGCTGTGCAAACTTCTCTGGCTCGGCGGCCCGCCGGTTGGGCTCTCCTGCGTCCAGGTGGACGTACCTCCCAGCCCGTTGGCATTGGAAAGAATCCAAACGTCATTGGTGTCATCAAAGCAAGAGCCCTCGGCCAGATCGCCTCCGAACACGATGAGGCTATTGCTCACGGGATCGTACACCGCGGAATGACCCCCTCGAGCACTCGGCGGTCCGCCGGTCGGCACGAGTTGGGTCCAGGCTGGGGTCCCCCAGAGCCCGTCGGCGCTCGAGAGCACCCAGGTATCGTTGAACAAAGTGGAGACAGTGTTGATGTTTCCGCCGGCTCCGCCGAAGATAATCATCTCGTTATCGACTTCATCGTGGCCAGCCGCCAGTGATTCTCGCGGGCTCGGCGGTCCGCCAGCCGGGGAGAGCATCTGCCAGCCTAACGGCAATGAGAACTCTTGGTTTGTCGCGACGGGGCCGGTAGCCGTTTGGCCGCCGATCACATACAGATTCGAGTTCACGACACTCGCGGCCGTGTCGTAGCTAGCGGTCGGCATCGGTGGTTGCTCGGTCCAGCTGTCGCTCGGGGGGTCGTAGCTTTCGTTGACCGCCAAAGGGGTGCTCGCGGTGCCGGCTCCTCCGGCCACGTAGATGTCTCCGTTGATAACGCCCGCGGCTGCGGCATCGCGGGAGGTTGGCATCGGCGAACCTGTCGACCAACTGTCGAGAATTGGGTTGTACACGCTCACGGTGCCGACCACAGTGCTGATGTCTCGTTCGTAGCCGCCGATTACATAGAGCAGTCCATTGACGACGGCGCCATTCACGTCTTCGCGTGCGGTGGGGATTGAGGCGCCAGCGGTCCAACTATTCGCGACCGGATCGTAGATCTCAGTAGTATTCGTGCTGGTGAACCCGGACGCAGTTCCGCCGGTGACGTACATCTTGCCCGCGATGACGCCCGATGCGGCTCCAGAGCGCGCTGTCACCATCGATGCCCCTAACGACCACGTGTTGGCTACAGGGTCATAGATTTCAAGTTGATTCGTGGTGCCGTTTCCGCAATCCGAGTTGATGCATCCGCCGGCTACGTACATCTTGCCGTTGATGACGCCGATGCTTGTCAATATGCGACTCAGGATCGGCGGGGCACCGGTTGTCCAGGTATTGGTTGCCGGGTTGTAGATCTCCAGGGTCCCCGTTCCGCTGTCTACGCCAGTATCATCGTACCCATACAGATAGACGAGCCCGTTGATTACACCGCTGGCGACAGGATTTTCGGCGTTGAAGATGGCCGGTTCCGGAGCCTGAGTTGTCCAGGTACCTTCAGCAGACGCGCGACCGACCGAAAGCATGGTTACCAACGCGATAAATGTCGAAAAGACGACCGGCACCGTAAATCCACGTAGCGAACAGGATCGATGGCTCATAACAGTTCCTCCCTCTAGCTATCCAACCAAGTACGTCAAGAATCCCTACCCCTGGACCTGGGCTAAGCCTGCCTCGAGACGCAGGGCTCATCGTCGCGATCCGTCGGGCGGCTGGTCCAATAGCCTGCCGTCGTCGGCGTCGGCGTTTCGATAAAACGCCTTGGCTAGAAATCACGTCGTGTTACTCTCCACTAACTTCATGTCGTCTCTACTCCCCAAATTTGTCGCCGCTGACGGCAGGTAGCCCAACCCGCTTTTCTTTAGGCGACGGATGCCGTGGCGGCGTTCATTCGGACTGAACAATTTGTTCAGTTATCAACTCTGGTTTCGTCAAACCGGGCACAAACCGATGCCCTTTCTCTTGAGCAACCAGAGGTTTACAGTGCTTTATTCCGGTGATGCGGTCCGTTCCCGTCGTTTTCCGGGTAAGTAGAGTTTGGCAGCAGCTGGGGGATCCGATGCGAATTGTCCGCCAAGAGGGTTCGTCCAATTCTGGGCCAGAATGCGCGGGCGACAGAGTTGCTGTGCTTGTTCCAAACGGCGAGAACTGGGAAGTCGGATACGCTGGAAGGACGATCTCGCTAAAGGCTTCCAAGGGCCTCGCTTACATTTATCGGCTGCTGCAACATCCCAATCAGGAGTTTCATGCGCTCGATCTTTTGAGTGGCCCCGGTACTAACTTCGTACCCGAAAGCGCGACCTCTGAGACCTCTTCGACAGACTCCACGCTAACGATCGGCCGCCTCGGAGATGCCGGGGAGATGCTCGACCGCAAAGCGAAACAAGACTACAAACGAAGGCTTTCGGAACTGAATGAGGAACTCGAAGATCAGCGGGAGCGCGGAAACAGCGCGCGAGCTGCGGAAATCGAGTCTGAGACCGCCTTCCTGATTCGCGAGATCAGTCGCGCGGTTGGACTCGGTGGACGCGACCGACGTGCCGGATCCGCGGCCGAGCGCGCGCGGCTCAACGTTACGCGCGCAATCAAGACCGCGTTGCAGAAGATCTCGGAGCATCAAGCTGAGCTCGGTGAGATACTAGAGCGTTGCGTCAGGACCGGACTCTTTTGCTGCTTCATGGCGGATCCTCGAGTGCCAATGACTTGGCAATTCTCACTCGAAGGCATCAAAGCATCTTTCGAAGCAACCGAGGCGACTGCACCCTACCTGCTCCGCGGTGAAACAGATTTCCTGCGCGTGTTTGTAGATCAAACCAAGTTCGTGGGCCGAGAAGAGGAACGCGGCACAATGCGCCGATGTCTTGAGCAGACCCTACTCAGCCAAGGACGCGTGCTGATGATTGGCGGCCAGCCGGGTGTGGGCAAGACTCGTATCGCCAGAGAGTTCGGAGCGGAGGCCGCACAGCGAGGTTTCCTGACACTCGCCGGTGGCTGTTACGATAGGGAAGACTCGGTCGCGTTCAGCCCATTCGTCGAAATCCTGGAGACTCTTGCGCAATCGCCCAACCAAGCCGCCTTTCGTTCGGCGCTCGGCCCTGATGCAGCCGAGTTGACGCGACTCATGCCTCAGCTTCGGCGAATATTTCCGGACATTCCTAAACCACTGGAGCTGTCACCAGATCAGTCGCGAGAGTCTCGCCGGCTCTTATTCAATGCGTTCCGAGAATTCCTTGCCCGGAATGCGCGTGATCGTCCGGTGCTCTTGCTGATGGAAGATTTGCAGTGGGCCGACGAAGGGACATTGTCGCTGATCAACTACCTGGCTCGTTCAGTCGCTGAGTTGCCGGTGATGCTCGTCGGCACCTATCGCGACGAAGTGGTCGATGCTACTGGACTATTGGTCCGGACTCTTGACGAACTGAATCGCCTCCACCTTCCCGAGCGTATGAATCTGCACGGCCTTCCGCAGAATGCAGTCGCCGAGATGATTCGATCTCTTAGCGGGCGCGACCCGCCGACCCCCGTGGTGACTCTGATCTACTCCAACACGGAAGGTAACCCGTTTTTTGTTGAAGAGCTGTACCGGCACCTGGTCGAGCAGGGCAAGCTCATGGATTCCAACGGAGACTTCCTCCGCGATCTGAAGCTCGCGGACATCGACGTGCCGAATAACTTGCGGCTGGCAATCGGGCGACGGCTCGCACGCTTAGGTGGCGAGACTCAGAAAATTCTGGGCACCGCGGCAGTGATCGGACGATCGTTCTCCTTTGATCTTTTGGAAGCCTCGACTGGTGTGAATGCAGACATACTGTTGGATCGGGTCGAGGAAGCAGAAAAGGCTGGGGTGATTTCCTCCACTCTGCAGTTTCCTGAAGCGCGATTCCAATTCTCTCACGAACTTATCCGAAAGGCCGTACTCGCAGATTTGTTTGCGCCGCGGCGTCAGCGGTTGCATCTCCAGATCGCAGAGGCGATCGAGCGAATCTACGCCGGTGCGCTGGAAGAGCGGGTCAACGATTTTGCACATCATCTGCTACAGGCTGGTGTGGCAGCAGATGGTTCGAAGACAATTCGATATTTATCGATGGCCGCTAGACGGGCTCGTTTGCAAGGTGCGCTGACTGAAACAGTGGAATTCTATCGCGACGCGCTGCAGGTGCTCAAAAGGATGCCAGAGAACACTGAGCGCGACCAACTCGAACTCGGGTTGCAGCTCAGTATCGGCGCGGTTTCGATGGCTACACGCGGATATGCCGACAAGGAAACCGCACTCGCGTATCAGCGTGCGACGAGTCTGGGCGAACGCCTCGGAGACCCTACGCAAGTAGTTCTCGCACTGACCGGACTTGTCACACAACCGCTGCTGCGAGGAGAGCTTGACACCGCCCTTGCCATCGCCGATCAGGCGCTGGCAGTTTGCAAGCGTCACGGCAAGACGAAGACACAGATCTGGGGTCACCATATTGAAGGAGTCGTGCATTACCATAGTGGGCATTTTGCCACAGCTTGGGATCACCTCAGCAAGGCGCAAGCGGAGTATCGCGAAGAAGAACACAAGAAGAACCCGCAGGACCCTGGCAGCGAAGTTCTGCAATATATGGCGCTGACTGCATGGCAACTTGGCATGGCTGACACTGCGCGCCAGCGGATGCGCGAAGCGATCGATCTTAGTGACCGGCTTCAGAAGCCTTTTGAGCTCGCTCGCTGCAGCTTCTATGCTGGGTTTTTGCACGCCTTGATGCAGGATCCAGGACCAGCAAAGGAATTTTCTGAGAAAGCAATGAGATGGGCCAGCGAATATTCAATTTCACTCTTCTTCGACGCAAGCCGCATCGTGTATGGCTGGGCGATCGCCAAACAAGGACACGGCGCCGAAGGCGTGGCGTGCGCTCGCGCGGCGATCGAGAGCTTCAAAGCGGCGGATAATCGGCTCGGAATAGCTACCTACCTGGGTTTTCTGGCCGAGGCGCTTTTGACCGAAGGATTACCTGAAGAGGCTATGGTGGCAGTGGAGGAAGGGCTCACTTTGCCGTCGCAAGAACCCATGGACATTTCCTACCTTTGGTGGCTGAGAGGAAAACTGTTTCTCGAGAACACCTATTCTGCAGCAACACCTCAAATCCTGCGGTTGGATAAGTCATCGCTTGAAGAGGCTGAGAAGAGTTTCCGAACGGCACTTTCTCTAGCTACAAACATCGGAGCGAAATCTTACGCGATGCGGTCGGCGACAAGTTTGGGAAGATTGCTCGCGGCCCGCGGTATGGTCGCAGAAGCGCGAGCGCTCGTCGAACCTCTGCTTAAGAACATGACCGAGGGATTCGATACGCGCGACCTGGTGGATGCTATGCAGCTGGTCGAGGATCTGAGCTAGGGTAGAGGCAATTGCCATTAGTTCGCCCGGCCGTATCTGGCGCCGTGCCTGGCAGTGAGGCCTTTTCGAAGGGAGGAAAGAAATGACACGCCGCAGCCAGATACGTCTGATTTATCATGGCGCAGTCTCCATCGTGATTTCCACGGTGGTGGAGGCTTTTCCTGGACTCTTAATAGCTTTTCACAATGTCATGAGTGATCCGGTTCGACAGTATTGGAGGCAGTCTCATTCGATTCTGATGGTCACTGGGATATATATGATCGCAACCAGCATGGCCCTACCCTTCCTGGAGCTGACCTCAAGGGGTATTTCGTGGATTGTCTGGTCCTTTGTCGTTACCGTTTACTCGTTTATAGGAGCGAGTGCGACGATCTTTCTCGGACTTTATCTTCATCCTCCCGACCCAAAATGTACCCAATGGCAGCAAACGATGGCTATAGGATTCCCTCTCAACTGGGCCAACATAATACTGGTCGGGATAAGCGGCGCGGCATCACTTATTCCGGGCGTCCTGATTCTCCGGGGAGCCTACATGGCGATGCGCTACTCACCGATAGATGAGCTTCACTAGAAACCAGCGGAGTTGATGGGTGTTTCTTCGAGCTCTTCGCGATCGCATCGGTCGAATCGGTAGTTGCCTTGTGTCTCTTGTTCTCCGGCGTCCCGGCGATGCGCTGGCGTCCAGGCTTTCGTTTCTAGGTCTTCGACCGGGCTATGTACAACAGAGCGGAATGCTGATTTTGACTGATGTCGAACCGGGCAGGCAGGACGCTCTTCATAAAACGCTGGAAGCTATCCGTCTCAGGCTTATAGGCTATCAAACAAACAGACAGCAGATCGCATTTCGCAATACGAAGACTGTGCATTACGCTGCGTGGATGATTCTTCCTGCGGTCGAGGGAGAGTCGCCTGTTCCGGCCAGGCTTGCGTTCGAAACGAACTACGACGGAGGTATCAAAGATCATCTCAAAGACCTGGTCGACAACTGCCGGCATGAACTCGACGAGGTTTATAGTTTTTCCCCAGGCTATCCACCACGGGGGTCCAAAGGACCATTGGTGGAACAATTCCTGTCTGACAGGTTTCAGCAGACTAGTTGTGCAGTAGATGCCTCAGCCTACTACAACGCGTTACCTGGACGGTCGCTCGCGGATATAAACAATGCGCTGGCTGTTTACTACGAAGCAAAGAGATTCATCGACAACCCATTGCACTTTCACGGCGACTCCCTGGCTGCTCTTAGAGACCATTTCAGGAATATGCCGATCGAAGCGCCAGAAAAGCCCGGACGATTTCCGATCACGTACAGGGGGATCCGGGGTCTATTCGTGATCAATATAGCGGTCTTGCTGCTCCTTTTTCCCATAGCACTGCTCTATATGTTCCGCTGGCTCGCGATTGATGTTGTTGCGAGATATTTCGAGTGGAAGGAGGAACGCGAAAAGCTGTTCGATCCAACCCTTCATAAGGCGAGATACGACCACCTTGATCTTGGCCGCCAGAACCATCTCTGCACCTACACAACTGTCAAGCCCTCGGGCTTCAGAATGTACACGATGAGACGCGCGTTGTGGCTAGGGCCGGTACTTTTCAATTACTTTTTCATACTGGGCAGACTGGATCAGATAGGCACGATCCATTTCGCGCGCTGGACGCTGATCGGCCAACAATTAATCTTTTATGGGAACTACGATGGAAGCTGGTCCAATTACTTGACTGAGTTTTCAGATGAGGCGTGGGGTGTGAACCTGCTATGGGGCAACACGATCGGGTTTCCGCCAACAAGGTACATAGTTGGGGGTGGCGCGCGTGATCTGGAGGGCTTTCAGACGCAGGCAGCGGAGCACTATGCGCCCGCACCGGTCTTTTACTCCGCCTACCGCAACCACTCTCTAGTCAACCTGGTGCGCTACCTGAAGTTTCGCGACGAACTGCTCGAAGAAATCCGTGAACGCGGACGGGTGAGGAGTTGGCTTTTTAACCTAAGGCGTCGCTAACAACTATGAGCATAATAGATAAACCGCCGAGGCCGGTGAACCGCAAAGATATCCAGGGAATTTTAGCCAGCGGCTATGACCACCTTGACTATTCCCGTTTCGTGTTTCTTGAGATCAAAGATCCTGATGCGACCAGAAAATGGCTGGCCAGCATTGTCCCTTGGATTACGAACGCATTGCATCCTGGAGACCACAAGCCGCGGGGTTCTTTGAATCTGGCATTTGGTTTGATGGGGCTCCAAAAATTGGTTCCCGATGGCCTCCCGAAGGAGGAGTGGCCGCATGAGTTTATCAGGGGAATGAACGACAACAACGCCAACCGGATATTGGGCGATTTAGTTGAAAGCGACCCGACACACTGGGAATACGGCGCGAAAGAGCAACCTGAACTGGACGTGCTGGTCATGCTTTACGCATCAACCGAAGAGGAACTAGGACTGTTGCACGAGAACGTCTTTGGCGCTCGCGATTTGATAGGGGGCCTGTCCAAGATCGCACAGCAGGATTCGGTCATCCCGCCCGGCGATGAAACCGAACCCTTCGGCTTTCGCGACGGCATTTCGCAACCTCCCATTGAGGGGCTCCTGGGGCGGCGGAAACCAACCGAGGATCCGATCAATACGGGAGAATTCGTACTGGGCTACGAGAATGAACTAAATCATCAGACTAATATACCGAGCATCGACAATTGGGATGATCCACGCGGCTATCTTGCTGAGCATCCCGAGGATCCCGGCAAGCGCCGGGCCTTTGGATTGAACGGGACGTACCTGGTTTTTCGTAAATTGGTTCAGAGAGTGGACGAATTCCAGAACTACATCAACAACAGTGCGATTGACCCCAACGTGCGCGAGCTGAATGCCGCGAAGATGGTAGGGCGATGGCGAGGCGGGGCGCCGCTGGTGTTGTGGCCTGACAATCCCGGGGCGGAGCCTCGCAACGATTTTCTCTTCATGGAGACGGATCCTGATGGCCGGGCATGCCCGATCGGTTCGCACATTCGACGCGCCCACCCGCGTGATTCGCTCGACATGCCGCCGTCGAGATCAATTCTGATATCCAGGCGCCATCGCCTTCTCCGGCGAGCTCGAAAGTTCTCATTGCCGCCGGCGGAGTTAGCGGAGAACAATCCCAAGTACGAGCAGGGCCTGTTTTTTATCGTGCTTAATGCTGATCTCCGGCGTCAGTATGAGTTCGTTCAGCAATTATGGATCAATGATCCTTCCTTCAATGGGCTGGATAATGACAGAGATCCCCTTGTCGGCGACAATTCCAGCGGTGGAGAGTTCACAATTCAAAAAAAGCCGATCAATCGTCACCTTCGCGGTCTTCCGCGATTTGTAGTGATGAGAGGGGGCGGTTACTTTTTTCTTCCTGGTATTCGAGCGATACGGTATTTGGCGAACTATCAGCCCTGACGAAGTCGAAGACGCGAATCGCGGAAATCTGCAGTGCAAGCTCCGACCCGGTTGTTGGATCGGTAGCCGAGTTGGCTTGCCCGTAAGACTAATCGGGTGAATTTCCCCAGTGCTGGGCAAGATCAGCGAGGAACGCAAGAAGAGTCTTAAGAGCATAGGAAATCATAAGCTAACGTCCGTCGCCGACTTGACTGTCAAATTCTGGCCCCATTATAGGCGTACGTGCAGCGTAGACCTCCTTCAGTAATCCGGAAGGCTTTCGCATAGCACTCAGGCTGCGTCTATGTCTCAGTGCGGCCGGCCGGGGAGCGCGAAGCGAAGGCGAGCTTCATATCACGTTTAGCGGAAAACGCCATTGCTTCAAGAATCTTCCGTACGACCACAGCGCTCGGTCCAATTTCCGCGGGTCGATCCCTGCGAGCAGCCTGAGGAATGGCAAATATTGCGTCAGGTAAAGTTCGATCTTCCGGGCGTCAGACTTCCCGGCAAGCTCATCGGAGGCCTGCCCTTCGATTAAAAGCATCGCGCGGTAGACATGCTGGTCGAACATCGGAAACGCAGGACGGCAACAGTGGAGCCAGAAGATTCTCCAAATTGCGCCGCCTTTAGCAAACCTCTCGAGGAAGGCAGCGGCGGTAAGTGTTGACCCTAGCGCGCGGACTTCGTCGACGCGCTTAATGTAGTTGCGTCTCACCGAGTCCTCCTTCCGCGCGGACAATTTGCCACCATTCTTCCACTCATGAGATCTCTCCATTCCATGACATCGGATCGCGTGATGTCTTTGATTCAGCCGATATCGACGCCAAGTTGCTGCAGCATTACGGAAGGGTAATTGTAGCAATGAAAGGCGATGACCTTCCCGCCCTCGAGTTTAAAAATATCGCAACACGGGGCATCTATTACCTTGCCCGTTGGAGCTATGCATATTTGGACATCTGAGGAAAACTGTAAAAAACTCGACAACTCATTCTATTGCGAGGGCGCCGTCCAAAGTTCAGGAAATAGGCCGAATCGTGTAGACCTTGAGAACAAATAAGTACAAGAAAACGAGTGAAAGTGATAGCACAACGATTCCAACAATTGACGAAGTTATACGAAATTTGGTGGCTGACAGTTCTAGCTCCGTCGTGCTTTGCGGACCCCCTTGGGACACTGCCTTCCACAACTGCAAGCCCGAAAAGGCGACTCCAGCCAGTACGACCAGAACAACCAAAAATAAGATGACATTTGATGCCATATGCTGCCAATCGTACAACGCCTTCGTGACGTTCATCATATCGATTTGATAGTCATAGTGTGCGAGTTCTGCCTCAATGTACTTTTGATAAAGCTTAGATTTTGCTTCGAGCAAATTCTGGTTGAGCAGGTGATTTATCTGTAAGAGCTCTCGGTTCCTTTCCTTTTCCGTGTCGAGTGAGTTCGACAGCTGGAGCAGGCTTTCGGCAGGAGTACGAGTTTCAGAGGGGTAAGAGGGTTTCACAGAAGCAGGGGAACTCTCTTTTGCGAAGCAATGGATAGGTGTAATAAGACAAAGACCAAGGGTGACAACAGTCATCACCCTTCGAGTTTTGTTTTTGATACTAATCATTAGGTGCCTAAAGTTGGACGTGCTCTTCGCACATAGGTATGGTCTTTCTCTGCTCTGCCGTGAGACCAGCACACGGGTCATCGGACAACGGATCCGCGGTTATCGGCGCATCTGGAGGCTGTGGGTCCGTAACTGTTGGCTTGACGCTCACTTCAGGAGACTGGGCCAGAGATTTCACGGCGATGGGGGCCTCAATGCCTGCCTGACGAGGGGCTTCTTCGTCGGCGGGGGGATCAATGTGTTCTTGACGAGGAGCTTTTGCGCCGAAGGCTATTGAGGCCGGGGACTCACTGTCTTCTTGTGTAGACTCGGGAGGAGGCTTAATTTCTTCTCGCTTGGGAACTGCTGCATGAATATGGGGAACGCTGGCGTAATGGAATGGACCTGGCCCTAAAGTGAAGAAAGCAAGAACGACTACGACTCCTGCCAGTGATATGCGCATCGTCTCCCCCTCTGTCCGAGAGCATTACGATTCACGACTCCCCGTTTTGGACACTCGACTCAACTGAGAGATAGAGCAAATACACCGCGTAGTGCAAGCAGGGCGGTATTTTCGCGATTGGGGTTGCCCTGATGGAAGGCGTGGCCCTCCACGCGGCGCTCGCGGGCCCTTAACCGGAGCCGAATTCGAGCACGATTCGCGGACTCGTGGACGCGACTATGTGACGATACGGTCGGAAGAGGGTGCCGACACCTTGATGCTTGGCCGTCCACAGGGCGGCCAAGCATTCTTTTGCTTTCTCTTTTTTTGATCCTCTGTCTCAAATCACGCAGTGCTAAGCGCGTAGTTCCATCTGTCGAACGTGGACAGTCAGCAGTCCTGATGACGCGGAGAAGCAATGGCGCTATTCTGCCCCTCATGGTGGAGCGGGAAATCTTCACCGTAACGCGAGGACGCTCATGGGCTTGTCTATTTCGCCAGACGATATCGCAAAAGCTATTCCGCTTCTCCGCTCGCTGTCCGCATGGTGGCAACTCGTGATTGTCATCGCGATCACAGCAATAATGTTTGTATTGGTCGGGTGGAAAGTGGCCCTCGCGTTTTACAGAGAACGTCTTGCAACCCAACAAGTCATCATTGATGACTACCGTGAGAGGTTTAAGGGACAGTCTCCTGCCGAGGTGTCCGAACGGATGGCACGCAATCAGCAGGATCTGAACGACCTCAAGTCGGAACTGAAAGCGTTCAAAGCCGGAATGGCCGTCCCTCGCGTCACTGGGCCACCGATCCAGCAAATACTGAAGAAATCACCTATGATCAGCATTCAAGAACCCAAGCACGGTCAAATCGTGCCGCGTTTGAAGATCGTCAAGGGTCTTGTGCAACCGCCGAACAATTCGGTTCAAGTGTTCGTGCGAGCGGGACCAAAAGACGACAGAGCTTGGTATCGCCAAGGCTACGTGGAAGTTAATTCCGACGAGTGGATCGCACGATGCGCAATTGGAGAGCTCAGGAGCCTGACGGGTGGTGAGTATCAACTTTGCGCGGTCGCTGGAGCTGCGCGGCTTCCGGATCGTTTCAAGGATTTCCCGTCAGATGTAGAGGTGAAATCAGGACTCGTTGCTATCACGCTCAATCGAGACCTGCCTAACGACTGGAATTTGCAGAAATGAAAACAAATTGAATCGGCTCTCTGCCATCAAAGCTTGTCATGGCGTCGGCAAAACTTTCACGCTTGCACTCGCAGCACTCTGGTGGTTGGTCCGATGGGCTGACGGTATCGTCCTGACGACCGCACCAACTTTCCGCCAAGTTGGAACTCAGCTTTGGTCGGAGATACACCGAGCAGCTGGCCGGTCCAAGATCCAGTTTCCAGATTTTAATCAAACCAGCATGAAGTTAAGAGGCGAGAACAATTTCGCACTCGGCCTCGCCACGAAACCGCGTCGAGAATTTCCAAGGATATCATGGCGGGCACGTTCTGATTCTGGCCGACGAGGCTCCTGGCATCGAGTCGGGAATCTGGGCTGCGATCGATGGTGTGATGGCGGGTGGTCAGCCTCACGTAGTGATGGCGGGCAATCCGACAATTCCAAGCGGAGCTTTCTACGACGCTTTCAACAGTGAGCGGGGCCTGTGGAACTGCATCACGATGGACGCCTTCGACACCCCGAACTTGAGCGGGTTGACGCTTGAGGATCTGCTGCAGATGGAGACGAACGAAGGCGGTCCGCTTGATCAGAATCTGATCCCTTATCTCGCCACTCGTCGATGGGTACGGGACATGCGCTCGAAGCTGTGGCACGGTGACGAAGATAGCTCGCCGTCCTGGATGGCTCGCGTTCGTGGAGAGTTCCCGTCTCAGGCCCAGAACTTGCTGGTGAAACTCGTTTGGCTCGAGAGAGCCAAGGATCGAGCCGAAAATGGCTGCGCAGGGAGCCGCGATCGTCGCCAACGACCTCGGTACGACACTGGCGGGAGATCGAGCGTCGACCTCGCCCGCCAATGACGTGGTCGCCGAGATCAAAGCAGCCGGTGGGAAAGCTGCACCCAACCTGATGGACATCTCGACGATGGAAGGTGGTAAGGGACTCGTCGATCAGGCGGTGAAGGAATTCGGCAAGCTTAGCACTCGAGTCTCCGCATCCAAGATGTCGCCCCTCCGGATTCCCTTCGCTACCGAGTCAGCGCGACGAGATGAGATTCCAGTGGTATTGTGGCACCATCAGTGGTAATTGTTACCTAGGTCGACGAGGGTGCTCCAATGCCGATAGTTTCAATTGGGTTCACGAAGGTGTCAAACGTTGCTAACTGCCCCGAGCTGCTTCAGCGCCTAGGACCAACCATCGGCGTCTGTATCGGCTTTGATCCTGCGTATGACGACAATGATCAGAATGCAAGCCCCGCAATACCGATAGACCAAAGGCTTGCGCTGGTCGATACGGGTACGTCTCACAACGCGATCGACGCAAAGCTAGCACAACAGCTCTCCCTTCCGATCGTCGAGAAAAGACCGGTTTCCGGCGTCTTAGGGTCTCAAGAGGTGGAATTTTGTAGAGCTCAAATCTATCTACCGCAGTTCAACTTCTCCGTCTCCGGCACCTTCCCTGTCATCGAGCTCCATGCTGGCGGCGAACGTCACGATGCCCTACTTGGTCGGGGATTTCTGCGACACTTCGTTCTTCAGTACGACGGAGTCGAGGGATCTGTGCGTCTGATGCGCTGAGTGCTTTCCGATAAGCCGACGGTTCGCTATCGCGCCTAAGATAACTTTTATATCCTGTTGAAGTTCTGACTCAAGATTGCGATCGCCATCTCGCGCAGCCTCTTCTAGAAGAGTTGCAAGCTCATCTAAAAGCTCGGATCCCGATGTCCAAGCCACTTTGTGTAGACGATACTGCAGGGCGTCGGCTAGGCGAGCGTTGCGCGACGATTTCAGCTTGGCAATCAGTTTATCAACTTCTGCATACAGGTCGTTGATACTGTCAATGTTTTTCATTCTTCACCCTATAGCGTCTAACTAATGCTCTGGCATGTGAAACCAATTAATGGTTACTTGATTTGGGTCCGCTGGCTGGACTTCGATAGCACCACCTGTGTTCATAGGATTGTCAATGCTAGGCGGAGCTGGATTGGTACTGTATGGCCCTTGAAGATTTCCGCTAATAACCCAATCAGGCGATCCGCTGTTTCCTTGGGGCAACCCATATTTAGAAGAATAGTTCGGGGTCGTCAGTGGATTGTCGGTCGCCCAGCACCCACCCTTGACGTCGTTTCCAGGCCAACCCGCAGATTCATTTGGGAATGTGCCTTGACGATAAATCGAGTCTTCAATCGCTCCGCCAATTTGCGCTCCTGAGGTGGCGCCTTCCACTGCGCCCACAACGGAGCCTACAATCGCGCCTGCTATGGTTCCACCGCCTGGTTCGACCACGGTACCGGCGCCAGCGTCTTCGGTCCCTTGCGTGATTGCCCCCACAACACCGCCAACGACCCCACCGACGACCTTGCCAACTTTCCCATCACCGAGGGGATCTGTAAAATCGATCGGATCTTCTCCGACATATGCATAGAGGTCGGGGTCGCCGCCCCAGAAACCGATCGGATCTTGAGCGATGAAACGCTGGAGAGTCGGGTTGTAGTATCGGCCCCGAAAGAAGTACAGCCCGGTGCCGTCGTTTTCTCGGCCGGTGAACTGGAATGAATTCTCGTCGGAAGCCCCCGTTATTGTTGTCCCGCCGAACGGATCATTGCTGTAGCTGGTTCCAATATTCTGCGCTGATCCCACTAATCCGATGGTAGAACCGAGCAGGTCTGTAAGCAGAGTCGACAGATTGCTGCTGGAGTCGTTGCGGGCGAAGTACTCATCGGTTCTGAGGCCGGTAAGAAGATTGGCGCTTGTAGCACCTCCTTGGAGCTCTTGCACTGGATTGAGATAGTCGTAGAGGAACTGCGTGTTGGCGCCTGCGATGGTTTTACTCACCCGTCGACCGAATGCGTCATATGTAAAGCTGGCAGACACCGAGCCGCTTATCTCGGTCAGATGGTTTCTCGCGTCCCAAGTATAGACATTCGTCCCGTCCGAGGTGAGATTGCCGCTGGCATCGTAGCTCAGCGTCGCACCACCGAAAGCTGTCATTCCGTTGTCAGCGCTAAACGTGTTGCCGCTTACAGAGTTGGGCAAGCTGGTCGCAGCGAGCGAGCCCGATTTGCTTGTCACTCGTCCGTCCGCATCGTAGCCGTAGATAAGATTCCCCAATTGCGAATTTCCCGCGCTGTATGTCAGTCCAGTGATCCGGGAATCGCTGTCATTGTTATACGCGATCATCACGCCATTCGGCAGCGTCAGCGACGTCCGCCGGTTTGCGTTGTCATAGCCGATGCCAACGGTTGGATTGTTCGGGCAAGTCTGCAGGCTAACTCCCGTTAACCGATTAGCGTTATCCCAACAATAGTTAACCATGGTCTGACCGGCAACCTGCATCGTCTGACGCCGGTTCGCGTCATCGTAACTGTAGGTGATCGAACCTTGCGGGGTTGTCTCCGATGTCAGACGGTCGAGTAGATCAGGTACGCGAGTGATTGTGCCAGCGATTGAGTCGCTCGCTCCGATCAGGCGGCTGCCATTGTCCCACCTATAAGAGATTGTGCTCTCGTAGTTGCTGCCACTCTGACCGAATCCAGCGAACTTCCTCCGATTGAGGGCGTCGTACTGGAAAGCGGTCACTTTTCCACGTCGATCAATATGGTTCGTCAGGTTGCTGTTTGCATCCCAATTGTAACTTTCCGAGGCCCTCAGTCCGTCGGCCCGGCTCGTGACTCGATTGCGCAAATCGTAAATATATGAAGTCTGATTGTTGTTGGAATCAGTGACACTCAGAAGGTTACTATTGCCGTCGTATCCAAATGAGGTGGTACTGAGGTTGCGATCGGTTACCTGGGTGATGCGGTCCAGTGCGTCCCACGTGATGGTCGCGGATTGTTCCAAAGCATCCCTGATCCCGATCAGCCGCCCCGCATTGTCGGTGTAACGATTCGTCACGTTGCCCAGAGGATCGGTGATCATCGCCAAGTCTGGGCCACTGTACCCGAATTGCGCCGTGTCGTTGTACGCATCTGTGACCGATATTGGCCGGCCTTCGCTGTCGTCGATCAGGCTGACCATGTGATTGAGAGGATCGGTGAAACTGGTAAGGTTTCCGCTGCCATCGCGGCCAAACGTCCAGGTATGGCTTAACGGATCAACGATCGACGTGATCTGACTAAAATTAGGATCATACGTCTTCGTCATGGTGACCGCCTGCGGCGTTCCCGCGAGCTTGGAAATGCCTGTGATATTACCTTTAGTATCGTAGGCAAAATCTGTCTCACGGTTCAGTGGATCCGTTATCGAGGTGATCAGTTCGGTGTTTCCGTCACGTACGATACTGAACGTCTGTTGGACGCTTGAACCACTGCCAAGAACGTCGTCCGTGAGGAAGCCGTTGCTGTCAAAACTCTTGATTTCGAGGTTGCCGTTTGGATCGTAGATGTTGGTCTGAAGGATCTGATTGTAAGAATTAATGATAGGATAGCTGAAGTGATAAGTGCTCGTTGTGTCGGCGAGGGTCTGAGTTGTTACTCTTCCGGAGGCTGGATCATACGTGTTTGTGACTTGCGTGTTGCCGAGTGGATCGGTGACCGTGAGCATTCGGTTCCCGCCGTCGTATGTGTAGCTCGTGACTCCTCCGTTCGCGTCTGTAACCGCGCAGAGCAATCCTTGGGAATCGCAGCTCGGCCTGCCTGAGCCGCCGTAACTGTCGTAAGTATAGGTGATGGTCCGTCCGATATTATCCGTAGCTTGGATGATACGGTTGTTCGAGTCGGAGTGGAACTGGATCCAGCGTCCGTTGGGTGATGTTATCTGGGTTTTGTTGCCCTCGTCATCGCGTGAAATAGTGACTCTATTGCCGTTTCTATCTGTGATTGATGTAACAGCAGCCTGCGCGGGATTGGGGTTAATGTAGGAGTCGGGAAAGGCGTAGATGGTACCGTCCCGGCGCCGTAGATTCCACCCGTTCCCGTTCCAAGTGATTGTCGAACCGTAGTAAGCCGGGTCCGAACTCAGCGTCGGTACGAAGTGGGAATTTACGTAGTCGAGCGAATTCGGATTGGTATTCGTATATTTGACCTCCTCACCGTCTGGGAGTATCAAAAATATCTTCGTGTACAGCGGTTGGCCTTCACTGGTAAGGAAGATCTCGTAGCCATCGGTGAACCCGATTCCGAAGGGACGTGACTGGCCGTCTTGAGAGAGATAGGTTCTTTGGAAGGCGAGCGGAATCACATCGGCCAACCGGAGATCTTCCTTACTGTAGATAAAGATCCCCGTCGAACAGTCGACCGGATCGCCGCCAGATGCCCCGGATTGACAACCTTGAGTATTGGGGGGCGCCGTACCACTCCCCACCATTGCACCTGAAAATTCGGAGAACGACACGCCTGGATCCGGGAAAACTTGAGTACCGCCCTCACCGACTGCGCCACGTCCGTATACCCACCATCCGCCCCAAGCAAGATTGTAATCCCAGAAATTGAATGTCGCTCCGACCGGAAGATTGGTGCTGTTGGGATAAACGAGCCATCCTCCGGATCGTCCGCCACTTGGGGTCTGAATCTTCGCCAGGCCCGGCTGAATCGTGAAGTAAATCGGCACAACAACACCATCGGGTAGCGGAAAGGGAGGCCTATCAAGGGGCACGGGTGTGATAGTTACCGCGTTAACCAGATTTCCGTTGACGTCGCGAATTTCGCTGCCGGCGGGAAGGTGCAGCTCCAAGCCTGGAATCAAAGGGCTGACCGCCACTGTCTCGGTCGTGGTCGGAACCGGGATAGTGACCGCATGAGCGGTGTCGATAACTGGCATCCATATTGTGAACGGCAATACGTTGGTAACCTTGGCGGTAACGGTTACTCCTGGCTCGAAGATGCCAAAGGTTGTACCGCCATGGTTCGCGCTGGTCCCATCGATCAACAGGCTATCCAGCCCGGCAGGTGGTCCTACTATCAGAAAGCGGCCTGTTCCATCGCTGCGCGCGCTGTAAGCGCCAATCTGAAGGGTAACATTTGCGAGTGGCGAGCCGTCGATTGTCAGCACCTGGCCCGATAGCGCCGTGACGCCTGCAGCCGCGCGAAGCGGTGGTAACGACTGCCATCGCGACGGTGGCAGATGCGTATACCAGTCACTGGTAGGGAGCCACACTCCCGGCCCGGGAGAGCCTGGGTTCCGCGGTCCGTTCGGAGGACCGCTAGGACCTCCAGGACCCCCACCAACGACATCCGCGGAGCTCGTCGTAAATTTGATAGTCGCGTTAGGCATCTGCACGCCACTTGCACCCACCGCTCCGCTCACGGTGACCGTGAACGTAGTGCTAGGAGCGAGTGGCGACTGCGGATTTACAAAGGCAAGCATCCCAGCTTCAGCGGGTACGACTGTCGCCGAAACCGATCCAGTTGGACCCGTGAGTATTACGGTGTTCGTGTCGAGCGTATCGACTCGCATCGGTTGCGAGAATCGCAGCGATATTATGGTGTCGGATGGAACGTTTGTTGCCCCGTTTTCTGGAATTGTTCCGGTTAGTTCGGGCGTTGGGTTGGCTGATTCCTCCGCCGCTGGACTTGATGCCTCTTGCTGGCCGGATACGGTCGAGAACTTCTGCAATGCCGGATTATAACTCTCATCCGTCTTGACCTTGCGCCCCCTCGAATCCTTCCCGCCCTGAATCAATACGGTGCCGTCGGATTGCAGAATCGCGCGATGGTTCCTTCGCGGAATATTCAAGCCGCCGGAAACCGAAGTCACCTGACCGCTGCGCGGATTCCAGAGTTGTGCGTCGCCTAGTGTTGCACGAGTTGGCGATAGGCCGCCTACGATGAGAACCGTGCCGTCGCTGAGCAGTGTCGAAGTATGGTGGGATCGAGCAGTGAGTCCAGCCACGGCGAGCACAGTGAAGGACTGAGAATCAGGGTCGAACCGCTCGACGACAGAAACTGTCTGATTGCCTTTTCCGAGGCCGCCTATGATGCCGACCGTCCCGTCGGGCAAGACGGTCGCAGTATGCCAGGCACGCGCGTAGCGAAGATGGCTGGCGAGTTGCGTCATCACCCCAGTTTCCGGATCTTGAATCCACGCTGATGTCCGTGGGCCGCCGGCGTCATCGCCGCCAATTTGGAGTATCTGGCCGTCTGGAAGCAAGGTTTTAGACTTGCCACTAACCGTTTCCGTAGGTGGAATATCCCCGACACTCGAGGGAATAGAATCCTGTGGAAGAGCCGTAGCGGCGACCAGTAGCAATCCTGCCAATACAAGAGTTAACCCCAGGTTCAGCGCACTATTCGGAGGTTTCTTCATCTGGTCGTCCTACCATTTGCTCGACGGATGCTGATCCGGCGGTCGGCACTTTCGTACCTTGACCCAACTGACGAGGTTCGCTGCGGAAAGGACCGTTGCACAAAGTGATCTCTCCCGGCTGTCGTGGCCTGAGCTACCTTCGCGCGCCCGGCGTAGCGGTGCCGACGGCTTGCGTTAGTTGTCGGGACCGCTTTTCTCGGGAGTTCTTCTCTGCCTCCAGCTTCAGCTCGTTGATCGCGGTTTGGATGTGGCGCGCAGCAATAGCCGCATGGCTGCTGTGATCATTCTGCGATGACATTTGGAGAAAATGCTTGGCATGTTCCAACTCTTGCATCTCTCTCTGGAGTGACGCTGGTGACATGTGGGAACGGCGGATGCTTGCAGCGCCCGCGATCGGACTCGAAGTTGCAACCGGATAAATGGCGTTCTTCTTGGGCTGAGTCGCGAGGGCCGGCCGAAGAGTTGCTAGTACCGCAATACAACATCCAACCATGCAGACGTATCTTTTAATTGCCATTTCCCGTCTCTCTCCAGACGCTTCTTAATGTGCCGTGATTCTCCGTGCCCTTTTGACCCATTCACGTATCGCCCGCTTGCTCAGACGGACTACCCGCCACCACCGCTGCAAGTTCCACCGGAGGATCCCGACGATTGACTTGAAAGGCTCAGATTTATAGATCCCGGCGCCCCATATGGAACAATCAGAATCATATAGGAATCGCCCGAGAGCATGTCCGGTCCCATGGAGGCGCTTGAGCCGCATTGAAAGAGGCTATCAACAATGACCCAGTCGCTTGGTCCGCCGCTTACATCTATGAGCATGATATCGGCGCTGTCGTATGTTGAACCACTAGTGTTCACATAGACGGACTGCCCAGCGCCGCCGCTGATAGACAACTGGGTCAGTTGCCCCGGTAGGGTCGAAGTAGCGACAACGGGATCAGCTGCGTTGAACGCTACAGAGCCGTTCTGAGTATTCGAAGTGTACAGGGCGATCTGCGCACTCCCGGAACTGCAACCCGTGTTGTCGAGGAAGACCGAATAGGTGCCACTTGTGAGAACATCGGCGCCGCCAAAAAGCGTAGCAGTACCATCCAGCCATCCACCGCCGTCATCGGACGGATTGAGGCCATTCCCGTCTACGGGGACTCCGTTTGGATCATAAATCTCTACCTGGGGATCACAACCACTATAGGATGAAAAGTTTGTAACGCTGAGCCCCACTTCCGTTGTGGCAGATGGGGTGAAAGTATACTCGAAGTTCTGCGATGGAGCCGACATCGACGCCACTATGGGCCCGCCGTCGATGTAGATCGGACCTCCATTGACCGGTGTAGCGTCATTGACTTGGATGTCGATACTGCCGGAAACTTCTACCCCTTCTCCTCCCGCTCCTTCGATGAAGATCGAGTAAGTCTCCCCCGGCTGAGTGATCTGCGTGGGGTGCATGACGTCACTTGAATCGCAGGCGAGAATCGATTTCACCGGAACATTGTTCGAGTCGATCAACTCAATGTCGAGACACCCATTCATTGTGGAATTCGATGTGTCGATCGTTATCCATTGATTGCTGATACTCGGGGTGAAGGTGATATTCGCAGCTTGAGTTGGATTGAGTGTCAAGTCCAACGGCGGAGCGCCGACCGAGGTGCTAAGGTTTTGTTGGTCCGTGCTGAGTAATTGCAGAGTAGCTGGGCCAGGGCCGCCATCTCCCACGATGTCGATAGTGTAGATGTCATCGGCTGGAAGGCTGGAGATTCCTGCGAAGCCCTGTGATCCATAGATTGATGAAACCGATGGAACGGGGCCGCTATTTTGTCCAAATACAGATATAGTCAGGTTTCCGTAACTCGAATTGGACACGCTTAGTCCGAGGTTCTGACCCTGCACTCCCGTGAAAGTCAGTTCGAGCGGTTGACCCGGATTAGTTTCCATTGTGTTCGAGCCGCCAACAGATATAGACCCAGCAACAGGCGTTGCGTCATACAATTGAATTATCGCGCTGCCCGGATCGTTAGATCCCCCCCCTACCTGAACTGTATAGCTGTTTCCATCACTGTCACTTGATGCAGGCAGCGAAAAAGCGCCGCTGCCCGAATTTTGATTAAGAATGAAGCCACCAAACAAGGAAGCTGGACTGGGAGTTGAACTAGAGAAAAACTGGACAAGTGCATCCGTGCTTGGATAGGTCAGATTCCAGACTTCTGCACTTATTTGCTGATTCGCATTTCCAGTGAAGGAAAGGTCGTCGGTCTGGCCGGGTCCAGTACTGACCGTGACCGGCGAACCGCCGATTTGAATAGTTCCGGTCTCCGGGGTCGCGTCGTAGAGGCTCAAGATAACCGGTTCCGTTTGTCCTTCGAAGTCGACGTCGATTTGGTATGGTCCCGTTCCAGACAACATCATTGGATCGCTGTAGTATGTGAAATTCTCGCTACTGTCCTCCAAAACGTGGCCTTCCCAGATATTCAACAAGTCCGGATCCAGGCTCGCGAGATTCGGAAAGTAGTATTTCGACGTTGTCGAGACGGTGACAAACTGTCCGGCATAGTCGCCATTAAAAGTCAGTTGAGCAGTCTCTCCCGGCACTGAAGGAGTCAGTGTGAGCGATCCTCCGATCGCGATATTTTCTGAAATTGTTGGATTTGACGGTGTGTCGTAGACCTTCACTGTGAACTGGTCGTCATAATCGTAGTAGTCATCCAGAAAAGATGGATAGCTCACGACAAAGTAAGTGCCGGTCTGGGGGAGCGTTTCCGCGAGGTAGGCTCCAGGATTATCTTGGTACTGCGATGAGAAATACCCAGGGTTCGTGGCGGCGTAATTTGTAGTCGAACCATCGGGATTCAGCACAGTTATTTCGGGATCTATGTAAGATGTCCCCGGAAATGTCGCCGAGAGGCTTATCTGTTCGTTCGCACTACCCTGGAAGGACAGTTCACTTATCTGCCCGGCGGGCAGATTGACATTCGTGGGAAGCGACGCTCCGACAGAAATGGTCGGTAACTGCGCTATGTTCGCAACGGAAATGCCTGTGCATTCAGGACAGTCCGAATCGCCCTCTACGAAAATTGAGTAAACCCCGGTGGCGGGCAAAACCTGTTCTAAAGCAGGAGTGTTCGTACACATATTGACCACTCCGAGAATATCGCCGCGAGGATCGTCTAGAGTGACCGGAATCGAACATTCGGGTGCAAAATTTTCGACAAATATGAGCAAATGTTCGCCAGCACTACCATTGAAAGTCAGAACTTGTTCGTCTCCGACCTCGAAGTTCGGAGTCACAAAAGGTCCGCCCACGACCACATTGCCGCCGTACACTGTGCTGAGTGGCGCTACGATATAGTAGTCGGACGTTGTGGCTTGGCCGTAAGAGTTAGATACGGTAATGGGACCCGATGTCGCGTTGCTCGGCACGAGCACCGTGATGGTCGAGGCAGTCGCTGAAAGGACCTGCGTTGGAAAGTTATTAAAGGTCACCACAGAGTTTGTCTGAAAGCCGGAGCCGGCAATGGTTACCGTCGTTCCGGGAACACCTTGTTGGGGACTGAAACTCGTGATTGATGGTGGCGCCAGACTAGGGCCTGCGTTAATGGAGTTCCCGCCACAGGTCACAACAATCGAGCCGCCTGTTGTCGCCCCGTTCGGTATGGTCACGACAATTTGCGTGGAATTCGATGATGCGACTGTCGCCGTTACTCCGTTAAACGTCACGACCGGATCGGAACAGAAGTCGGTACCATAGATGGTGATGTCTGGGCCTGGTTGGCTGTTATTGGGGCCGACGTAAACGACCGCGGGTTGGTTGGCGGGATAGTTCGTGATCGATTGAAGGTTGCCAACCGGATCATACCCATACACCGCTACGTCGCCTGAAGCGTCATAAACCGCCACAAGGCGGCCGCCGGGATCGTAAACGTAGGTGATGCCGCTGGACTGGCCGCTGGTTCCGGTCGGGGTTGCCGTCGGTACATAGGTAGCGGTAACTGTTGGGGTTGCAGTCTGAGTTGGGGTAGCTGTCGGAACCGGAGTATCTGTCGCCGTCGCGGTTGCCGTGGCCGTTGACGTAGCTGTAGACGTAACGGTTGGAGTGCCGGTCGCAGTTACGGTCGTAGTCGCGGTGACCGTCGCTGTAAGGGTTGCGGTTGCAGTTAAAGTTGCAGTCGCTGTGGCGGTCGCGGTCGCTGTTGGTGTTGGCGCCGAGCAATAGGTGATGATGATAAGACCGGGCGCCCCTGCACCTCCGCTTTCATAAATGCCTGTGCCTATTCCTCCTCCGCCACCCGCGCCATAGTTCCCACCCGCGGACCCTGCGCAACCGGAACCGCCTCCGCCTCCACCACCGCTGCCATAGGTAGGTGATACACTATATTCGGCGCCGTTTCCGCCAGACACGCATTGTATACCGCCTGCTGCACCATGCATGCTATCCCCGCTACCGCCGGTGCCTCCGAGAACTCCCGAGTCATTTCCTCCATTTGCGCCGATACCGTTCGGACCCCCTGCACCGCCTCCGCCAGCCCCGCCGACGGACAGTACACTTCCTCCGCCTCCGCCAGCGTACAGTGTAGTGCCAACATCGTTGGCAGTATTTCCGGCGGCACCGCCTGTGGCTGTGGTAGGAGTGCTCCCGCCCGCTGAGCCGCACGAAGAACCAGAGAGGCTCGTGCCGTTGAAATAAGTTGCGCCAATGGTGATTGGTGAACCGCCGGCGCTACCAATTTGGTAAGTGACCGAATTGCCCGAAGTAAGGCTAAGATTTGCAACTTTGGCATAATCTCCGCCAGCACCACCTGCCCCTCCTCCGACGGAAACTCCGTTGCCCCCGTTTCCACCTGCCCCGATACTCTCAATAGTATTGTTCGAGCTATTCCAGTCGTTCGGGACGGTCCAGCTACTGCCGGACGTGAGGAACTCAACCGTCGGAGTTCCGGTGCCGCACACAATCGGGGTCGCGGAAGGCGTCGGCGTTGCCGTCATAGTCGCGGTGGCTGTTGCGGTCGCAGTCGCTGTGATAGTCGGAGTCGCGGTCGCGGTCTTGGTCGCAGTAGCCGTCTTCGTTGCAGTCGCAGTCTTCGTTGCAGTCGCAGTCGCCGTTGCAGTGACTGAGGGCGTGGGTGTGGCGATCTGCTGGGTCGCTAGATAAGTCCCGATCACTCCAAGCGACGCGCTAGCCGCCGTCATCGTCCAGCCGTTGCTGAGCGCCCCGGTCGAACTGACGATCTGATCCGCCGTGAACAGCGAGGGGGTGGTCGTGGATTGACTATCGAGACCGGATCCGTTTGCCGGACCTGTGGATAGCGTCCTGGTTGTCGCATACCCGACTGCGCCGATCGCGATTTCAGACGGTGAAGTAGTAGTCGGTGTGGTGCCGGTTGCCGCCGTTACAGATGAAGTGCTTTGATCGTGAGTCGCCGACTGATCAAGCACCACACTGGGACTCCCCGATACGCCCGCGAGCTCGGCGATCTCAATCGTTACCGCCCGCTGTACGGTGCCGTTAATCGTTACCGTTACAGTATCGGCGCCGCCGGCGAGACTCGGACAATACCATTGCTCCAGATCCAACACAGGTGCGGAACCGGGGGCTATGTGCGGTCCCTGGTAACAGGCGGTTCCGAGGCTGTCGGTCACAGTACCAGTCTGCGTACCGCTACTGATCGCGAAGGTTGCAACTACTGTGTCTCCCGCAGCCGTGTTCGAGCCAAATGCGAGATTCAGTTTCAACGACGCGGTAGTCGCTTCTGTGATCGCATGCTGTACAACCGTCTGTGCCTGCGCGGCGGTCGGTAATGCCAGCGAGAAGATGAACGACAGAAAAACCGCAGGCAAAAGACGCTTACCAGCTGAGCAGGCGAGCATGAAGCGCGAGTATGCAACTGGGGTGCGCAATGTAACAGTAACTTCGCTCGCGAAATGCGAGTGATGCTCTGCACTACGCATACGTCACCGTCTCTGTGCCGTTTCCCGACCTTTGGGCAACAAAGAGTTGATTTCGGCTCCTTGGCGCGGATCCTTGCCGAAGGCTCCGCCGTTGCAAATTTCAGCTGCAGGGCGGCTAAGAGCAAAATCATAGGCGCGATCGGAGGCATGTGAGCGAATCTGCTGATCGGCTCTGGGATGCGCAGACCGAAGCCCTCTTCGCGATCGCTTTTGTCGTCGGATTGAATCAAGCAAATGTCGCGCGACAACGCATCGAATCGACGCGCTTGGTCGGCCGTGGACTTCCATCCGGCAGCGTCCAAAATTCGGTACCGACTCGAACGGTCGTATGTATCGCAGCAATTCGACCCCCAAATTGCTTTTCGGAATTAAACTAGGTGGTAGTGTTATGTAACGGGTAGGCTAGTACTCTCATTGCTGTGCCGATGTCAAGGCGAGGGCGCACGATCGGCAACCGGTTGTCAACAGGCATGTCAAATTAGTTCTGGTTTCTCGAACGGCGCGAGTTCGACCGCGAGCTTTTGAGCCGCCGCAATCGCGCTCACTAGTGCGCTGCTCGATCGGCTTACGCACCACGATCACATCCTGGAGATAAACGGCACCGACCTGTCCCCTCTCCGGCGGCCTTCGGATCGCTGAACACTACGGGCCGCGCGTTTCCTGCACCTAGTCGGATTTTTCTCCACATCAGAGACTGAAGAACGAAGCGCAGTCATTTCGAACTCGCAAGCGACTCTTCAGAGAGTGGTGGGCATTCGAATACAGGAGGGAGTTTTTGGCCGGATAAGCGGAGATGGAGTTCGAGTTATTTGACTGGATCGACACGCTACCAGCGCCGCTCAACGTCCGAACTTGGCCGCGGGTTTTTCGCTGAACGGCTTAGATGCCTTGTAGTCCGCGGCATTGCCAGCGGGAACAGCTTCGTCCGGTCTCACCCCAGGGGCAGCAATGAGAAGAGGTCGGGCGTTTCGAGCCCAGCCTCTTCGATTCAAGATTTGGCGTGCGTCCTCTACTTCTTCTTTCCCGTCTTCTGGGTACGTGCCGCTGACCCATAGCGCTTGCTGAAGCATTTGCGGCACCGGCGATCACGCCGCTTGATGAAACTCGGCGATAGGTTGTCGCTACCGCAGTACCGGCATACGAGCTTCTCGGTTTTCGCCATGCTCGCCTTCCGCTGACCTAGCGGACGCTTAGCCGGCTGCGCAGCGGCGTCCCGCTTAGTCACCTTCGCCGGGTTCTTGACAGTCAAGTTGCTCTTGGTTCCTTCCGTCTCTGTCGATCCGCTCATCTTCGTAACTCTCCTGAGCCGTATCGGCTCGCGAGGACCATTGCTCTGTTCAGCGGACGAAGCCAGTCGTACCGCCGAGGAAATGCTGGAATATCCGTTGCTGAAACTCGTACGTTTCTTTTGCTCTCGCGGTCGGTTAGCTGACGGTTTTCAGCGCCCTGTTTTCTTGAGTACTCGCCAGGAAGACGCCTCTGATTCAGAGGCCTTGCTGCCCACCTTGGGCAGGTTTGAGTCGCTCTTTGGGCCGCTTTGCCTGCTGGAGTCTCTCGCGGCTCGCGGCTGGACTGTCCGCGTTCACAGAGCCATGTGTCTGTCCACCTGTCTAGGAGGCAGGCACCATGCGAAAGGTATCAGACAAGGAACGTGAGAAGCTCTCGGCAGAAATCGCGAACCTCGAATCACTCGATCTCACTCAACTGAGATCCCAATGGAAGCTTCTCTACGAAATCGACGCACCTCCACATCTGAGCCGGGACTGGCTTAAGCGCGCGGTTGCGTACCGAATCCAGGAGAACGCGCTTGGCGGCCTCAAGCCGGCTACCCGCCGACTGCTCGAGCGCGTCGCCGAAGATGCCCGTGTGCGCAAGCCGACTAAACTCGTGCCGACTAGAAAAGTCGGCCCTGACACAATCCTGATCCGGGAATGGGGCGGTACGCGGCATGAGGTCACGGTGGTCGAAGACGGGGTGATGTTCCGCGGCAAGCGTTACCGTTCACTCTCGCAGGTAGCCCGGATGATCACTGGGAGCCAATGGTCAGGGCCCTTGTTCTTCGGGCTCAAGGCCCCGCAAAGGAGGTAGCCAATGGGGCGCGCTAATAACGCCATCCGCCGCTGTGCCGTCTACACCCGGAAGTCCTCTGAGGAGGGTCTCGAGCAGGACTTCAATTCGCTGCACGCTCAGCGCGAAGCCAGCGAGGCCTTCATCAAGAGCCAGCAGGGTGAAGGCTGGAAACTGGTCAAGACGGCCTACGATGACGGCGGTCTCTCCGGCGGGAACATGGAGCGGCCCGCGCTGCAGCGGCTGCTCGAAGACATCCGCCATGGCCTGATCGATGTCGTGGTCGTCTACAAGGTAGACAGGCTGACCCGATCGCTGGCCGACTTCGCGAAGATGGTCGAGGTCTTTGACGGCCAGGGCGTCTCGTTTGTGGCGGTCACCCAGCAGTTCAATACCACCACCTCGATGGGCCGGCTGACCCTCAACGTGCTCCTGTCATTCGCCCAGTTTGAACGCGAGGTCACGGGAGAGCGCATTCGGGACAAGATCGCAGCTTCGAAGCGAAAAGGAATCTGGATGGGCGGATGTCCATCTATGGGTTACGACGTTCGTGATCGGCGTCTGGTCGTCAATCAGGCAGAAGCTGCGACGGTACGGGAGATCTACCAGCGTTATCTGAAAACAGGTTCTGTTCCGAAGCTGAAGAAGGAACTCGACCGGGACGGCACCGTGTCAAAGATTCGCGTCTCGAGAAAAGGAAACAAATCAGGCGGGCAGAGTTTTTCTCGAGGAGCGCTCTACGAGTTGCTCTCCAATCCAATCTATATCGGCGAGATTCGCCACAAGCGGGAGCGGCATCCGGGACAGCATGAGGCGATTCTCGACCGAAAGCTCTGGGAGAAAGTTCAGCAGCAGCTGCAGAATCGCACTCACAGGCCCGACGCGCCGCGAACCAAGGCGTCGGCGAGTCCACTCGTCGGAAAAGTCTTCGACGAGACGGGCGAGCCGCTCTACGTACAGGGCGCGGTGAAAGATCGGCGGCGATACCGGTACTACGTGTCGAAGGCCCTCGTTCGGGACACCTCGGGGGAAGGGCAGCGCGGGTGGCGGGTGCCGGCGCCGGAGTTGGAGCGGGCGGTCGCGCTCGCCGCTCGGACGATCCTAGACAACAATCCGGCGATTCTTGAGGCGCTGAAGGCGTCGGGAATAGAAGACGCCGATATCAATCGGCTTTTCACCTCTGCGGTCGAATGGAGAGAGCGTCTGACGTCGGAGTTTGATCGATCGAAAATTCTCGCAGAAATTGTCGAGCGGGCAACTCTTTCCGACGAAGGTACTCGAGTCGGACTGAAGGTGCCCGTGCCATGCGGCACCTCAAACGCGATCGTAGTCCAGAAGACGATCAAGCTTCTCAGGTTCGTACCGCTCAAGATCAAGCGCCGAGGTATCGAGACGCGACTCATCATCAACGGAGGCGACGAGCCGAGGAAACCCGACCCGGCGCTGCTGAAGGCGTTCGCGCGGGCTCGCCTCTGGTTCGACGAGTTGGCATCTGGGTGCGTCAGTTCTCTAGCTGAGATTGCGCGTCGCGAAGGGCTCCCCAAGCGCTACGTCACGCGCCTGGCGAAACTGGCTTTTGTCTCGCCTGCGTTCGTTGATGCCGTCGCCGAGGGGAGCAGTCCGATTGCGATCAATCTGCAGGCGGTAATGGATGGTCGTATCGCCTTCCCTTCAGACTGGAGGCGGCTGAAAGATTGGAGCCAGTAATCGCGTCCTGTCCAACCTCGCCCCAGTGTGTTCCCGGTCCCACTGGGTCCGGGGATGGAGCTGATTCGTAATCAGCAGGTCGCCGGTTCGAATCCGGCTGGTGGCTCCAACACTAAAACCCTTGGGGGAGAGCCATTTGGGCGTTTCAGGCGTTTTCTTCAGCCTTCGATTTGAGCACCAACAATGGTTCCACAGTGGCTGTGATTCGACGGATCGTCGAATCGCTTGCGCCCGAATTGTTTAGAACCTTGGATCGAGCATCAACCAGATTCTCGTCGATCACTGATCTCAAGGCCGGCGCACATTCGCGCTCGATGACTATTTCGCAGTGCGGCGCGCACAGTTCGCGCCGTCAACCCTTCTGAGCGATCAGAGTCGCGCGCTTTAGAAGTTGCGGGCTCTGTACATGGTGGAACGTAGCCGCGCATCAGTGGATGGCCGAATCGTTGTGGGTGCGGGGTACGCCTAGACAGCCCAACTTCCGCAGATGGCGGGTTACCGTCAAGCGCGATACGGTGTCGCCTCAAACCAAGCATACAGAGTGCGGGGGGCATCCATGGCTGAGAACGAGCGAGCGACTGAATTTGTTGCCGCAATCCTTCTGGAAGCGGTGGCTACGCCATTCTTTGAAGAAGGTACAAGGGCTGTCTTTGATGGCTTCTATATCAGGGCAGCTATTGCATACGGCGTTGGCGCAATTCCCGCCATTGCTGGATTGCTGACTGTGGCAAACTATTGGCCAAGATTGAGAACCCGCGCTGGTGGTTGGCTAGTCGCACACATGGAGCCAATCGCGATAAGCCCGCGTTGGTGGTTCGGGGTGATGCTATTTGTGCTCCTGTGGCTATCTTGGCCCGAACTTGTCAGAAAATTCCATCGCTCGCTCACGCCCGTTTCTTCGCCGAATCCAATCGAGGCGCAAGCGCGCATCTCCCCGCCGCCGTCGCTGCCCTCCGTTCGACCACTGAGCGTTGATCTGAGAACTCTACCCCTCGCGCCTGGTTCGACATTTCTTCCCCTTGTTCCTCATTTCGACGAATCTGTCGCCGTTTGGTGCTTTCAATCTGAACTAAGCTCTTGCGCGATCGCTCTAGAATATCGGGATCGTCTTGCCCAAGGATTTACTATGCGCAATTGGCATGTCAAAGACGATGGCGGAAATAATTTTGAATTCCTTGTTGGGATGTCCCATCTTCATGGAGCTGATTTCAAAGGAATAAAGATCGACACTCTAACAGATCAGTATCGTCCTGATGGAGCAAAAGAACTCCTCAAGAATCTTCAGGCCTTGGGAGTTCCCGCTGATTTCGGAATAGACAACCAAGAGAATCTTGGCCCTAACGATTTTGAGATCTGGATTGGGGGAAAACCGTAAATCTGAGTTCCAACGCACTCATGGCTGACCAACGCAAACCGCAGTATAACGCTCTCCTACGGCTGAGGGGGAATCTCGCCGTCAGGGGGTTTTGATGTCTCTTATCGACGATCCGAAATTCTGGTTCGGATTTCTTGGACTTGAGGTAGGGCTTCCCTTGCTTATTCCAAACAAACGGTGGGCAGGCGCTTTAATGGTTGCGTCGGGCGTTCTGCTTATTGGATCTGCTGTCTTCGGCGAGAGTATCGGGGCGAGTTCTACATATATCAAATCGCATCTTTCGCTCTTCGCGATTTCAGGCGCAGCGGTTCTTCTGGTTGGAGTAGTCGCCGGGATCGAGCGAATACTCCGGCGCGACCAAGCCCCCAATATTCGGGAATTGAATTCGTCCAATCAAATACAACCCGTTTGGCCTTCGTTAGAGCGGTCCCAAATTGTAACTTTGCGGAATCGGCTGGCGACGCTACCATCCACTATCGAGAAAAAAAATAACCGAATTATTGCGATGGTGCGCTCAGATTTTCCTGACTGTGTTCATCTCGCAGACGACATCGCTCAGGCATTCCGCGATTCAGGTTGGGAATTAGTTGATGACGCGCCTGCTGGTACACTTTTTTGGGGCAGAATTCCGGACGGCATCTACGTAGCTGGTCCAATGACTGATCCGCGCAGGACGCCGTTGGCAGCTGTATTACGTGAAGTGCTCGGATCGCAGTACGAACCGATACGGCTCGACACAAGGCTATCGATGCAGGGGCCTGACGGCGCTGTCGTGATCAGACTCTGTATCGGAAGAAAGCCGCGCAAATGAAAACTCAGACTGACCGGCTCGCTGGCGACGTTCTCAAATAGCTGAGACATTCGCCAGTGTTCGTGTTCTCAGCACCCTCGATGGCACCATTAATTTACCTGTGCTGACCAAGTTCCGCGCTCGCCCGATGGAGTCGACTCGAAAGTGCCGCTGATCTGATCGCTCCGCCGCGCGCTTCGAAGTAATACGTCTCGCTGCCATACGGGACTTGGAACTGTAGATGGTCGCCACGGATGTAGCCGTCGATCGGCGTCATCCCAAAGCCCTCCTGGTGGATCACCAGCTCGCCATGCAGAAATCCGTTGGGCTGCGGACGCAGCCTCGGATCCATCTCAGGATTGCGACCGCTGCGAAGACCGCTGATAGTGCCCGTCGCGGTTGTCGGCCCGAGGGGCGGGGAGTCGGAGCTGCTCTGCGTTCCAGTACCAGAGTCTTGCGCTCCTGAACTGGTATCGGTGGTACAGCGGAAGGACGTATCTCACGCCAATCATCCTCAGGCGTCTGCGCCCGTCCATACGACGGGTGAATTGCGATGAAGCGGATAACCATACCAAACAGCCCCACGAGAGCGAGCGCGGCGGTGTGGCGGAGATTCATTCTACTTTCACCTGAGGCGCGGATCGTCGGTCGCGAAGCATGTCGCAAATAGCAATCGAGTATTAGGATCGTTGAGAGACAGTTTTTGCCCCACCAACTGCTTCTCGCCACCGTCTATGGCCGTGAGGAATTGGCCGAATTTCCGACGCGCTAAGTTGCGGTCCCCAGCACGCTCAGCGTCGCGGCGCGAAGGCGGTCACGCAGTCGCGCTTCGCCGAGCGTGTCTGGCGCCAATTGCATTGCGACCTGATTCGCGATCTAGGCCTACTCCTTATAAATGAGCCCGGAGTATTTGGAGGAACTGGAATCCGGGGAAAAGTATAACGTTTGCGGTTTTAGATCCCGTTTTTGTTGGAAATGCGGTCCTCTTCGAAGATTCTGGCAGGGAGAACTGATACGATGGTCGTCGCATGACTGACGTATCCGACATCGAGGATGGGTTCGCGTTGAACCGACGACGCGAGAAGACCCTAACCGGCGGAAAGAAACGCCGGCGTGTACCGCGCAGTGAGCACACCATTCCGCTTCCGCCTGCGAAGCACATCCTCGGGAGCTTCACGCTGGCCAATCCGACCAGCAAGCGAGCCGTTTCGGACTACGTCGAGACCCAGGCGCGTGGCGAAAAAGTGCGACACGCGGAGAAGGTCAAATCCGATCACCTCTTCGGCAGAGATTACGATTGTTGGGATGTCCACACCAACAAGGACCGCTACTGGGTCATCACGTCCCCCTCAAATCTCTATTCGCAACAGTATTTCCCGAGCCTGGATTTTACGCTCTCCTTTCACATAGGTGTCACCGCACGAATCATGGCGCGCTCGCGAGGCGCGCCAGGCGACGCACAGAAGGCGCGACTCACTCCAGTATGGCGGCGCTGGGAACAGGCCGCCGAGACGCTCGACATGGCAGAAGAAGCCGAGGATTTTCAGGCCGTGGGCGTGAAGTGCCGCGAATGCCTGATTCAACTTGTCCGATCACTCGCGAAACCGGAGATGGTCCCGCCCGGCGAAGATGCTCCGCAGCGCAGCAACTTCATCTCGTGGTCAGAATTGGTTGCCAAGGCAGTCGCGGGCGGTTCGAGTGCGGAGCGCGTTCGCGGCCACTTGAAGGCCACAGCGAAATCGGCGTGGGAATTGGCGGGCTGGCTCACGCACGCCAATGGTGCTTCTCGCCACGATGCCGTTTTCGCGCTCGACGCTACGCATACCGTCCTCGCGGCGTTCGGCCACGCCGTTATACGCCACGAAAGCGGCAGCCCAGAGCGGTGCCCGAATTGCGGCTCCTACAATCTTGACGTGGGATTTAACCCGGAGTTGGCGCAATCCTACGTTTCCGAGTGTGGGCAATGTGGTTGGCAAACACCCGAGAGGGGCTAGGTTGCCGGAAGCGCCAAAGGTCAGGTGCAGGTCATGGTAATGCTGAGCGGTGAGGATGCTCTCGAGGAATATCGGCGTAATGACCCACTGAAGGACTTCTTCGTTTGGTGGGATGAAATCCACCAAGATGATATCGGCAGGCTCGGAGGGGCGCTTGATAGCGCTTCGCGCGAAGAAGACATTCAGCAGTTCCTTCAAGACAATCCCAAATACCTAATACAGCATCTTGGCGGCGGACATGGCCGTTGGGTTATCCCAAAGAAGAGGCTCGGCGAGCATGTTACCGATTTCATGATCGGCGACAAACATTCCTTTGGGCACGAATGGCAGGCTGTCGAGCTGGAAAGTCCTCTTAAGCCAATGTTCAACAAGAACGGTGACGCATCTCGATACCTGGTTCATGCCATTCGGCAAATCCAAGACTGGCGTTCGTGGCTAACCCGGAACCAGGATTACGCCGCGCGCGCGAGGAACGAAAGCGGCTTAGGTTTAACGGACATAACCGGCAACGTGCCGGGTCTCATTCTGATCAGCAGGCGATCCGTCACTCCCGCAAACACTGCAGAGCGCCGCAGGCAGATGGTTACTGATCTAAACATCCGCATCCAGACCTATGACTACTTGCTAGACGCCTTGAGTGGCCGACTTAGGGGCTTAGCGATGCAGTCGGGCGCACGCATCTAAGAAGAAACATGACGGCGGCTCCACGAAGCTTTGCATTTGGCTAAGCGTGGCTGAGGGAGACCAGTCAGAATAGCGGTCGAAGAAGTTCACGACATCTGAGAGGTAATCGAATGGCCGACTCCGTGGTCAGCGTCTATCGTGTCACGAACAATCGGGGGCTACGAGTTCCTGCGTTTCAGGTGGACTATCATGAACGCGAAAGCGATGTTGCGTGGGAAATGGTGTTCGGCGGGAGTAGAGCGTACTTGGCACGATTTGGAGGCAAGCTGGACCGCAACCTCGATGAGCAAGCCTTGGAAAGTCACTTCATGGCGCGACGGTTTACAAGTTCGCTACTTCTCGGGGGCGCCGGCCTCTTTCAAGCGGAAGCGGTCGGACGTCTCATGTTCACAGACATCAAAGGCGAAATTCACTGGACCGCTCAGCTAGATCGAAAGGAAATAGCCGCACCAAAGGCTTCTGAGGAAATCACGGCGGCTGTCCTCGATTGGTACGGCGCCCTATGCGATCACACGATCCTTCGACGCGCCGCGGACGATGCATATTTAGCTTTGCGCCATCCACATGAGACCTACATTTTCGTCTATCGTGGTCTGGAATGGCTGAAGGAAGGGCTCGGGGTTGATTGGGCTCAGATCGCCCGTGACATCGGGGTGCCGTTGAAGGATCTCGGCGAATTCAAAAAGCTAGCTAACCACGAAACGGGTGTTCGCCATGCCTCGAAGAGCGGTAAGAAATTGCGAGCGAACGCGGAGGATAGTGCCATAGCGGTCTGCAATCTGTTCGACGCAATATGGGCGGCTAGGAAGCGAATCGATTCGAAGTGGGAAGGCAGTTCCCCCGAAAAGCGATCGGAGGCGGTCATGATGGCGGCTCCCCTTGAAGTATACGACTAGTCAGACGGGCGATTCTGTGGATTGGGAGAATGAAAAATCAGACGGCTGACGCCGTGGTCGAAAAATCATTCGTGAGATTAAAGTATGACCGGCCTGGTCCCGATGAAGACCTGAAAATCCTGCTGCTGGCCTCAAGCGAGGTCGGGACCCAAGACCGGACCGATCAAGTCCTCGACCCGTTTTTCGGGAGGCCGAGAAGAGGGGACGGAATGTCTTTTTCTCTAGCGTCGAGGAATGAAATCGCACGACTCCCGTCCGAGGTTGAGTGCGGTATTGCGATCGATATTTCTATGGCTTCTAACGCGCTGGAGTTTGGTATAAAGTTAATCATTCGTTCTTTCTGGATCCATATGTGTTGGGCGAGTTGGCTCGTTTCTGCAGTGTTCAACGGTCCGCTTGGTGATCTTTGAAAGCATACGGGTTTTGTCCTAAAATTGAGGCCAGCAGAGGGAGGAGGAAGGAAATTATGGCTTGCGAAATGTGTAGTAACCTTTCTTCAAAGGATCCCGCGTTTTGGAATAAACCACTGTTCGAGTCACTCAATTTTCGCGTGTTACCTTCACTCGGAGCGCTCGTTGAAGGTTGGTTTCTTTTATTGCCGAAGCGGCACGCTATTTCGATGGGCGCACTCGACGATGAGCTGATCGCCGAAATGCAACATGTGAAGAATCTGGTAGTCTCGCAAATGGAACGAGCGTTCTCCTCTGTTTGCGCCTTCGAACACGGTCCAAGCAAAACAAATTCCCTTGTGGGCTGTGGAGTGGATCATGCCCACTTGCATATCGTCGCGTTGAAGTTCGATCTACTTTCAGCGGTTCAGCCATTCTTACCGAAAGATGTCCGTTGGTTCCCTGCCTCTTTTGCTGAATGCCAGGCAGTGCATCGCAGAGGGGATGACTACTTGTATCTTGAACAGCCGATAGGACGGGGGTGGATTGCGAGCGATCGTGAGTTCGGCAGCCAATTATTCAGGCGCGCGGTTGCCTCACAAATAGGGTTGGCAAATCAATTCAGCTGGCGAGAACATCCGCAGCTATCGAACGTGTCGGCGACCATTCAACATGCGAGAACATGGGCCGCTTGCCGCGATTCGTTGGACGAGTTCAAGCGAGTTGCGACCTGACGAAACTGAAAATACGGAGTCGGAACAGGTCCCGGGTTTCGCACCCTCCGACCTGACTGACAAACGCAGTCCTCTCGACTGGAAGTCCAGATACTCAGACCCCGTCGCTCACTGTGGTATCCTGGTCGAATCCGCGTACTTGGCGATTCTTCTCGCGGCTGCGCCCCTTCTTATGCTGGCGGTCTGGCTGGGGCTTCCGAACAAGTGGCTCGGCCTCACTGACCAGAAGTATAGCTCCGTATTAAAGTACGGCTTGGCATGGTTAGGCGGAACTCTCGGAGGGACCCTATTCGATCTGAAGTGGTTGTATCATACCGTAGCGAAACAGTCTTGGCATCTCGATCGACGGTTGTGGCGTTTCTTTACGCCACACATCTCAGGAGGACTGGCTTTCGCGATGATTGCAATGATTTCTTCGGGCTTGTTTCGAGTCTTCGACTCGAACGCGACTGAATCTTGTTCGGTGGTTGTAGCCGTGTCCTTTTTGGTCGGCTATTTCTCGGATAGCGCCATCGCTAAGTTTACTGAGATAGCTGACATTCTATTTGGCACCGTTAGCGGCAAAGGAAAACGTCGCGATCAACCCAAGCCGCCCAGTACCGATAATGCGAACCGATAGGCGCGATGATATGTGCCATTGTCAGCACATAGAGTGGCTATTCTCACAACTGCCTTTAAGTGCCTCTGATTGGTAAGGTAACCCAGTTGACGCAGTCAATGACCAGTCATGGATACTGTCGGTGAGAACCGCTTCTCCCCTTCGCTACCCTGGAGGTAAGTGGAGAATTGCGCCACTCTTCCGGCGTGTTATCGAAATCAACCGCCTTGATTCTCCAATCTATATAGAACCCTATTCGGGAGGTGCCAGTCTAGCCCTAAGTCTGCTCTTCGATGGACTAGTGGCCGAGATTCATCTCAACGATCTAGATTCCGCGGTTTACGCCTTCTGGTGTAGCGTACTCACGAAAACACGTGCATTTTTGCAATTAGTCCACGAAGTACCGGTCACCCCCGACGAGTGGTACAGACAACGAGCTATCTACTCAGAAGGTACACGGTCGGGAACGCTAGCGCTTGGATTTGCAAAGTTCTTTCTCAACCGGACAAGCCATTCCGGAATTCTCAACGGAGGCATGATCGGAGGTAAAGAGCAAACGGGAATATGGAAGTTGGACGCCCGATTCAACCGGCCCGAATTGGCTCGGCGTATATTGCGAATCTCCTCCGTCAAGAACCGTATATTTTTAATGAAACGAGATGCGCTGGATGTTCTCAAGGATTGTTCTGTGTCGCGCAACACCCTAATCTATCTGGACCCTCCCTACTATAGGCCTGGAAGGCACTTGTATCTGAACGACTACAAGCACGATGACCATGTAGCAGTGAGAAAGCGCGTCGCGATACTCCCCTGTCCTTGGATCGTATCCTATGACGATGTGAGTGAAATCAGAAAGTTGTACAAAGGTATTCACTGCAAACGCCTAGCGCTCATGCATACAGCAAGTCGCGCACATCAAGGCGCGGAAATTGTTTATTTCTCACCGAAGCTTCGGATTCCAAAATCCGTGTAGCTTCAATCTATGCGTTCTACAGTCGCTGAAAATTACCCTAATATTTCCGTCAGAAGCGACTTGTGACCTCCAAAGAGAAGAACAACAATGAGAGGAAGTTGCAAGAGCGATTTCGGGGGACGCTAGTCCCGATTTATCCGGTACTGATGCTTTCGGGAGAAGGTCCAGTCCGGCTCGCACCTGCGGAGATTACCGCAGACCAGGTAGGCTGGAAAGCATATGGACTCTGTTGTTTGCCAGAACGTTGGGTACCACCTTTCTTTGTGGTCGCCGCTTCTTCAGTCCGAGGATATCCGAAAGATTCGACTTCTGGAGCATTGCTAGACGACTGTATACGAGATTCCGGTCTCTCGGCCGACGGAGAAGTCTACGTACGATCGAGCGGAACTGAGGAGACGTTAGATCAGCGCGGTCGGTTGGATTCCGAGCGGTGCGCCGTCGGGGCCGTATCAGATGCGATCCAGAATTTGCTCTCTAATCTGAATCGAGGCGACGCGGAGCAGCTGCATTGGATCGTTCAAGAAGCCGTGGCGCCGGTTCGGAAGGGACATCTTTCGAATGTCAGGCGATTGAGTCGCGAGGGCCGGGACTGGGTCGTCGAAATCGAACCCGACTCCGTTCAAGCAGGCTATACCACGCGAATCGCGGTCAGAAATTGGCGAGATGCCGGAAACAGGTCCAATGCAACCTTGGCTTGCAGCTCCGAGACAGAAATCAGCATCTGTTTAAAGCGTGTCGCGATTTGGGCGACTCGTTTAGCCTCGCGAATGCACTTCGAATGGGTATGGGACGGCCAGACCATTATGATCGTTCAGGCCGACGCTGAAGAACATAATCGTGGAACCGTTCCAAGATCGCTTTTACAAGGCCGCATACCGGAGATCAAAGTTGATCTTCTTAGAGTATTCAGAATTGCGAATTCAAGCGACTACGATCGTTACAAGAAGCTACGCAACGCGAAATTATACAAGAGTCTCGGCTACGAAATGCCCGTGTTCTATGTACTTGACGACGTCTCGGTTCTTAAATCGATACGGGAAGGGTTGTTGCCTTCACCATGTCTGGCTGATCTTGAGGAACTGACCAAACGTCCACTCTTAATTCGCACCGATGGCGACTCGATCCCTCAAGACAAGCGAGAGATGTTACCGCGAAGTGAAGATCTTAGGTCTTCCGCGCAAGCAAGGAAGTGGCTCTTGGGAGATTTGAATCGTGAGCTCGAGCACAACGATCTATGGTCTTCGGATCTATGTCTAATTGCGCATCACTTCATCCCGTCTGTGGCCTCGGCATGGGCGCGTGCAGAACCCGATAGCCCTATTGTCAGAATAGAGGCGCTATGGGGCGTTCCCGAAGGGCTCTATTGGTTCTCTCACGACATATTCGAAATCGACACCACAAAGTCTAAGGCCTCCGTCAGTAGATCAGGTCGAGGGGAGCGATACACACCGTGGAAGCATCTACGATATAAAGGATTGTTCGTTGCACCCGACCAGGCCGGCAGGTGGATTACGCACTCAACGAGGCCTCCCTATGATTGGACTAAGAGCATCACGCAGCAACAGTGGTTGTTCGAGATCGCCGAAACAACAAGGCAAATTGCGAGGACCGAGAAGCATCCGGTGAGCGTCATGTGGTTCGTTGACAATCATCTCGAGATGACACGACATCGTATTTTGCCTTGGTATCACATGAAGTCAGACTTGTCTGGTCCTTTTAAACCGGCAGCGCCTCGACACAAATATCACTCTACTGACGACCGTAGGATCGAAACGAGGCAAGACTGGGAGGATTTTAAGAGCGAGCTAGCGAGTGGAAAAAGGACGGAACGAGTAGTAGTTGAACCGATTGATCCAGAATTGATCAGAAATCGGGGTTTTGCCGAAGAGCTCGGAAAGCTCGCATCGGAGAAGAAATTTGTAGTCGAGCTCGCTGGCGGGATCTTGTCGCATGCTTACTACTTGCTACGGCGGCTAGGAGCCGACGTGGAATGCGTTGATTTATTCGGAATCGACGAAGACATCGTAGAGTACAATAAAATCGTTCGTGATAAGATTCCGAAACAGATCGAAAGCCGAGGCGAAAGAGTAGAAAGTATTCAGCTAAAAGGTGATGCGTTAGTACTAGCTCTTAAGCGAAAGCTCGTTGAAGAAGCGTACGAGGCATTAGACGCTAGGTCGGGAGAGGACCTTGTTTCGGAATTGGCGGACCTGCATGAGGTCGTTCTTGCGTTGCTCACCGTGATACGGTCCTCTGTTGCAGAGCTTGAAAATGAACGCAAGGAAAAGCGACGACGTCGGGGCGGATTTACGGAGAGAATGATGCTTGTAAAGACCGCCACTCTGCATTCTATCAAAAGAGAACAGCTCTCTGGTAAGTCTCGAAAGCTGGATTTAAAGACTCGTGGTCGAACCGCCGCAGTAATTTCAAACCCGAAGGATCTTCCAAGCGATCAGCTATATCGTCGTCCCGATCTGCGATACCTTTCCGAAAACGAAGTCGAAAAGTTGATTACATTCGAGTTGACGGCAAACCAACTTGCGGGGGCTAGCCAAACGTACAAGTTTCAAATGCCATTCGGCCAGGGCACGTCAAAGGAATTTGAGCTTGGCGTGCAGCTTATCAGAGAGAGATCTAGAATTCGCGGGGTCATCTCATTGCGTTCAGAGCTGATGCGTTCCGACTCTGGGGAGTCGAAAAGCCCACAACTAGAACTGAACCTGCCTGAGTCGAAGTGAAGGCGCGTCGAGACCTCCTGTCCGGCGACGTATCCGATTGCGCCATTACCGGCAGCGCCAACGCCCCCGAGATGCCCTATTGTTCCACACGATGCGCGCCAGTTCCGTTTGGGATTGGGTGTTGCGGGAACCGTGCAGCCTTCGATATTTCTATTCTGGTCGTTTGTCACCGGCCCGCCGCTTTCATCGGGACAGCTCCGTGATGTAACAAAGAAAATCCACAGGAGACGACAATGGACTGGAGGGAAAGCGCAAGGGAGCGGTATCCGGAACAAATCGAGGTCGTACGCGAATATCTCGAACAAGAGGCCGCGAACAGTCGAATCGTCGAATACGCGGAGATCTTTCATAGTATTCCATCGACCGATCGATTTAACATTGGCGACATCCTCGGGGTGATTTCTAGCGATACCTTTGCGCAGAGGGGAGTAATGCTCTCGGCTATCGTTGTGCTTCAGGCGAACGGACGCCCAGGTAAGGGCTTCTTCAGTTGCGCCGAAAGCCTCGGCCTTATCTTCCTTGATCGGGAAGAGTTTTGGATCGAACAAGTCCGTCGAGTATTCGACGCCTACTGAGCTAAGCGGCCCAAGGCGATGTCCGAGCGAAAATCTCTTAGAGGCGAAGCGGTTGAACTAGATATCTCAGAACCCCAACGCGTTCCCTGAGTACCCAGGCAGCGCTCGCCAGTTGGCGGGTGCGAGGACTTCGAGATTAGCGACCCGCGGAACAACTAGCGCGTGGTACGAGGGCACCGGCTCGATTCTCGACGGAGAGAATCGAGCGTAAATCAGATGATGACGACCGAATCTAAGCCTCTCCGGTGCCCTTAGGTCGAAGGAAATGCGCGAACATGCGCATTGTTTTCGAGTCTTCCGCAGAGAACGCGAAAATCGCCGACTGGGTGGCGGAGAGGGGGGGATTCGAACCCCCGAGACCCTTTCGAGTCTACACGCGTTCCAGGCGTGCGCCTTAAACCGGGCTCGGCCACCTCTCCGCGCGCGAGCGCCGATTATGCATCACGCCGTGCCGCGGAACCAGTTCATCCGCACTAACGAAGCAGGCAAGCTTCTGCGTAGGCGCGAAAATGTTCCAGGCTCGGAGTCTCGAGGCCAAGTGTTTTCGCGGACTCGTCCCATCGGCGAAGTTTGGCGGCTTGATCGGCGAACGGGTGCTTCGCGAACGCGTCGACTTCGGCCGGCGCGAAGGGACCGCCTTGAAGACTTAGCGACCGGATCGAGCCGGGCGAGAGCAGCTTCATGTACTCGGGATCGATCGCGCATAGATAGCGCTTCGCCTCGACGTGCAACTTGATCGGCATCGTCACTGCGTCGCCGAAAAATGCGGACAAGTTCTCAGCGCCTGAAATTTCGTGGCGATCGTCGATACCGCGTCTGGTAGCGCCTTCGCCTAAGTTGTGGATTAGA
>CAYOVU010000096.1:0-10849 GCA_964407505.1 uncultured Acidobacteriaceae bacterium | reverse complement strand
TTTATTGTCTTCTTGTGGCTACCGGCGTTTCCCGCCTATCGTGTAGATATTGCTACTGCTCTTCCACTATTACGGAGGGGAACGAGTTGATCGGAGATTCGTCGATATAAAAAATTACATTGCCATTTGTGACCGCGACGGTCTCGCCGCCAATCGTTCCGGTGCCGTTGCTACTCACAGAATAAGTTCCGCCAGGTGAGATGGCGTCATTGGGATGAAGAAGAGCGCAGGTCGATTCCTGTTGGCAGTAAAAAGAGTTCATGGAGTAGTTCACGCTCTGAACACCTCCGTACGCGGCGCCAGTGGGATTTGCATCCGCTGCCCCGTTAATGAACGGGGTGGCCGAGTCTAAACCTTCGTCTGTACCGTAAAAATAATATTCTGCTACGTAAAGATTGGAAAAAGGCGGCGGCGGTCCGCTGGAGGGCGTCTGGAATTCCAAAAGACCCGCCTGGGCGGATTCATCCGTGCTTACCACAAAGCCAGTCACACAACTGGCTAGGTTGACGCAATTCTGGCGCGTAAGGGAGCTTGGCACCGGGATCGCGTAGGCGACGAGGGGATGGTCTCCGAGGCTCTGGTTGTTCGTTTGCGATGGCACGAACGCGACACGGCCGGTGATCGAGTCGACCGTATAACTCCCGGAAAGTGAAGTTGTGCCGAGAGTGCCCGCTTGATCTTCGTACTGCGTACCGCTAACGGCGCTCACGCCGTCAAAACTTAAGATGCCGATACTCACATCAGGACCGGAAGGCGCAAGTCCAGCAGTGTGGAACATGTGACTGTTCTGCAACGAAAGAACGCTGAAAGGACCAGCCGCGGTGATTGCTTCTCCGCTCAGGATTGGATTCGCAGGACTCAGCGTTCCTGTGCTGGCCAACATTACTTCATGTGCGCTGACCACGTAGAAGGCAAGATCGAAGGAAGCGCTGCCCACGCTCAAGGTGGCTGTTCCGCGGCCAGTAGTTGATCCATTCGTCGAGTCGATCGCGTAGCTTCCTGTGCCTCCCGTGAGGGCCGACTGCAAGGCTCCGCCATCGTTAATGTCGGCAGCAGCCGACGCGAGAGTCCCTGAACTCGCATTCACGGAACCTGCGGCGGCGTAACGACCGTCTGCGGAATCCCAGCCGCTCAGCCCAAAAGCATAGGGACCGCTCAGCCCGCCGGAAAAAGCGGAAGTATCCTGCATGCGGAGAATGCCGGTAACGCGCGTTCCGGTGTTGTCAAACTCAATCATGCGGCCCGTAGTGAATACCCCTGAAACGCCCTGCGAATTCGCCAGGCACTCGCCTCGTATCGGATCCAGGCTGGTCGAGCAACCTCCCAAGCTAATCACGAACGTGCTGGTGAAGGCGTTGGCGCCGGAGCCGCCCGCCAACGTGACGCAGCCGACCTGCCCGAAGACTTGCTGCTGGTCAAACACGGAGTAGGAACCGCTGACGGCGACATCCGATTGCGAACCTGCGCTTGTGCTCCGCGTGATGTCTTCGACCCCAGCTTTCACATTCCCTGCGCCATCGGCTGTAAAACTGCCTGCCACCACCACAGGCCCGTTTGTGTCAAAACCTCGCAGCAGGAAGGCGTAGGTGCCGAGCATGGTGGAATTGAAAGTGTCTCCTCCGAGTGACGGCGTGCAAGGCGGCTGAGGCAAGTCCAGGTTCTGATTCAGCGTTACAGTGCCCGCGGCTGGGTACGGAGTTTGCGCGTCCGTGACCATCAGAGTGGGAGGGCCTGTAATAGCCGTGGGCGTACCGGATATGTATGCGGACGCACTGTTATTTTTTACCGGATTTAGATTGAGCCCTGTGGGTAGCGGAGCAAACTGTTCCTGACTCCACGTGTACGGTGGTGTGCCGCCCGAAACCGAGAATGCCGTGGGTGCGTAGGGAACACCTTGAACCCAATCCGGATAGTCGGGTGCCTGGATTTTTAACGGGGGTGGAGTTATTACCACAAAGTTAGAGTTAGACATAGCGATCGCGCCCGCCGCGTCGGTGACCTGAAGTTGGAGCGTAGAACATCCGACGCTGGAAGGTGTTCCATACAAGAACACGCAACCTGATGTGCATTGTGACGATCCGTTCGGCGCCGTTCCCACCCCCAGGCTTAATCCAATAGGAAGAGATCCAGAAGCGATGCTCCATGTGTAGGGAGGTGTTCCGCTAGCGACCTTAAGGAAGTTAGTATTCTGTCCTTGAGGCACGTATGCTGCTCCGACCGTGCCGTCGTTGTTGGTGAGCGTCGGGTCATACGAGCAGTCTGTGTTGGTGGTTAGACTGGTATTAAGTGTAGGCAGAGGATTGATGAAGACGATGATGCTTGCGGATTGCGTGCTGTCGGTCTGGGAAGTCGCCACCACAGAAATCTGAGTATTCCCCGGCACGCTGATGGGAGACGTGTAAGTGACGCTGGTGGTGGGAGTGGTCGTGTTGCTGAGCGCGCCGAAGGACTGGCCAAAGCCGGTGGCGTTTTGAAGACTCCACAGGGCCGCCTCGTTGGCCGTGATTGTGACTGCCTGACCGGCGTCTATGGTAGGACTGGTGCTTGGCGAGGTTACCTGCAGTCCTGACTGGTTGCCTGGCGGTGTCGTCGTTGCCGTTTTCTTCGTGGTGCTGGCACAACCTATGGTCAGCAGAGTGAGGACCAGACAGACACCCAAAAGATGAATACGTTTCAAAATGTGAGCTCCTTTTCCACAGACAGAAATCGCGACGTCCAAGAAATCTCGCTGCTCTGAACGTTCTTAGCGCGGTGTTCCTGCCGAACCGGTTTTATCGATACTTGGCGCAACCCGCTGGGCAACTGCAGATCGTTTTTGCGGTCCCGGAGAGGGCGTGGCCTTGAGTTGCACCTTGACCCATTCGAAAAGCTTGCCGTGGCTCGCCACATCTGCGAACTGACTGAGATGGTCATAACGCACCACTTCGGCTCGCTTTGGCGCGGCTTTCTTAATCGCATCTTTGGAGGCATCCGGGGTTGCAGTATTATCCATCACCTGCTGAATCCGGATGTGTTTGGTCTTCAGCGTCGGCAGCCACTTCACTGGATCGAGCGGCGCTACACGTTTGAGAAAATCCGCGTCGGTGAAGTTCGCGTGATCCGGATCCTGGTTCACGACCCACGACTGCACGAGCCAAACCGGCCAGTCGCCCCAAGGGTCAAGCACGTCTACAGCCTTAATCCGCGGATCAGCGGCCGCTGCCAGAATTGCGATCGTGCCTCCCGAGGACTGCCCGAACATGCCGATGCGCGTCATATCGATATCTCCGCGTTGCACAAGATAATCGAGAATGAACTTCACGTCGTGCACAGTGCTGCCCAGCGACTCCTGCAACTCGCTGACAAACCATTGCCGCATGGGACGGTCGTGGAATCGATGTCCGCTCAACGCCGAGACGAAGCCCACCGCCGCGAAACCTCCGCTGGTTGCCCTCTGGCACCAGCGATTGTCCTTAAACCGTTCGGTGTCGTCTTTGTAGCCGTAAAGATATAGCACCGCTGGCGGTTTTTTCACGCCTTTGGGCAGGATCACATATACATCCAGCGGATCGCCGGGCCGCCACTTCATTTGGACCAACGTTCGCGTGAAGCCATCACCCTCGTCTGTCTGGGCAAAGAGAGGCGGCTCAGGCTCGAGTTTGCTCGTGCCGATACTCAGCGAACTCCAATCTTCCTGAATAGTTTCATACAACGGGATTTTTTTTTCCTGATCGAAGCCAGGAGGCAGCGAGGGAGTGGGGCCGCTACTCGGGCTCTTCGCATCATCACCGGCAGGAAGGTGTGTCGCTGGAATTTGCTCTGCAGATGCGGTCGACGGCGAGGATGGCGCGGCCGAAGAAGGAGCCGGTTGTGCGCTCGGCTGTTGTGCCCAAGCGCCGTTCTTCGCTCCAATACCGATTAAAAAAGCAAAGGCTAAGGCGCAGACCCTCAGGGCAGCGCCACGATTGCGAATGGTCAACTTAAATTGAATCGACTGCACCAAAAATCTCCTGAAATATGGACTGCCTTCGAAATCTCAAGACTATACAACAACAAAAAATGCGCGCCTGCGGAATTTCTGTCGGCGGGTAAACCGTGAAGCTCGGAAGATTTCCGGCTTTCTCTCCGCGGCGGGATGCTAACAGAACTGCCGGGAAGGGGAAGCGGCGGCTGCCGCTTCCCCTCACCCGGCACAGCAGGTTTAACTCTTACTGGTGGTCGCCGAATTCTTCGGTGCTCCAGTCAGAGATCCAGTCGACATCAGACTGAACGGTAAGAACCGAACCGCCTACATCGCTACCGAAGTCAACCAGGCAGGTGGAAGAGGTGTGGCTGCCGCCCTGCAAGCTGATGCCGGTGAAGACGCCGCCGCAGGCCTTGTGGCCGTTAGCTGGGGTGACGGTGCCCCCAGTCTGCTTGAAGTGCGAGCGGTAGACGAACAGGTTCAAATCGCCCGTCCATACGCCGCTGCCGCCCGACAGGTTGGTCAGGAACGGAACAAAGTCCGACAGACCATCGCTGGCCGTTTGGATCTGCTCCTGCGCCACCATGTCCAGAACCGCAGGCCAGGTTTTAACCTTGGCAGTGACGGGGGCAAAGGTGACGATTCGCAGCAAGCTCCACAACGGATACTTTCCGTCCTTAATATGGGTGAACGGAATCGAGAAGCAGTTTTGGTTGGTTCCAGTGACATTGCAATACGGTGGGTTATATGCGCCCGCCGGATTTGGAGTTGAGTCGAGGGCACCGCCCTCGGTTGTGAAAAGAGGATCGACAGCATCGACGGTGAGGTAGTGGCCAATGTAGCTGCCAGGGCATGTATCGCCGCCGCCCGTTGCGTTGCACAGCGGTTGGAAGTTGCCATAACCCCAGAACGCGTAGCCAATGCTGTTATCGACGGTCGCATTGCCAGCGCCTGTATTGTAGGTTCCGATGGTGGCTTTTACTTCCTCACCCGTTCCGATTGCGCGGAGACGCACAGGGAGGTTGTTCGTGCCGCCGGGGCACTCGTTGTTGGGATTTACCAGGAACAAAGGATTGAAGCAGTTCGCTTGCGGATATCCGCCGGTGAGCGGGCAAGCGGATCCGTTTCCGCCGGGGTACTTGGCGGGATCGTTGAACTGTTCCTGTCCGGTGTAGGCGTTGCTCTCGGGCGGCAGGCTGGTGCCTGTGCCGGTGGGAGCGAAAAACGGATTGGAGCTGCCGGCCAGAGTACGCACCGCGGTGAACTCAAACGTGTTGTAGGTGCCAGAGAGCGGTTCGCGCTCGACCACCTGAATGGGAGATCCGGGACCGGGGGCGCTGGTGGTCAATAGATCGCCAGTGCAATGCGTCCATCCCGAAAATATCTGGGACAGGATCTGTTTGTTGATGTCGTTGTAGATGTAAGTTCCGCCGCTCGTCGTTCCGAGAACAGAGCCGTTGTGGGCGAAGACAAGAACCGGCTCAGCTCCAGTGGAAACGGTCGTGTAGGCAGGCAGAGTTCCGCCGCCGATTGGATCCGTGCCGCTCAGCGCAAACTTAACTACGTTGAACGTTTTTGCCTGATTGAATGAGTCTGTGATTGGGCAGCCCACGGTAGCCGCACCCGTGCAAGTGCCGTTGCCCGCAGTGTTATAGCCCAAACCGGTCAGCTGGCCCGTGCCGACTTTGGTTACGACGTTCTCGGTGCCGCTGGCGGCGATGTCATAACCGTTGTACGACGTGAGACCGCGAGTGGTTGCGTAGAGAGCGTCTTCCGGACGGATGTCGGTGGCGCCCACGTTGAAGTAGCATTGCCACTGAGTGAGATAACCGGTGGTCGTCGTCGTAAGGTTGCCGCAGTAAGCGGGAGATGGTTGGTTACCTGCAACGTTCACGCGCGTTTCTGGCGTCACGTTGAGTTTGGCGACGATTGCGAGGAAGCCGGGGTCGGTGGGACCTACCGTGTCCGCCAAGCCGCCGACTTGGTTCTCTGTACCGGAGTTAATGCTGCTGGTGGTGATATTGCCGTAAGCGGCAGCCAAAGCCGTATAAACCTTGTTGCTGTTTGCGCTGGCAGTGAACTTCTCGTAGGCGAAGAAATCTTTTACGCCTGCTCCTGAGTCGATCGTCCAGTAAGCGTAGACGTTGCAGTTCGCGTTGAAGTCCCAAATCACCCAGAACGGGTTGGCGCTATCGCTGATGGGGTTGGTTGGATTGGTGCGCTTGTCGAAAACCTTCGCGCCCTTGGAAGTGGAGAGCAAATTGTAGCTGGTGCCGCTCTCGGTCAGCGCGCGTGCCGCCTGGGCGAACGAGTTGGCTTGAGCGGACGAGCCGACAGCATTGAATTGAATGGTGACGCCGCTGCTGCAGGGCGTCTGTCCGAAGACGTTGGTGGTGGCGAGGATCGACGCTGTGAGCGCCAGTGCCACCACTAGCATTTTCTTCTTCATTTCGATTTTCTCCTTGTTGCTATAGTTCCTAGAGTTAAGGGGGATCGCCCCGTCACGGCACCCCTGCATTTCAGGCGCGCCAGGAAATTTGCGAGTGTGCAGGTCAGAGTTGATGAGGAAGCGCACGAGAATTTTCCACTTCCCGGCGCGCAGCAACTATCCCGAAAATCTGTTAAGCCACGATGACGGCAGTATTAAACTCGAATGAATTTACGGTTCTGCGGCGGTGAACAGAAGTCGAGCTTTGTGGAAAACAAGGGCGTATTCCTGTGCGTTTACTGAAACATACATGCGCAGGTTAAAGCCATCCTTGCTGTGCAGAATGGCCTACCACGCGGGCGTTCGAAGCCGTGGAGTAAACAGAAAATATTAGATTTCCCAATGGAACGCATCTGAAGTTCCGCTTCGGACGCCCGACAGAGTTGCCGAAATTGCGGTGCATGGAAGCCGCCGGTCCCAGATGGTTCGGGTGCGCCTGTCACTGGAAATTAATTTCTCCTTCATCGTTCTGTAACAATCCGTCGGTACGTTTATACGTCTTAGATTCGAGCCATCGTTCCAACGAAATTCAGATTCCCCTTGGGCTGCCTGCGCCCCAACGCCATTTCTGGGAGTGTGTTCGTGAGATTTTGCCGATTCCTTTTTATTTGGGCGGTTCTGATCGCTGGTTCGAGCAGCTTCGCGCTGCCACAGAAGGGGAGCGCATCACTGCACGGCATTGTGGTCGTCCCCTCGGGTTCGCCAATTCCTGGAGCAGCCATCGCGGTGGAAGGCAAGGCAGGCGCTCAGGGCGCAACCACCGATATCAACGGCGAGTTCAACATCGGCGGACTTAACCCAGGTACATACGACGTCAAGATTACCGCGCCAGGATTTCAGCCCTTCAAAGTCCAGGTCTCCATGTCCGGCAACTTGGTGCAGGAGGTCGATGCAGTTCTAACCTTTACGCAGAAGCCGGTGGAAACGGCGCCTGCTCCAGCAGAGGTGCCCGGAGTAAATCCGCCAGTTTCGGAAACTCCTGGGCAGTCGCCCGCAACCGAACCGTCACAGATCCCCGTCCAGAACTCGACGCAAAATCCGGCCCAAGCGCCGGCACAAAATCCGATGCAAAATGCCTCACCAAGCACGGTCGCTGCGCCTCAGAATTTTTCCGTCACCGCGCAAAAGGGCAAAGCTGCCGTTTATGGCAATGTAACCGATCAGTCGAACGCCGTGATCCAGGGAGGAACCGCGGTCGCCACCGGGAGTGGAGGACAAATAACCGCAACCGTCAATGCGCACGGGCAGTACGTGCTGAATGGATTGATGCCCGGACAATACAAGTTGAGCGTATCGGCCGCCGGCTTTGCAGCTTTCGAAACCGATCTCACTCTGACTGCCGACCAGAGCGTAGAGATCGACGCGACGCTGCAGCCGCCCAGCGCGAAGACGGAAGTAAACGTGGAAGCCTCCAATGCCGCATCGGTAGAGACGCAGAGTGCGCACCTCGAAGGCACGATCACGGAAAAAGAAGTCCTTGAGACCGGATTGAATGGACGCAACTTTACCCAGCTCATTGCTCTCGCTCCGGGCGTGAGCAATCAGACAGGACAGGACGAAGCCAAGGTTGGCGTCGCAGGCAGCGTGAAATACAGTGTGAACGGCGGCCGCGTGGAGTACAACAACTTCGACGTGGACGGCAGCGATGTCTTGAATGCCGGACTTAACGGCGCCGAGAGTACGTTGATGGTTTATCCCAGCCTGGATGCCATTTCTGAAGTGAAGGTGCTGACTTCGAACTACGGTGCTGAGTATGGCCGCACCGCTTCAGGCACGGTGCTCGTAACCACCAAGTCAGGCACGCCGGAATTCCATGGCGGGGCTTATGAGTTTTTGCGCAATGAATTCTTCAACGCTCGAAACTATTTCGACCCGCCGGGGAAAGCCCCGCTTTATCGCAGACAAGATTTCGGTTTCACGCTAGGCGGGCCGCTCAGCTTTTCCAAGACCAAGAAGAAAACATTTTTCTTCTGGTCGGAAGAGTTCCGTTTGGAGAAGTCACCTCTGGGTCCAGGCGACGAACCGGGAGACTTCAATCAGGCCGTTCCTACCCTTGCCGAACGCGCCGGGGACTTCAGCGACGTTTGTCCTCCGGCTTTGCCCGGAACGCAAGCAACATTCCGACGTCAGTCTTATCCCGATTGCCCGTCTGGTGGTTCGGTGGGGACGAATCAGTTGTTGACGTATGTCGGCAATCAACTTGGGCAGACGAGTTTCCCTGGCACTCCGCAGCTCAATCCGAATAGCGTCGCTCTGATGAACGCGTTGATCCCGCCACCGAACTCCACTACCGGATGCAACTCGAGTCTGGTGGGTCAGCCTAACGTACAAACGGGACAACTCTTGATGCCCTGTTACGTCGCGGTAGTTTCTCCTCCCACCTATTGGCGCGAAGAGCTGGGACGATTGGACCATCATTTCACCGATAATCTTTCGCTTGCATTCCGCTACATCCACGATTCGTGGAATACCACCACGCCGGTTCCGCAGTGGGGATATCTGCAAACGGCGGCGGTTCACGAGCAGAGTTTCCCCACGGTCGAAAACAAACTCAACGGCCCGGGTACAAGCATGGTGGTCCGGTTGACGGATGCAGTTTCGCCATCGCTGCTCAATGAATTTGTCATCAGCTATGTAAATTCGAACATTACTTTAAAGGATGTGAGCGGTCCCGGAGGCAACTTGCAGGCAGCCCTGCCGGACCCGCGTGGCTGCGGAACGGGAACCGGTGGGACGACGACGGCCTGCGGCATCGGCTACATTTTTAACAACGGTTTCGGAGGCAAACTGCCGGGTCTCCTGTTTGGTGGAACCAACGCCGCATACGGCGGCAACGGATTCGCCGTCGACACTTCTTACGAGCCATGGGAGCACACCAATCCCACTTACAGCCTCGCCGACAATGTCACCAAAGCGATCAAAACCCACACCCTGCAGTTCGGCATTCAGGCGGTGAATGCGCGCCGCAGCGAGACCAACGGCGCGATCGGTTCAGCTACCGGAGACGTGCAAGGCCTGCTGGGCTTTTCAAACTTTACTCAGCCCGGCACCGGTAACGCCTTTGCCAACTTTCTCGGCGACATAAACAGCAGCAGCACAGCTGTTGCCAGCTACCAGCAGGACAGCGCTCAACTCAAGTATTACAACAATTACTGGATCGCCGAACCCTATATGCAGGATGACTGGCGCATCACTCATCGTCTGACGGTCAACCTCGGAGTCCGCTTTAGCTTATTCGGCAACTACCACGAGCAGAACTTGAACGCCTGGAATTGGGAACCCAGCGCGTTTGCCCAGCAGCGGCAGCAGCAGGCAACTGCAGGGGCAACGGTGGCTGTTGATCCGGGGACTGGCGCTCTGATCTCCGTTCAAGGTGGCCAGCCAGTTCCTTTGAATGCGACCAATCCGCTGATGGGCTTGAATCCGGCGGTGACTAACGGCCTGGTGCAATGCGGCAAGAACGGCATCCCCGTAAGTTGCATGAGCAGCCACATCTTTAATCCGGCGCCGCGGATTGGTTTTGCCTGGGATCCGAAGGGCGACGGAAAGACATCCATTCGAGGCGGCTACGGAATGTTCTATGAGCACGGTACGCCCAAGGAAGCCAACACAGGCTCGCTTGAAGGCGGTCCGCCGCTCAATCTCACCATGACTCAGCTAAATCCCACTGAAGGCTATGTAGGCATCGGCGAAAATGGCGGGGGTACAACGACGGGTGTCGCATTTCCCATTGACATAACTTCCATTCCCACGAAAACAGTTTGGGCCTACGCGCAGCAGTGGAGTTTTAGTGTGCAACGCCAGCTACCCAAGGATATGGTGGCGACGGTCGCCTATGTGGGCAGCAAGGGGACGCACTTGTCTGCGGAACTGCAGCTGAATCAGTTGGCTGTGCCGCCGACTGGTTCTGAAGGGATCTTCCTCAGTGGCAATCCTTATGCGGCTGGCCAACCGATCACAGTGCAGGATTGCAACAGTTACACCGGCGGACCCACAGGCAGCTTCACCGTCGGGCAGAATCCCATTGGACAGGTGACGCCAACTCCAGTTACAGTTACGCCGCACGAGGCAGCGTGGCCCAACCTGGTGGCAGCTTGTTATTCCCTCAGTCCAGCGCTCATCTCCAATCCTAGTGTTCTACTGCCGAATCCCAATTCATTGCGCACGTTCGCCCCCGGTATGGGCCGAGTGCTCTCGTTGCAGGATATTGCCGATTCTCAGTACCACGCGCTGCAAGCCACGATTCGCCGCACGCGGGGACCTCTCACCGTCGGTGCTTCCTATACCTACAGCCACGCACTGGATGATTCTTCGGACCGCTCCGATGCGTCTTTCGTAAACTCGGCCAACATCAAGTCGAACTGGGCAAGCTCCAATTTCGACCAGCGCCACTCCCTGAGCGTGAATTACATTTACGC
>CAYOVU010000095.1:0-36412 GCA_964407505.1 uncultured Acidobacteriaceae bacterium | reverse complement strand
CCGCGCTTTCACTCACGCCCTGCCACCCTCCTTCGGCCTCCGTTCTGTCCCTTTCACCGTTCCGCCTTGTTTCTTCCCGCTGCCGCTCAAGTGAAGGAAGAAACAAGCCGGAAACGGCAGAAAGGGAAAAACAATGAAATTAGAAGAAGTCAACACACGAACCAAAGAGGCCGTAGATTTCCTCGTCGCAGCGCTGGAGTCCGGTCATAGTGAAGTCCTCACCGCATACCTCGGGGCAATGGCGAAGTTTCATACCTACAGCTTCGGAAACATCATGCTCATCGCACGCCAGAAGCCCGATGCTACGAACGTTGCCGGACTTCGGACATGGAACTCGCTTGGCCGCTTCGTTAAACGAGGAGAAAAAGGCATTTTCATTCTCGCCCCGATGGTCGGAAGACGAAGCACGAAGGATGTAGCGACCGACGAGGCGAGTGAGGACGCAACAACGGAGGGTCAACGGACGCTGTACGGTTTCCGGGCCGTCTACGTTTTCGATGTCAGCCAGACCGAAGGCAAAGACCTTCCCACGCTGACCGAAGTCAATGGCGACGTGAGCGGATACCGCGAACGCCTGTTTAAGTTCGTTGAAGCGCAGAGCGTCGAGATTAGTTTCTCCGAGAGAATTGCTCCCGCGAAGGGTCTCTCGTATGGCGGGAAGATCACGCTGCTTTCAGGGATGCAGCCAGCCGAGGAGTTTTCCACGCTGGTGCATGAGATTGCTCACGAGATGTTGCATCGTGGCGACCGCCGCACACTGACCACCAAACAAGTCCGCGAGACCGAGGCCGAAGCCGTGGCCTTTGTGGTCTGCCAATCGGTCGGACTTCAGAACGGAACCTCATCCCAGGACTACATCCAGCTTTGGCACGGAGACGCCAGTCTCTTGCGCGAGAGCTTGGAAGCCGTTCAACAAACCGCTGCCGTGATCCTCGGGGGCATTGCCCCCGAGCCAGCGGCACTCGCGGCAGCCGCATAACACGCCAACACGGCACCATTTGGTTTTTAGGCCCGACGTGTGCGCTGAGTCCACGAACACCTAACCGAAGACACATGAGAGGAGAAAACATCATGCCGAGTACGCAAAATGCAGTCAACAACCACGAATATCGAAGCGTTCCCATCACCGCGCTTGCGGAGTCACCAACCAATCCCCGCAAACGCTTTGATGCAAAGAGCCTCGAAGAACTCGCCGCTAGCTTCAAGACGCAAGGGATTCTGGCCCCTCTTCTGGTACGCGAACTGGAAGAAAGCAAGTACGAGGTCGTAGCCGGGGCACGTCGCCTTAGAGCGGCGAAACTGGCGGAACTCGAAAAACTTCCTGTCCGCGTGGTCAAGCTGACGGATGCGGAGGCAATCGAGGCTCAGTGCGTTGAGAACCTTCAACGCGAGGACATTCACCCGCTTGAGGAAGCTCTGGGTTTCAAGTCACTTTTGGAACTCGGAGAGCCTCCCTACACCGTCGCTACCATAGCCTCACGTGCTGGTAAGAGTGAGGCGTATGTCTATGGTCGAATTAGACTCGCTGACCTCATACCGCCCGTGGCCGAGGCATTCTTGAAAGACCAGATCACCATCGGCCACGCTTTGCTGATCGCCAAGCTCTCGGCTTCGCAGCAGCAGGAGGCGTTCTCGGCAGCTTTTCGGGGCTTGTGGACAAGCGAAGGCAACAGCCAAGTCTTGATTCCCGTTCGTGAACTCGCAGCGTGGATCGAGTCGAACATCTTGCTGCAACTGGCCTCAGCGCCGTTTGACAAGCAGGATGAGACTCTCGTTCCCGAAGCAGGTTCGTGCGCCAACTGTCCTAAGCGAACCGGATTCAACAAACTACTTTTTCCCGACGTGCGAAAAGATTCTTGCACGTCGCCCGACTGTTTCCGAGCCAAGATCGACGCTTGCGTGAAAAAGACTCTGGAAACCAAACCGCAGCTAATCCAGATTTCAGCGGCGTGGAATTCCCGCGAGGGCGCTCCCTTGGGACGGAATCAGTATTTGGAGTTGGAGATCAAGAAACCGAAGCCGAACGGCGCGAGTGCCAAGCTCTCCGCCATTCAGAAACCCTGTGACAAGATGACCGAGGCGATTGTCATGGACAGCGGTAAGCGCGGACAGGTCGTCAACGTTTGTGCCGATCCCGCTTGCCGCATCCACCATCCCAACACGCCCTCTCCGCAGCAAGTCGAGCGGGAGCGGGCAGAAGAACGGAAGCGCATCGAAAAAGAGAAACTGGCCATTACGACTCGTCATCGTATCTTGGCTACGATCCTGCAACGCGTATCGGCTCCGTTAAAGAAGGCTGACTTGCTGGCGGTTGCCCACTACCTGATTGGCCACCTGTCCTACAGCCAAGTTCCGGCTTTGGCGAAGCGGCACAAGGTAGAGGCGAAGAAGGACTCCGCGTCCGCACAAGAGCTTCTGGCCAAGCAAGTAGGCACCTACGACGAGGCCGAACTCTGCAAGCTGCTTCTGGAAATCTGCTTGCTGGATTCGGCTTATCAACGATCCACCGCTAGCCGCGATGACGTTCTCATGGACGCCGCCAAACGCTACCGAGTGGATACGCAAAGCTTACTGAGGGCAGTGGCAAAGGAGTTCGCAGCGCAACGAGAGAAGAAAACCCTCAAGGCGAAGCCTCGCAAGACAACAGCCTGACTCCATCGATTCTTGATTTCTGGCGGAGTGCTTAAGTCGCACTCCGCCCTTTCAGTGGAAATTGGAGGTCCAGGTTGACTCTCTGCGTGCCTCTCTTCTTGCAGTAGAAGCATCGCTCGAATCGAATGACTTGTGCTTTCCCATCCTTGGTCACCTATACACCACAATCTAGCTCCCACATGGTCTTTCCAGTCGATGTGCTTTCCGTCAAAGTGTAGTCTCTGTCCAAGCCGGGGCAAGATCGTTTGCTGAAGCTGGTAACCGTTAGGTAGCAATGACCAACGATAAGTCGTGACAGACGAGTTGCATGCTCAACCGAAGGTTTAATCTAGCAATGTAAGCGCCGCTATCCGGGCACACCTGAAGCCTTCTACCCTAGATTTCTCTGGACATGTTGCTGAAACCGGAGCAAGATGGCTAAACTCTTTAGCGTGCCTTGTTGTTTGCCGTGATTCGGCTCGGACTACGGCAACGGATTAAGAATACGTACTCAGTTTGTCACTAATTACTTCCCAAGGGAATTCGCGGTCGTAACTGCCGACAAGCCAGCACGCGGGTCCTTGTCGAGTTGCTCACAATCAACCGTCGTCAAGGGAGTTCCATGGGTCCTCTGGATTTGGTGAACCTCACTCCTTTGATGGAGCGCACGAGCGGTCGAGCGGAGATCAGGCTGGGTCTGATTGATGGACCAGTGGCCACAAACCATCCCGATCTCGCCGCACAAAACATCCGCGAGGTAGCAGGGAGACTTGCGGGAGGCTGTTCCATGGCCAGTAGCGTCGCTTGTATGCACGGCACATTTGTCGCTGGGATGTTGAGCGCGAAGCGCGGCGCTCTAGCGCCAGCGATTTGTCCAGAATGCACCTTGCTAGTGCGACCGATATTTGCGGAGACGCCATCAGCGAAGGGAGACATGCCGAGCGCGATGCCCGAAGAGCTGGCTGCGGCCATCATTGACACAGTCGACGCCGGAGCCCGGCTGATCAATTTGAGTGCGGCAGTCGCACGACCGTCTGCCGACGGCGCGCGCAAACTCCATGACGCCCTAAATTACGCCGTCAAGCACAACGTGATCGTCGTGGTGGCAGCCGGGAACCAAGGAACAGTGGGAAGTTCCATCATCACCCGCCATCCGTGGTCGATCCCAGTTGCTTCGTGTGATCTTCATGGCCGCGTGATGGCGTTATCGAATCTGGGCAGCTCAATCGGCAGAAATGGGCTGACAGCACCGGGGGACAACATTACAAGCCTCGGCACAAACGGCAAGCCTCAGATATCCGGAGGAACGAGCGTGGCAGTTCCGTTTGTAGTCGGTGCAATTGCGTTGCTCTGGTCGGAGTTCCCGAGTGCGAGCGCCGCTCAGGTCAAATTGGCCATCACACAGGGCGCGGCGCGACGGCGTAGGGCAATCGCTCCTCCGCTCTTAGATGCCTGGGGCGCGTACAGCGCGATGAAAGCCGGCCACTTAGGGAGACAACCGTGACGAAAAGGAAAGAAAAACCGAATGTGATCGGACAACAACCGGAACCAGAGCCATCAAGCCAGCCGCACCGAGTCCGCCTACCTGGCTTTCTCAACGAAGAAGAGATCGGCTTAGGGGACGCGATCAAGCGAGTTACCTATGCCATGGGAATCCGGCCCTGTGGAGGTTGCAACAGACGCGCGGCAGCGCTCAATCGCTGGATGACGTTAACGCGGTGATTATGGAGATACAAATTCTGGTTTCGAGGAGATTACAATGCAGCAATCTGTGGAAGTTCAGGACCAACCAGCCAACACACTCGGCGGCAATCCGCCGGCAAGAGTCTCACCTTCTGTTGGAACAGCAGCCACAGCCGTATCGCCCCAGGCGTGCTCGACTTGTGGAGCTGCACCAGCCGCCAACGGTGCAACCATGGCGCCCCCTTCCTGGATTTACGCTATCGGCAACATCGGGGCGCGCTTCCCCAGCATCTCCGTAGAGAAGGAGTTCGCGCAGGCCACCGGGCGAGATAAAACTGCTGGCCTCACCGACCGGCAGACGCTGCACGCTGTACTTTCCAAGGCCGAGAATCGTTACTTGTCGCGGCAGCTTTGCTTTGTGTTGACCATCGAAGGCCTGGAGACCTACCTGCTGCGGCCGCGCGACCCGGCGGATTTCAGCCTCCTAGTCGAAGCGATTCGCCCTCAACCCAGCCCATTGGACCTGGATGTCGTGATCGGCATCAAGGGACCTATCGCCCCACCGGAAATGTGCAACGGTCTGATGGTCCCAATTGTGGTTTTTGACCAGATTTATTCCTTTGATCGCGATGCTTTGATCAAATCGATTCCCAAGCCGGAGAAGACGTCGGCCAAAGAATTTGCGCCCGCAGCTGAAGAACTTTTCGACCGCTTGGTACAGATGGCAGACAACGCGGGCGACACTGACGAAAACCGTGCCTTGAACTATTGCGCCGTCCGCTACCCGGCTATCTATGCCAAGGCGGCGGAGCAGTTCGCGCTGAATTCTTCGCTCACTGCAGTTAGCGTCCAAGCATCAGCACTCAGCGGCATACGCAAGCTGTTAGACGTGATCTTTTCCTACACCCATCGCAACACCGATGTGGTGGACAAGTGCTTTGTCCGCGTCGATGTCACTGACGAGTTTCCGTTCCTGGTGACAAAGCTGTCACCGTATTACGACCGTTAAACGCTTTGATTCTAAAACAAAGGAGACCAACAAAATGAACACGCCAGGATTTACCGCAGAAGCTTCTCTAGTCAACGGAATTACGGAGCGCCGCTTTGCACTGTCTATGAGGCATGCAGCAGCAAGAGGAAACGTTTTGCCGCAAGGAACCATTGGCGAGCCGACAGGACCAGTCGGATTCGCCGCCAATCCCCCCGGGTGTTATCACGCGACTGGATGCCCTAACGGCTCCCCCTGTTGCACGATATATCAGTCTGGCGGTAAGTGCTATTGCGACCGCTGCTGCGTAGGGTAGGAGGTCGAGGCTGGTGCTCCATATCTCGATCTCTCATGTGCGAGAGTCGAGATCGTGACACCTGTACACGACCCTGAGTAAACATTGAAACAAGATTAGGGCAATGCGTAACTAAACGCGATGAGTTTGAAGCGAGAAAAAATCAAACATCGCGAGTGGCGCGTTTTACCTACGAGAAAGGAACATACAACAAGGAAACCGCAAAATGAGAATGCCGAGGCTTACCGCCGAGGAATCGGTATACGGAGTTGTGTGTGGGTATGTCGGACGATGGCATCTGCAAGGCGGCACAGACCAAAAGAGCGTAGTGACTCCGAGCTGTCAGCCCTATGGTCAATTGCCAAACGGGAGTTGCTGTCCAAACAATGGAGTAGCTTGCACGAGTGCCGCTGGCGTATCGTGCTGCGTTTCATCAGTTTCTCAATGCCTGAATTTTGGATGTTAAGATTTAGACGCGTGCGTTGATGACGACGCGACCTAGGGCCCGCCTCTGGCGGGTCTTGTTTGTCTGGGGAACCAGATGAAACGCTTGACAAGTCCGTGTCAAATGCTCATTATTTCGATAGTCTGAATACGCTTTGCTTTGTCGATCTGTTACCGCGAACGTCAATCGACTTCGACCTGGTCGCCAAGTTTCTTTTCGACATTTGATTTCAGTACATGAGGAAGAAAAATGAGATTACCGGAATTCACCGCCGATGCATCCCTGCCAGTGTCGCAAGCGATCTCTTCCAAGACATACAAGCCATATCATCATTTCCAAGCGCAATCTGGAGTGGTTCCGAGCAGTCAGTATTGTTATTGTGAGGAAAACAACTTCGCGTGCAATCCGAGTAATCCATGGCCGGGATGTACATGCAAATGCGTTAATATCTGACCCGCTGCACGATTAGGAACCGCCATCGGTTCCCGCCCACATACATGGACAGAGCCCCTCCTCATCGCGGCTGGACAATGTATGGACGCGGCACAAAGCGAGTGCAAAGAGCCGGTTTTGAAACGCCGGGCGTGCGACCGCTTCCCCAATGCCCTTGTACATCGCGACAACACTCTGAGCGAATCCCGGCTGCCTGACTGGTAAAAAGACCGACGTTATAAAGAAGTGCGAGCATACCCGCGGAGGCCATGTGAATCGACCCGTGCTACAACGAAACTATCTTGCGATCCTGTTTCTCTCGATGCTGATATTGACTATGATGGTATCCACCGCTGGTGTTGCAGTGGGCTCGGAATCGGGAACGCCTGGAGACAGTCCACTGGAGTCGGCAGTAAGGAAGGATGATGTCGAAACAATTGCGCTTCTCCTGAAGGGCGGCGCTTCTCCCAACCAAAACAACTCACTGGGCGAAACTGCGCTACACATTGCCGCAGGTCTAAATTTCGCGGACGCAACCACCCTCCTGCTTGCGAACGGCGCAACTATTGAAGCGCGTGATAATAACGGAAACACGCCCTTGGCAGACGGCGTGGGTCACGGATGTACTGCCTCAGTCAACGTGCTACTTTCCGCTGGCGCTAACCCTAACGTCTCAAACAACGCCGGCTCAACACCATTGCAATCTGCCGTCCTTTTCAGGTTCAAAGAGCTCGTTCACTTGCTTCTCTCGCGCGGGGCGAATCCGAACCTGGCACCTGCTAAATCTGACCCGCCTACATTCAGCGTGGCGCTTCAACAAACCGATGAAACTGACGATGATGCCGATATACTGAGCGCTTTGCTGGATGCGGGAGCGGACATCGGCAGTTTTGACTCCAACGGCGAAACCATGCTTCATTGGGCTGCTTTTTATGCTAAAACGCGCTGTGTAAAGATTGCGCTGCAGCATCATGCCAGCCCCGATGTTCGGGATAAAAGCACCGATAAATGGAGCGGCGGTGCAACGCCGATTATGTGGGCTTTATCTGGAGGAATACGAGCCAACCCATTTAACGCAGACGCGTTCAAAATGCTTGTACAAGCAAGCAAAGATCTTAACGTGACGAATAATGGCGGGGACACCGCTTTGAATCAGGCCGCAGCAACGCAGATTGAGCCGGCAGTGGATATTCTCGCGACATACAACGCCAATCCTAACATCAACGGCAGTCCTTTCGGCTACAACGCACTCTACAACGCTTGTTTACGGAAAAACGTTAATATCGCGCGGCGACTTCTAGCTGGAAGTGCGAACCCGAACTTTGCGACTACGCAGGGCAGCTTGCCAATTCACATCGCGACAGTTGAAGGAAGTCTTGACCTAGTCCAATTGCTGGTTAAGTCGGGGTCTAACATCAAGATCGGCGACTCGAAGGGTGACACGCCACTCCACCTAGCCGCTTGGAACGGCTATCTAGGGATTGCGACCTTTCTGATTGATCAGGGCGCAGACGTCAACGCACGACGTTTTACAAACCAGACACCGCTCGACCTGGCCTTACAGAAGAACGACGCTAGCATGGCGGATCTGCTCAGAAGCCGAGGTGGACAAACGTCGAAATAGCGAGCTTGGTACAACGATTACTTCGCCGACCATGTTGCTGTGGTTCCCCGCGACGTTCGGCTCTTTCTTGTTGATAACACAGTTCGGGCCACACACCCCGACCGTTCTAGGACGCAACCGAAGTGCGCTTCAGCTTCTCAATAATGAACAGCCGTAAGTGGTCCTATGAATAGCAGCTTGCCTGCTGACACCAACAACCAGCTGCGTTGCAACAGCAGTTTCCGGACCCACATCCGAAAGGACAGCCCGCCTGAGGGGTGACCAATCCCGCAACGACGGGGCTAGAAAACGAACACACGCTGGCATAGCTCTCGCCGTTCCGGCCGAGTGAAGCATCAGCTGTAAATTGGGGTAAACGCATTTGGCATCTCCTTCAAATTTTTCTTAGCCGTCGCGGTCGGCGGCAGCCGGGTGCCCAGAAATAGGACACCCTGATTGGCACCCCAAATACTATCACGTACTTCTTATAGGTTTGTGGAGATCGATCTCTGAAGAGACCGAGATCAGGCGCAAATGCGCAAAGAGCCGCCCGGAGTTATGCTGCGCTGCGACGGGCGGCTTACCCCCTCAGCTTGCGCCCACATTGTAAAGGGTTTTAGGAGTCAGATCCAGTCTTCTCCCAACCCAGCTTCTTCTCAATCTCTTCCTGAGCCTCAGCGAGTTTCGACGGTTTAATTCCGAGCGCATAGGCGATCCTCACCCATTCGAGGAAGCCGGCGTCAGTTCGACCCTGTTCGATCAAAATGACTCTGCGAAGCGGAACCTTCGAGCGCTTGCTGACTTGCTCACGAGTCAATCCGACCTTTTCGCGGGCGTTTCTGAGGTTGATGCCGATGACTCTGCGCAAGTGTCCCGGTGGTTCTCTGCGGGATATTTCCTTGTAAACCTTGTCCAGCGTCGTGCCCTTCTCTTCACACGCATCCTGTAGCACCGCGTTGATGGACTTCCACACGACCTCATCCCCTGGATACTGCGGATTCCAGTCTTTCGCCATACGACTTACCCCTAAGCGAACTTGAGATTGAACTGTTTGAGTGCGGGAGTTTGTTTCGCGCATTCCCGGAGTAGCCTACGAGCTTCGCATTTGAGCACGACCAAGAAATCGTCGATGCAACCATCAATGTCGCCGTTATAGAAACCCCGATGACCTTTGGTGTACCGGGCGTGCGGTCCGTCGATGCTGATACGCAAGGTGTCCCACGTCACTGAGCGGCACTTCCTGCCACGACAGTACAGATGACGTTCGAGTGGCTTTTCCCGTTTCGATGCCATGCATTTCCTCTCAGGATTCGTGTGGTGCCAGGCGCTGTGTCCTCAAATCTCGCCAATCGTCAAGATCGCCATTCGACGCGATGCTGCACATCTCAGGTGCTCTTTCGAAGGTGACAGCGGCTCTCAGATCGAACCTGGCACGAGTGTTATCCTCAAACTCCAAGAAGAGTGCGGTGAACTCATCGTCGTCTTTGAACCACACCCGTCTGACTGTTTTCCCTTTCAACTCCGGGTATTCCACGCCGTTGTGACGCATAGGGCGAATCCTTCCAGGGGGAAGGAGACCGTGCTTGGCGCAATCCTGACCGCACAGGACGCCTAACAGCCCCCTCGCAAGCACGGTCTCAAACTCGACGTTCCTCTATAGCGGAACACGCAAAAGATAATACCTGCAATCATCCCCGCATGTCAAAAGGGAAAACTGCGTTGAATGTAAGGTTCGGGAAGAGACTTGGGACACTGCGGAAAGATCACGGTTGGACATTCGTCTATCTATCAGAGCACAGCGGATTGGCAAAGGGATTCCTGCACGCTATGGAGCAGGGAACTCAGGAGCCATGCCTGAACACGCTCGACATCCTGGCCAAAAGTTTTGAGATGACGATCAGCGAGTTAATGCGCGGAGTTTAGCTACTTGGATGTCGATCACTCGTGAACAGTCTTCGTGTCAACTACGTACTCATCAATCACAGGGGTGGTCATGTAGCCAAGTTTCTTGAGATCGCCAGTGCGTCGGGATCTTGAGCTATGTCTCGCTCCTGAAAGGCTAGGCCCTTTTGCGAAAGATACTCCTTCGCTTGGTTGCAGAACATTCAACCCTGTTGCGAATAAAGCACGATGTTTTTTGTCAATCTCCACCTCCCGCCGGGCCCGCACCACGCTTGAGCGATTGTGTTCTCCTAGCAAGTGAGACGGCGCGCCCGCAAGCTGGGGAGAATCACATAAGAAACTCAGTCGACACTCATGCTAGCGTATTGGGATGACGCGCACCCGTGCCACATCAATAACGGAAGCAGATTACTGGCGCATGTTCGAGGTCATACGTGGAGACGTGGAGACCGCAATAAGGAGCAACTTCACCTATCTCACCATCCACCGCCTCGCTGCCGAGAACCCCGACATTTTCGACAAATACAATCGCTTTGCTGAATTCTGGATGTTGAACGCCTACAGCCTTCAGACCACCTTCTTTGTCACGTTCGGCCGCATTTTTGACACGCGACGCGATGTTTACTCTGTGCATAGAGTAGTGGATGACACAATTGCTAACCCGTCGTTGTTCTCGAAGTCGGTGTTGCGCGATCGGAAGCGAAGAGCGTCGCGGATTGTCGGCGTCGATCCTGGATGGCTTGTGGAATATGTCGATAATGCATGGGAACCGACCCGAGCGGATCTTGAACCGCTGCGACTGGCGCTGACCCCAAATTACCAGAAGTTCAAAGCTATCTACCAGCCTATACGGCACCAGGTATTCGCGCACAAGAGCATTCAAGATGACAAGGCGATCCTTGCACTTTTCGAGAAGACGCTAATCACTGACGTACATGAAATTCTGCGTTTCCTGCATACTTTGTTCTGGGCCATCTGGGAAATGGGATGGAACGCAAAGCGTCTGGACCTTATAGATTTTCGCTCCTTCGACGGGGAAGTGAAACGCCTGATCAGCAAGACCGAGGAGTTCGTTCGTGGATTGCCCTGACTGTCCATCGCATCCACGGAAGACGCTTAAGGTCGAAGCATATCCGGTGAGCGGACATCTCGACTGGCGCACAAGCGATGGACAGGTGATCGCATGGTGAAGACTGGTCGCAATGATCCCTGTCCCTGCGGGTCGGGTAAAAAGTACAAGAAGTGTCACGGTAGGGCGGCGACCGCCCCACCCTCGATAGAGAACGCCTTGGAACAGATGTACCGCGAGTTTCACGAGATCGAAGACCATGGCTTCGGGCGGATCAGTGAAGGTCTAGAAGAGCTGGTGCGCGATCTGCGGTCCTATGATCGACTGTCGAGCCTGACGGCGGTAGCCGCACTTTCGTTGGTTGCTGAGAACCGAACGTGTATAGTGCGGCTGGATTCTCTGCTGCATTTTGTCGCAATCCACGCGAACGGCAGCCAACAAGTGACCGTCGCTGCTCTGGATCGTTGGCTGAACCAATTCCTTTCCCACTCTCCCCTATCTCGTCGAGAAGACCCTGCAGAAGATGTCGCGGTTGGCAATGTCATGACACAGTTCGGGAACCGCCGTGTCTTTACTGGAGACTGGAGCAACCCGGATTACTACCTGCAAGATGTCCTGGACGCGCTAGACTCGGGCCCTGACAGCTTAAGATCTCTGCGGGCAGACTGTGACTCTGTCGTTAGGATTTCGGATCTACTTGTCACTCGAAAAGGGTATCCAAGGCTCACCGGGAAACCCGAAAGCGAATCATCCACGGTATGGCTACCGGCCTCGAATGCGGCGCTGTGGTCTCTTAGTCGGCAGGCTCTCATCGATGCTAACGACCTCGCGGCGTTACAGATTGCGATCGATGTGATAAGGCCTTTTTCAGTCACATTCGACGAATTCTGCGCGCGAGCAGCGAACACGACCCTGGGAGCGATTCGACGCCAGCCATTCGTTTCCCTCGGTGATCTTCTGATTGTCGCGCATCCAACTGCGATATCAATGGCGGTCGTCTCGTATGCTTTTTCATCGGTGCGAAATCTCGGACTACTCAATGGCTTGCAGAAAAGTCTGGCACGCATCCAAGGACGACGAACAATTCTCCAAGCCGTAGACGGCGTACTCGCCTCCGATGTCTTGACCTCCCTACTGCCGAGAGAAGGGGTTCCACCGGCCCGTTATGTAACTCAGACTGCCTTCCGTTTTGATGGAGGCAAGTATCTCCATCTTCTTTTCTTGCACGATGATGTTCATGAAATTGAGAGCGAAGGTATTGCTTCACAATGGCATCCTCCTTTCCGTGACTCTCTGTCCCAGTTTATAGAAGCGAGCGCGCAAAAGCTTCTCGATAAAGGAGGGTGCATTAGCGGGTTAACCCTGATCGTTATGGGCGGAGTATGGAGGGGATGCGCGGTCGCCTTACCGCGAAAGCCGGCACCGAACTGTGGAATGCAGGTCTGGTCATCGGCAGATCTGGATCGACTCATGGCAAATGATCACAGATGGAGGTTGCTACTTTGGAAACTGTCCATGCAGCGCTCTGCTTTGGAAGGATTAGGGATTTCGTTCGAGGCTCATAGTGATGCAAACCTGTATTCGATGTGGACACATCACGACTATCGCCTCATCCCGCGTGACAGCGGTCCTGATTCCCCCAACCACGTGGCCTACGGACCGGAATTCATTTTTGATATGCGCCTAGATAATCGTTCCGGAATGGATGATCACTGTGTCTATCGTCCCGATCGCGCCAACTGGGAACGGGTACGTAAGCTAAACAGCAGATCCCACTTTAAGGAAGATTCTGCCAAAAAAACGTATGGTGCGTTGATTCCCGTCGCCAATGGCACGCTTGAAGGTGCCGTGGAGACTGCGAGAAGGGGTTGGTGGGTCGATTGTTCGACAACTGTTTCGAACCGTGACCGTAGACATCTGGTCTACAACGTGTGGGAAACTGCCGTGAAGTGGGTCGAACGGATTGCTCCAACGCTGGACGAATTAATTCCAGAGCTCGGAAGCGACAACGTGATCTTCAGTCTGGACGTATCGGAGATAGCGGAGCATGAAGACTGGACTGCGGAGAGAATTAAGGGCATCCCGACGGTAGCTTCTATTCCCATGGAGGTTATGGGCCGCGTCGTCTCTCTTCGTCTACCAATGGCTTTTGTGGCGATGGGGAATTCGCCCAAAAACGAGGCGGAACGTCTTTTAGTCAATGCTTTCGTCAACGGAGCCCTGGTCGTGGCAGGCCTCGGAGGCGGCCACGAGCGAGCCACTGAAGTCCTCCTCGCGTTGGCCCTGTCTGACGACGATCGGTTCATGCATCTTTTTGTGACCAGAGATGCTCGTCAATATCTGCAAGAGTTTGATCATGAAGCGCCCGAGCTACTCCATGATGACGAGGTGGCATTTAGTGCGATCCACATCGCTCAGGAAGCAAACTTAACTGCTCCTTCAAAGATAGATACTGTTGATTCGTCCAATCGTGCATTGAATCAGCTCGTGCATGCTTTTTGGACAAGAATCGAGGCGCGGCTGCGTGAGATTGATCGAGCCGATCTGGTCATTGCTTGCATTACAAACCATGAGCGACTCCTCAGTGACCTTGACAGATGGCAACTCACAAGCAGGGCAGTCCTTTCTCTTCATGATGATCGAAATGACATCCTTTTAGCTACGCAGGCGCTGAAGGCAAAGCGAGATCGTACACAGATCACGAGCCGAATCATTGTCGAGATGGCGGTTTGCACGTGCCCACTGACGGGCGGGCGGGCTGCGACACAAGCCGATGTTGATTACTTGGGAAGCCAAGTCCTTCTACTGATCGCGACCGCAGCGCAATCCGACGCAGTCAGAGCCGGTTGCGCGGGCGCTTCAATGCAGATCTCACCTCTCGGTGACTTCGCCTTTGGCGACAATTTCATGGATGTCATGCGTCCATACATGACTAGTCATTTCGAAAAAAGTCACATGGCTGACGTCCAAAGATATGAGAACTTCTTCTCGGCTCCCACAGAGGGTACAAAAACGGAAAACGAGGTTTTAGGAGAGGAGTTTGTTGAGAGCTTCCGTGGGGAGTTCGGGATAAGCCCTAGCAGACTTAAAGATTTGGGAATACTCCTCTTGGAGGATGCGATCAGCCACACCGCTTTCGTGGTTGTGCGCGAAACCGCTTCTCTAGCTCAGACACTCGCCGCAGGAGGTTTCTCTGAGGGCGAGATCGCAGGAGTGTGGCGCAGCTTCATATTGAGTCCGCGAGATCGATGGGAGATTGTCAGAAAGCCGTTCCGGGACAAGGATTGGTATCCCTGGCGATATCGCCGCAGGCTGTCATTGATGACAAGACCGCTCGTCGAACTAGGCGACGGACGAGTCGTTTACGCTCCGGGCTTCTGTGAGGATAGTTTCCGGCACACCGTCATGGAATGTTATGAAGGCGCCTTCGAAACGGAATACTTCGACAGCGCGCGGATGAAAAAATACACCGGTGCAGTCAATGCGCGTAGAGGATTGGATTTCAATAGAGCTGTAGGAACGCTCTTCAGCGCAGAGGGGTGGAACGTCCGCTTGGAGGTCGAAATGAATGAACTCGGAGCTCTCCCGAATGATGCGTCGGGAGATGTTGATGTTCTCGCATGGAAGGATAATGTCGTTTGTGTCTGCGAATGTAAGGAACTCCTGTTCGCACGAACCGTCAGCGAGGTGGCCGATCAACTGGTTCGTTTCCGTGGCCTCCCCGGTGATGAACTGCATAAGCACCTGCGAAGAGTTGGGTTCATTCAGACGCACAGCGACGGTCTCCGCCGGATTACAAATGTCGCAAATCCTCGAGTCGTTCCGCTACTCGTTTCCAGCAAAATAGTACCTATGCAATTCACGAAAACCATCGGAACTGAGGTGGTTTCCGCGGATCAAATAACCACCAGCTTCCTCGCAAACCTGGTTCCCGAAGACAGAAGCGGAAGATGACGTGGCGAACAAAACACGAATATGCTAGGCTTCTGTTTGTGGTTCTTCGAGCTTGCACAGTTGCGATAAAGGATATTCGAGACGTTGAGCACTCCGTAGAGGTCACCGCGGAAACTCTCTATGAAGCGATCGCTACTGCTCTTGCGGCCTTGCAACAGGACACCTGGGTAGGAGAGATCGGTCAGGGATTCGCAACGGTGACTGTTGTTGTCCAGCAGCCACCCGTAAAGCACGAAGTCAAAATGAAGGATTTTGTCTCATGGCTCGGACGCCAAGGACGTTCTCCCGCAGAGGTCGTGCTGAAGCAAAAGCTGGAAAGAATATTGGGCAAGATAAACCACCGAAGGACGTGACCGAAAAGGCCATGCAAAGAGTTCAGCGAGAAGCGATCTCCGAGGTTTCACTGACTCGGAGTCCGAGCCCCTTTGTGGGAGTGGTTAGATTGCCCCGCTTGCGCACCACCCGTTTTCACGGGGGAGGGTTGCCTGATGGTCGCACCCGGTGCGAAAGGGTCCTTTCCTTGAAGCACCGACGATGCAACGAAACCAAAGAATATCATCGCGCTCAGCAATCCCCACACGAGAACGACTGGCTTCCAGGGAACGAGAATATACATGGCAGACCTCCGGAGACGAAGAGCGGCTCACGATGCGACTATTGTACCGCCAAAACCCACGGCGTTTTTTCGTGAACCTCGACGAAATCGCTTAGTTTGCTACCCGCGCCCCGACGCTTCCACTAACAGCTTGCCTAATCTCGAAATCTTGACCGCCTTGGCCTTTGAAAGATACCCCTTTGGATGCGTCCGTATGAGACCGGCATTGCGCAGTGGCCTAAGCACCTCTTTATCCGCATCACAAATCTCGACTTGTTCTTGAGAACGCAACTTCACGAGCCAGGACCACTGGTCCTCTGTTAGTTCCACGTCTCCCAAACTCTCGATTATCGACTGTTTGATCACTGGAAGCGTCGTTTCAAACGTGACGCCAGAAACGGTCATTTTTATCTTCGACCCCGGCAAGAGAGAACGGATGATGTCTCGATAGAGAAAGAGTGCTACAAACGCGACAATAGGCCATGTCAGCAGCTCGATATAACTGTGCAGCACATTCGCTATCTTGATAGCCGTGTCGAGAATCATTCTGAACGCTCCGGTAGTTCTAGATCGTCTGTTTTCTTCGGGCCGTACCCCTTTAGCCAATCCTTTAACTCAGTGAGTGAGACCGAACAGCCCGAACGATCCGGTTCCTGGTCTGGGAGCAAGTCTGCCCTCTCTCGATCAACAACCAGCATTTGAATATCGGACTTGCCGACACGAGGAGAGCATTCTGCCATAATCTTCGCTTCGTAGGCACTCTAGGCAGAGCGCCGCAAGCCCAGACGATAATCCAGCGATCAGCGTGCTTTGCGGAGTTCCGCTTCCGCTTTCTCTAGCACCTGAATTCGTATCGTGACTTGGACGTAATTCCATTCATCAAGGTTCTTCGGAAGCGTCTTACTGCCCTTCGCATATGCCAAGCCCCGAACCCGGCCCTGCATGTCCAAGAGGAAGTCCACGTATCCGCGACCGATTTGGTCGTATCGCACAAGGCACCATTTTTTGGAGATGACACACGGCAGCCCGGAATAAAACCTTTCATTCGCATCGCCACGGATGTAGGAGTCCCAAGCCACAAATAGCTCTGGAAGCATCAAGTGCAGCAGTTTCGACGCACCCGTATATTCCACGCCCTTAATCGCCGCGAGGCGGTTGAACATCGCCTCAATGCGATTACGGTGGACTTCCAAATCGACGGTCTGGATGCTGTATCCAGCAAGGGCAGAAAAATCGTCACGCAGGTCTGTGAGTGCATTTCGCAGAGCGTCAATTTCAAAATGAACTTTCGAAAAACGGGCGGCATTCCACGTCGCCAGTAGCAGGATGCAGCCTTCGAGTGCATAACCCTTTTCGACCAACCCTCGTGCAAGGTCGTAGAAGCCGCCCCGGCTTTCGACTTCTTCGAATTCTGCACCAGCTTCGGAAAGGTCTTTGAGGGTCATCGGCTCCAAAGCGGCAATCGCCTTCTGTGCCGCCGCACGTAATTCGGCTCTTGCGCGTGTTTCGACTTCGGCATCCGATGGTTCCGGAATACCCAACTGTTTCGCACGCTCATGGATTAGCCGGTCACGCAACTGAAGCTTGCCCATCACGCCTGGACATTCTAAGCGTTTCCGGGCTCGGAGCGGATGCAAAATCAAAACGCCTCGTACAGATCGATCTGTTGGCCGGCCTCTGCGAGGGCGTGTTGCGGCATTTTTTCAGTTGCTAGTCTCTAGCAGGCAGAACCTGTACTGATCTGAATTCGCTCTGCTACAATTCATTGACGGGGCAGGGACAGCTGCTCTGGGTCGGGCTTGCCTGCAGAACAGTTTTGGACGGTGGTGTAGCTTGGTGTCCATGGTGTCCATTAACCTCGGAATTTGGTTCTATAGGGTTGAAATGGGCGACGCAGGCGAAACGATTGAACATGAGGAAAGCCAGTAAAGACGCGGGTTTCCGATAAAGGTAAGAAAACAAAGTGGGGACGTAGTTCAGTTGGTTAGAACGCTGCCCTGTCACGGCAGAGGCCGCGGGTTCGAGTCCCGTCGTCCCCGCCATTCTTTTCAGGCACTTGCAACCCTAACGTCCAGCAAATAAGGGAATGTTAGGGGACGATAAGCGCCGAACGAGAATGGTCCCATCCGAGAACGGTTCCAAACAGCGCTCATTGGACTAGAACTAGATTTGTCTTCGGCAAAATACCCGTCGGCAAAATAGCGTCGACCAATTTGTCGTGCGCCAAGCGTTTGGTCTTCGATGTCGCCTGCAGGTACTTGTTCGTGACATGAAGATTGCTGTGCCGCAAGTAGTCGCGGATCGTGAGCTGATGTTCGCCCATCTCCGCCAGCATAGTTCCAACCGAATGCCGAAACGTATGCCAGCCCACGCCTGGATACCGATCTTCTTGAACGCAGGTTGGACCTTCTTCTTGAGCACTGACGCCAGATCGAGTGGTTTGTTGCCTTTCAGTCTTTCCGAAGGAAAGTGAAATGCTCTGGTTGGTTGTAAAGACTCTGAGACCTCCACTCCAGCAAGGCGTGTTTCAGGCTTGGATGCATCGGCAACAGCATTCGGCGGTATTTTCCGCGCACGTCGTAAATTACGACAATCTCAACATCTTCCAGCAAGCCGAAGGCGAGCACTCGATCTTCGCCGTGACGTCGCTGCAGTTTCTCGAATACAGGGCGTTGAAAAATCCGAATAGCATCGGCGAAGTCGATCAGATGCTTGGCAAGATTGGCATGCCGCTTGCTTTCGTCCCACTCGAAGAGCATCGGCTAGCCTCGTGAGGCAAACCGTCATGGGACATGCACGAAATGTACATACAGCATACCTTGATTCCAAGTTTTACTCAATCTCCAACTTTTTGGCCAACGCCTTCCACTTACTATCCACTAATGCTTTCGTCTTCGCTTCCATCACAATCTCATCGGGACAGGGGGCGTGAAGCCTTCGGTGGTCCATTTGCGGATGGCATCAATGCCCATCTTAAAAGATTGGGCAGCCCCGAGAGATGCTATGCTTATGTGCAGGGTTAACTACGCCATGATGCCAATTGATCTGACCGAGGCCTTGAAAGATGCCCCTGCCGGGGAATGGATTGCCCTCTCCAAAGGCGACAACCGAATTGTCGGTACGGGCAAGACAATTGAGGAGGCGCTGCAAAAGGCAAGGCAGACTGGAAATGACGATCCGGTGGTCATGAAGGTTCCACCGGTCGGTGCCTTGATTCTATAGATGCAGTTTCCCTTTGTCATTTTCCGGTCTTCACCGAGCGGGGCGTTCCCCAGCAGCAAAACTACGAAACGCCCGGTGCTTTTCCTAACGCTGAAGCGAAACAATCTGTCGGTGAACGCTCTAGCTCTAGTAGATAGTGGCGCGGATGAGAGCCTCTTTCCGGCATCGTTGGCCGGCCAGCTTGGAATAGCGATTCCCAACCAGAATAGTTTTGTGTTCTCGGGAACTGCCGATGCTCCGCAGCTTGCGTATTTCGAAACAGTCACAGTGCAAGTGTGGAATGTTCCTCCCGACGGAGGGCCTCGCACAGTCGCGTTCACGTTCGAGCTATACGCTGGTTTCTGCGAAACCTTGGAACATGTTGGAATGGGTCTCCTAGGGCAGAACGGTTTCTTTTCGAGGTACGCTGTCACGATCAACAACGCCGAGAACTATTTTGACGTTGCGATCTAAAACGTCGCAGCCCCTCACCGCGCGAGGGCCTAGCTTCGCTGGGCGACCGGGTCAGAGGCCCGGTCCCACACAAGTCCCACCACTAGCTAGTCAATCCCTAACTCTCCAGCCAGCGCTTTCCACTTACTATCCACTAACGCCTTCGTCTTCGCGTCCATAACAATCTCATCCGGCCATGGCCGTGTGAAGCCCTCTGTTGGCCATTTGCGGGTAGCGTCGATGCCCATTTTCGAGCCGTAGTTGGCGAGGCGGGAGGCGTGGTCTAGCGAATCGACGGGGCCGAGCGTGAATTGGATGTCGCGTTCGGGGTCGATGTGGTTGAGGACTTTCAGAGTTACGTCGGCGAGGTCTTGGACGTCTACGTCTTCGTCGACGACGACGATGACTTTGGTGAACATGGCTTGTCCTAGCGACCAGATGGCATTCATCACCTTGCGGGCTTGGCCGGGATAGGACTTGCGGATGGAGACGATCATCAGATTGTGGAAGACGCCTTCGATCGGTAGATTGATGTCGATCAATTCAGGGATGGTGAGGCGCATGAGCGGGAGGAAGACGCGCTCGACGGCTTTACCCATGTAGGCGTCCTCCATGGGCGGCTTGCCGACGATAGTGGTGGCGTAGATAGGATCTTTGCGATGCGTGATGCATTGCACGTGGAAGACAGGGTAGAGATCTTCGAGCGAATAGAAGCCGGTGTGGTCTCCGAAGGGGCCTTCGGTGCGGAGTTCGTCGAGGTTGACGTAGCCTTCGAGAACGATCTCGCTGGTGGCGGGGACTTCTAGGTCGACCGTTTCGCATTTTACTAGCTCGACAGGGGCTGCGCGGAGGAAGCCGGCGATTAAGTATTCTTCGACATCGGGAGGGGCGGGGACTATGGCGGAAAAGGTCACGGCAGGGTCGGTGCCGATGGCGACGGCGACTTCCATGCGGCCGGAGGGATGAGTGGTGGCCAGGTTCGAGCCTCCGGAGGTTTGCGCCATTATATTCACGGCTGCGCGCGCAGAATTCGCGCGCGCTGGACGGCCGGGGGCGGCCGCCCCCACATGGCCGGTGATGGCTCCCACATCAGCGGTCGCGTTTCGCAAGGCTTGACGAAAATGTTCGGCGGCCACCTTCTGCCGTTGCCAATGCATTCCAGTGCTGGTGGCGTCGTAGACCTGGAGGCGGTACATGCCTAGATTGCGTTTGCCGGTTTTGGGGTCGCGGGTGGTGACGCAGGGGAGGGTGATGAAGCGGCCGGCGTCCTGCGGCCAGCATTGCAGGATGGGGAAATCGAGGAGCGAGAAATTGTCGTGCTTGATGACTTCTTTGCAGGGGCCGGTGGGGACGGTCTTGGGGAAAAACTTTCCGGCTTCGGTGAGAAGCGGGAGCATTTTTAGTTTGTCGAGGAAGCCTTGCGGGGATTTCACGTCAAGAAACATTTTGATGCGGTCGGCAAATTCGTCGAAGGAGTTCACGCCGAGAGCGAGTTTCATGCGGGACTCAGAGCCGAACTGGTTGATCAGTAGCTGAGAGCCGGGATGGCCTTTGAGGTTTTGGAAGAGGAGGGCGGGGCCACCGGGTTCGGGTCGAGGTTCGTGGTTCCCACCCAAGCCAAAGGACGGCTTGGATGGGGCACCCTCAGTTTTTTTATCTTTCCGCAAATGCATTTTGCTGACGCGGTCGGTGATCTCGGCGATTTCCAGGATGGGGTCGACTTCGGTTTGGATGCGTTTGAGTTCGCCGGCGCGGTCGAGGGCGGCGATCCATTGTCGGAGGTCGTCGAAGGGCAAAAGATTTCTCTCCTGGGAACGAATGATTATAAACAGTGGTTGGTGATTCGTGGCTAGTGGTCGGCGGTTAGTGATTCGTCGCCTCACCGTTGGCCCTACGATGGGTGCTCTAGCTGGCTGCGGATTTGGCGGGAGCGGAGGAGCTCGGTTGGTCGGGTGCCGCAGGCTTGACGGGCGCAGGCGTTGAAGCTGAAGGCGCTGGGACCGTGGCTGGCGGCTTCGGGGAAATGCCCTGGAGGGCGTTGAACAGCGCGTCGGCTTCACGGGCGAAGCGTTTCTGTTCCCGCTCACTCGCGTCGATCTGTCGTTTGAAGACTTGGCTTTTCTTATCGATGCGTGCGTCGATTTCCTTTATCTTCTTCCGGTTCTCGACTATTTTGTCCGCTGTTTTGACGATGGTTGCCGAATCTTTGCTGAGGAGATCTTTGACAGCGTCTTCGACCTCAGCCTGCGCCGCGCGGTCATCGGCCAACACCAGATCTTGCTCGTTCCGAAACATTTCGGCGCGGGCTTCGGCCATTCCAGCCTGGATGCGGCGGACCAGCGCAAGATAGATTTGCGCGGGATTCCAATGTTCTTTTAGTTCGAGAGCGATGCTAAGGTCTTCGGCCGCGCTATCTAGAAAGAAACGCGCACTGGGCCCGGCGGCAGGGATTCCCAGAGCTGCGGCGAGGCCGGGCTTGGTCGGTATCGCTGCGTGAAGTTCACGAATCGAGGCAAATTCATACTTTGCATATCCCGTCCTGGTGAGGTAATCGGCGCGAAGGTCGGCTTTGAAACCGGGATCGAGGAGCTTGGTATCTTTGATAGAGTCGTCAACGGTATTGGCGGCGGTAATCGCCTGCAATAGGTTATCGGTCGCTTCAAACGCCGCGAGGCGGACGTTGAGACTTTCGCGGAGAGTATCAAACTGAATGCTGAGAGCGATGGCCTCGTAGGCGGAACGAACGGCTTGGCGCGCCTGAGCGATCGACCTCTGGCGCAGAAACTTTTTCTTTGCGGAGAACCGGGCCAGCGCAGTACCAGGCAATTGAGAGGCGGATTGGTACGCGAGTTCGCAGGTTTCGACCTGCTGAGTGAGCTGGGCGAGATCGGGAAGAGTTTCCGAATAGATGACGTTAAGGGCGCCGCGAAGATAATCGAGTTCGTCTCTTGATCCGCGGCGAGCGTACACCTGCGCTAAATTGTAGATGGCGACGCGCCGAAGCTCCGTCGGGACCGGACCTTCGGTCAGGGAGAGGAACAAACGAGACGCTTCTTCCAGGAGGGGCCAGGGACGGTTGCCGAGATCGCGAAAGGGCTGAGCGATCACTCGATCTTCCTCGGCGCGATCTTTGGCGAAGCTTAATTTATCTTCCCGCAGCGTCTTGCTTGCATCCGGCTCTTGGGCGGGTATGACGGAGAGTGCATTGACCTCATCCTCGAACTGGAGCACACGGCCGAAAGCGGTGAGTTCCGGGGTGAGTTCAACGAGCCGGTCTGCATAGACTTCCTGATTCTTCATGCTGAGGGCTACGCCGAGATAAAAAACCGGCAAACAGTCATCGCTGTAGCGGGAGACGCATTCGCGGAAACAGCCAAGGGCAGAACCCATGGTGCGAGCCAGAGTGTCCTCGCAGGGATGCTCGCCCGCAGCTTCGTCTTCGTATTGCTGGAGCGCGCGAAGCCCTTCCATGAAGAGCCCGAAGCAATGCTCGTCCGTGAACCCGAGCGGGCCGGCCAGCACATTATTGGGCACGGTTGCCTCGCATGGCGTTGAACCCCATAATGCGGGCGGCGATGGCGAATGCGACGCCGTCGATGTCGTAGTCATGCTGGACGGTACGCTGCACCGGCCAAGGTCCGCCGCGAACCCAGAAGGCGTGACGCAATGACGCATTGGCCACAATGCGCGCGGGGGACTGGGTGCCATCGGCATTCTTGGTTGGCGGGCAATATCCCACCTCCGATTCGACACGCCATCCGAGGTAACGCTTGAGATACAAAACGAACTTGGCGAAACCTGCGACGTCCACTCCCTTGACCTTGGGGAGGTTATCGACAAGTTGGGTCGTGGTAGCAGACGGAAGAGCGAGCAAAGCGGTGGCGCGAACCTGAAGTCCACCGCCGGCGCGTTCCAGGACTCGGCGAACATCGTCGGAGGAACTTTCAAGCATGGAAGCGAAGAGCTTGGCCTGCGTGGGATCGGTGAGACCGGAAGGCGTCATGATGCTGGCGCGTGGGACATTGTCTACTAGGAAGACTGGTCTCAGCTTCTGCAGGATGAGAGTTGAGGATTCGGTGATTTCCTGGAGGGCGCGGAACTCGGTCCAATAAAAGAAGGGCAGGAGGATCAGCAGGATTATGACGATGATCAGCAGAGTATGTCCAGTGGCCGACCAAAACCTGGGGTGGTGAAACCAGCGGAGAGGTGGAAAGTAGCGGCCTTCGAGCCACCACCATGTTCCCATGGCGGAGTGAGTGCTCTCGAAGCTTTGGGCGGCGACCGCGCGGACATTTTCGTCACAGGAAGAAGTCAAGCCCGAGAATTGAGTGGCGGCGTTTTCCAGGCGCAGATTGTCGAGTTCGAATTGAGCGCCACGAAGCTTCGTCTCCTGCTCAAGGTGGTCACAGGTTTTGGGCGGAGACGAAGCTGGCGCGCCGGTTTGGGGAAGGGAACTCTCACTGGAGGTGATCGACACGGATTGACACGGAGCTGCTTTCGAAGGCTCGCCTGTGTGGACGCTGTTGGTATGCACACGCGTCTGGGCATTCGCAATAGAGGATGCGAAGACGATCACGAGCAGGGCGAAGGATAGTCTGGGGCTCACGGATACAACTCCTCTACTTGTAGGGAAACCGCACTTTCAAGGCGGGGGAGGGCCTTGGCACAAAAATTTCGGAGAAGATTATCACGAGTTGATGGGGTGTCAAGCTAAAGTTTGAAGTTGTTACGAAATTGGAACGAGGGCGTTTTGCCTGGGCGGAGAGAAAAGCAGGTCCCTCCGCTACGCCGTCGCTGTCGCTCCGGCTCCGGTTGGAATGACAAATTGTGAGAGGCCGTCGCTGGCGCTCCGACCGCTGCTTTTTACAGCTTGGAGCGGAGCATGGTGATTACGTCGTCGGAGGTGATTACGCCTACGAGTTTGTTGTGGTTGTTAATCACGGGCAGGGTCATGAGGTTGTACTTGTCGAAGAGTTCGGCGACTTCGTTGTCGCTGGCAGCTTCCTGAGTGAAGACAAGAGGCTCCTGAAGCAGCGTGAGCAGAGGAGTTGAGGACGTGGCGATTACGAGCTTGGCGAGCGGGACGGCGCCGGCGAGGGTGCCGTGAGAGTCGACTAAATAGATGGTACTTAGCGATTCGACGCCGCCTTCGAATTCGCGCAGGACGCCGATGGCGTTCTCGACCGTGGCGGCGACCGGAAGCGCGAGGAACTCGGTGGTCATGCGGCCCGCGGCAGTTTCTTCGCGATGCTCAAGGAGTTCGACGACCTCTTGGCTGGCCTCGGGCTCCATCTGAACGAGAATTTGCTCGGTGTGGTCCTGAGAAAGATCGGCGAGCAGGTCGGCGGCTGCGTCGGGATCCATTTCTTCAACGATGTCAGCGGCGCGTTCGGAGTCGAGCGATTCGACGATCGATCGCTGAACCTTGGGGTCGACCTCTTCGAGGGTCTCGGCGGCGACGTCTTCATCGAGAGTGCGGAAGACGGCTTCGCGCTCGTCAGGAGCAAGGTCTTCGACGATGTCAGCGATATCGGCGGGATGGAGCGTGGCCAAGCCGTCATGAGAAATTTTGAGTTTGACGCGCCGCGCGGGGTCGGTCTCGATGAGATCGACAAAGCTCCAGGGAATGGTGCGAGGAGGAATTTTCTGGAGCAAGAGATGGAGAGCGGCACGGGGCGCGAGACCACGCAGCAAGCGGCGAACGGCGCCGCGGGCTCCGATATCGACGGATTGAACGCGGAGAATGGCGTGAGGGCGGCCGGCCTCGGTGAGGGAGTCGATTTGGAGCTCGACGTCGTTGACGCGAACAACCTTGCGTCCGTGAACGTCGATGACCTGCTGATCGAGCAGATCGCGTTCGAGCAGAAACAGGCCTTCCGAGCCGTTGGCGGCGGCCCAATCGGCGGACGCGGTGGAGGTGTGGATGCCCGCGTTGATGGTGGAAATGGCGGAAAAGGGAAGAATACGGTTGCCGGACTTGGTTTTGACGATGAACGAAGCGATGCGGTCGCGGTCTTCCTGAGGGGCGAGAGTTACCTCGCGGACGCGGCCGGTTTCCGCGCCAGACGGGTCATAGACCGTGGCGCCGAGCAGCTCGGAAAGAGGCAGCGTGTTCATCCCGCGTAGAGAATAGCGGAGTTTTGTGGCGGAGAGAAATGATTTGTGGAGATTAGTGGAAAAAAACTTACAGGGTTCCGCAAGCCTAACGCCTGCAAGGACGGGGAAGGGCACGACTTCAGTCGTGCCGTTAAGCCGGCCACGAAGGCACCGGCTTCAGCCGCTGAGGTAAGCTCTCTTCTCCGGCGCAAAAGATAGTCGGCTCGTGGACTCATAGAAAGGTTGATTTAGAGACGTAGTCACGACGGATTCCTTAGGCAAAAGCCACTCGGCCTGAAGGCCGCTCTTGTTTTAGATCTTCTTCGCGGCGCTGAAAGCGCCGCTCTTTCACGGTGCTTGAAGGGCCATTGCCGCGTTTTATACCTAGGGAACTGGCCGCGGTCCTTCCTCGTATAATCATTACAAAGTGCGGCTTATTCTGGACATCTTCGGGCAGACTCTGCGGACGCTATGGGGGCACAAACTGCGTTCGTTTCTCACCATGTTTGGCATTGCCTGGGGAGTGTTTTCGCTGCTGCTGCTGGTCGGCCTGGGAGAAGGTTTCCGGTCGGGGAACAAGAAGCAGTTCGACACGCTGGGCGAGAACGTGATGTTCGTCTGGTCAGGGCGGGCGCCGGCGGTGCAGGGAAGTTTCACGTCGCTGCGGCAGTACTACCTGACCTATCGCGATTATCAGGACATTTTGCGGGATTGCCCGAGCGTGGCGGCGGCAGCGCCGCTGGTTTCGCGAAACGATATGCGGGTGGTGAGCGATTTTTACCAGGCCGGCGGACAGATCAATGGGGTTCCAGCGATGTTGAATCAGATTCGCTATCTGCCGATCAATGAAGGACGCTGGCTGAACGACATGGATATCGCGCAGAAGCGGGCCGTGATTGTGATCGGGGATGAGGCGCGGCGGACGTTGTTTTCCGGGCGGCCGGCGGTGGGCGCAACGGTTCTGCTGAATGGAATGCGCTTTGAAGTTGTGGGAACTCTGAAAAGGATTGGGCATGGGGACAACAACGATCAGAACCTGAAGAGCTTCATGCCTTACAGCACGATGCATGAGTATTTCCCTCCGACGAATGTGGGGGAAGCGCAGGATGTGATTTCGTTGATCGAGTATCAGCCGAAGACGCGGGCCGTGCACGAGTTGGCGCGACAGGAAGTGCACAAGGTGATTGGGCGGAATCACGGGTTCGATCCGAGCGATCCGGATTCGTTTGACGAGTGGGATACGGTAAACACCGTGGACCAGATGGGAAAGATTTTCGACGCCATGAATGCGTTTCTGGGCAGCGTGGGGCTGGTGACGCTGGGGCTGGGAGCAATTGGAATTATCAATATTATGCTGGTCGCGGTGGCTGACCGCACGCGGGAGATTGGGCTGCGCAAGGCGCTGGGAGCGACGAATGCGAGCATCATGTTTCAGTTTTTCGTCGAGGGGGCATTTCTGACTCTGCTGAGTGGAGTGATCGGAATTGGCGGAGCGGCGGGATTGATGGCGCTGTTGTCGAAGGTGTCGCTTGGGGACGGGTTCGATCCTCCGCGGTTGGTGGCCTCGACGGCGGCGCTGGCGGTGGTGTCACTGGCGGTGGCGGGAGTGGTGGCGGGACTGTATCCGGCGAGAAGGGCTGCGGCGCTGCAGCCGGTGGAGGCGCTGCGGAAAGAATAGCTTCTAGCTCCTAGCTTCTAGCCAACCCTTTGATTGAGTCGTTGCGGCCGAGGCACGCTTCCTCATCTCGCCTCAACCGCTGAGATGAGCTGGATTTGCTAGGAGCTAGAAGCTGAACTTATGCATAGAGATTTGTTGCAACAGGCGTTTGCGGCGATGCGGCACGATCTGCGGAAGACGTTGCTGACCATGGCGGGGATGTCATGGGGCATTGCGACGGTGGTGTTGCTGCTGGCGTACGGGAACGGCTTTGGGCAGGCGATCGAAAATATCTTCCAGAGTTTTGGGGCGACGGCGGTAGGAATATTTCCGGGACGAACCTCGCAGCAGGCGGGAGGCAATAAGGCAGGAGTGCAGGTGCGATTCACCAACGACGACATTGAGCTGCTGAGGAATAATGTGCCGCTGTGCAAGCATGTAGTGCGCATGTCGACAAAGCAGTCGTCTGTGCAGAACGGCAACCGGACTTTCACGATGCCGGTGAATGGACTGGATGCGGGGATCGGAGAAATCTGGAACCTGGAGATAGCGCAGGGGCGTTTTCTCGACGATGCGGATAATGCGCGGCACGGCTTGGTCGCCGTGATTGGATCGGAAGCTCGGGACAAACTTTTTTCGGGCATGCCGGCGATGGGAGAGAACATCCGCATCGATGGCGTGGAGTTTCAGGTCGTGGGAGTCGTGAGCCCGCGAATGCAGGAAGGCGACGACGACGACAACCGCACGATCTATATCCCATACAACGCGATGAACGTGTTGAAGGACAATCATTATCTGGACGGAATCTGGATGGATTCGGTAGGACTAAACCACGATAAGTTGGACCAAACCGTGCGAGATACACTGGCCGCGGCGCACAATTTCAAGGCAGACGACAAGCGGGCGATCCACCTGTTCGATGCGCAGAAGCAGCTCTCGCAGTTTGGGATCATCGAGATGGCCTTGAAGGGGCTGCTTGCGTTCATTGGGACCTTGACGCTGGGCATTGGCGGCGTGGGCTTGATGAACATGATGCTGGTGACGGTAACGCAGCGAACGCGGGAAATTGGAGTGGAAAAGGCGCTGGGCGCGCGGCGGCAGGACATTCTGTTTCAGTTTCTGGCGGAGTCGATGGTGATTACGGCGGTGGGTGGGATGCTCGGCATTTTGTTGTCGTACATGGTTTCGATTGGAGTGGGGCGGCTGACTTTTTATAGTGCGATGGCAAAACATGCGGAGGCGGCGGATATCCGGTTGATCGTCTCGCCGATGATTTTGTTGGTGGCGACGGGGATTCTGGCGGTGGTGGGCGTGGTGAGCGGCATGGTACCGGCGATGCGGGCGGCGAAGCTGGATCCGATTGAGGCGCTGCGGTATGAGTAGCGAGTCCCGAGTTGCGAGTACCCACTACCTAGAAGCTTGGTCAGGCATGACAACTTCTTCCGATGACATTTTGGATTTGACACCGCCGCAGGCGGATTTGCGCGTGGCGTATGGGAGCGATGAGAATCAGTTTGTGGATTTGCGGGTGCCGAAGGGGAAGGGGCCGTATCCGCTGGCGATTGCGATTCATGGAGGGTATTGGCGGGCGAAGTACGACCTGGCATACATGGGACATTTGTGTGCGGCGCTGACGGCGAAGGGAATCGCGACGGCGAATCTGGAATACCGGCGCGTGGGAAACGCGGGTGGAGGCTGGCCGGGAACGTTTGCGGATATTCGGGCGGGCTATCAGTTTTTGTTGCAGAAGGCGCGGCAGTATGAGTTCGATGTGCAGAGAGTGGTGGCGCTGGGGCACTCGGCCGGAGGTCAGCTTGCGCTGTGTCTGGCGGCGCATGAGAAGAGCGTAAAGGGAGTGATTTCGCTGGCTGGAGTGATTGATCTCCAGCAGGCTTATGAGTTGCATTTGAGCAACGATGCGGTGGTGGAGTTTTTGGGAGGGACGCCGGCGGAGGTGGGGGATCATTATCGGGAGGCCGATCCCATGAAGCTGGCGATCGGGGCGCGGCAGCGGCTGGTACACGGGGCGGCGGATGATACTGTGCCGCCAGCGTTCAGCCGGGACTATGTTGTCGCAAAGCAGAAAATAAAAGAAGATGTGCAGTTGGTGGCGATCGCTAGAGCCGGACATTTTGAGGTGGTCGATCCGCGGTCGGGCGCTTGGAAGGAAGTGCAGAAAGTGGTGGTGGAGGCTGCGGGGTGAGAGCGAGGAAAATCTCCAGGCGTTCCAGCAATTATGCGGATCGCGTTGGCGCGGACTAGGCTACTTGCGAGGGCGTCCACCGGAGTGTTCCGGACTGCCTCCGGGTTCGGGGAAATCGCTGTCGGCGTCTTTGAGAATGGGATTCTGGTCGCGGTGGCCGAGTTGTTCTTCGAGGCCAAGGTTGCCGTCGTGGTTGTGCTCGGGTTCTTCAGTGGCACCTTTGGCGCGGTCGGGGTCGTTAGTGGAGATCTTTGTCATGGTTATGGTCTGATTCCGGGTTCATAGTTACGGTTGCCTGTTAACGGGCCTTCGCTGGCGAGAGAAAAAGCGTCGAGCTGCGCTCGACGGACAGCCCCTTCGGCTCCGCTCAGGGCAGGCTCGGGGAAGCTACCGCAACATTCGATCTCCCCACACAGAGTCTTGCCATCGGATGAATCATTCGCCAGGGCGGGCGTTCGAGGCTACGCCCAGTTTGCGCAGGCGCTCACGAGCTTGCAGGGCTTCGGGTGATTTTGGATAGCGCTGGATCAGGTGACGGAGTTCCTGCACGCCGTCGTCCTGCTTGCCAAGTTCGATTAGCGAAAATCCCTTCTTTAGCTGCGCGGAAGCGACCTTGGTTCCTGTCGGAAAATTCTGCAAAACCTGATCGTAGCTCTGCTCGGCCTGCTGATAATTGCCTTGGCGGAATTGAATCTCGCCGAGATAGAAGTAGCAATTTCCGGCGAGATCGGTATTGGGATAGAACTTTACGTAGTCGGAAAATTCCTGGATGGCGAGATCGTTCTTGGCTCCGTTGTAATCGCGCAGAGCGTTGTTGTAAAGAACGTCAGGCGGAGGCGCGGAGGCCTGGGCCTGTTGCTTGGCAGTATCCGCGGCTTGATTGGCCTGCACGCTTTGCTGCTGGGCCTGCATGTCCTCAAGTTGCTTGCTGACTTTGGCGAGCCGGGCTTTCAGTTCGTCCAGCGTGTCGTTGAGCGACTGCAGCTGGCCGGAGAGCTGATCGACGTGGGCGGAAGAATCTCCCTGCTGTTTTTGTAGCGCGGTTTGCAGGCTGGTGAGAGCGTTCGCGACTTTGTTGACCGTGTCGGTATTCTGCTCGACGAGATTCTTCATCACGCCCATGCGTTCGTCGAAGCTGCGCTGCATGGAGGTCATCTGCTGCTGCAGTTGCTGCACCTGAGTTTGCAGCTCGATCATTTCCTTGTTGACGCCCCATGCGGGAGCGGTGAGGCAAAGGGCGGAGAGCAGCGCGAGGGGGAGAGCAAAGCGTCGTAGTGTCATAGGCGAAGATTCCTAGAGTTTATTTTAGATGGTTTGGGGCGCAGTGGGTTGTGAAATGAGTGGGATGGAACATGAAGAGTTAGAGTGGGTTCATTGAGAGTTATTAGGCTAGCCAGTCAGGGCCAGAGGAGCAGGCTGAGAAAAACCGTCGAGCTTCGCTCGACTGGACGGTCGAGGGCGCCGTCCCCACATATTGCTCGACTTCGGCTGCGCTCACCGCAGGCTAGGGGAGCTGACCTCACATAGGGACGCTCGCGGCGGAATTGTCTTCCGCCCCGAACCATAAACCTCCGCTACTTTTGGTCACGAAGTGGCCGCGGCGGTTTTGCTGCAAGCAGACTTCGTTTTCTTCCATGCAGAACGGTTTTTCTTTGCCGGGTTCGTGTTTCGTAACAGAGTTCACTTCGTTGCATTGTGAACGCGAATTCATGCAAAACTCCCGTGCAACTCAGTCCAGAAGTGGGCTGGATCCTCAGGTCAATCGGGAAAAGGAAGTTCTCTCAGAAAGGAGATTCCATGAGTCAAGTAATCAGATTATTCAGAGGCATATTGCCTTTCGTCGCCCCCTCGGTCCTGCTGCTGGCAAACATTTCTGCGCAGGCCCAGCGAGGGAGCATCACGTTCACGCAAATCAATGTACCCGGCAGCGCCAGCACCGAGCTGGACGGTATCAACAGGCAGGGAGAAATTGTCGGTTTCTTTGTAGACCGATCTGGCAAGCAACATGGCGTAGTTGACCAGAACGGCGTCTTTACCCAGCTTGACTTTCCCGGCGCCACCGCCACCAAGACCGTGGGGATCAACAGTCTCGGGGACATCGTGGGCGCCTTTATTGACTCTTCCGGGGCGCAGCATGGACTGTTTCGTGAATTCGGCAAGTTCACTCAGTTGGATTTTCCGGGGGCTACGGCCACGCAGGCGCTCGGCATCAATGATGAGCTCCAGATTGTGGGTAGCTTCACCGATGCCTCGGGACATATCCATTCCTTCCTGGAAAGCTCGGGGATTTTTACCCAATTCGACTTTCCCGGAGGCACAAACACCACCACCTACGGCATCAACAATTACGACGAGATCGCAGGATCCTTTGTGGATTCAACGGGGACACAACACGCCTTCCGCGAACAGGGCGGGATCTTTACTCAAATCAATCCGCCGGGGTCCGTCACCTCGGTTGTTTATGGGCTGAATCTGTTGGGATACTTCGTGGGCAGCTTCACTGATGCTGCCGGAAATGGCCATGGCTTCTTCGATCAGGCCGGCAGCTTTCTTCGGGTGGACTTTCCCGGAGCCGCTTCCACCGATGCCAACGGAGTCAACGCTCTCGGGTTTTTCGTCGGCGACTTCTTCGACGCTTCGGGCGTGGAGCATGGATACATCGCGGTAAGATGAGGGCCAATAATGGGACGCACTGTGGATGGACTCCTTAGCACAGGCGTCCCATGTTGGAGGTTTTCGTACCTGCCCGAAGCAATGTTAAGCGCAGTTTCATGCTCGCATGGGACATGGCTGACGCGATGCCCCATGCGAGTAAAGTGAGGCTACTTCTGATACACGAAGTGGCCGCGGCGGTTTTGCTGCCAGCAGGCTTCGTTTTCTTCCATGCAGAACGGCTTTTCTTTGCCGTAACTGATGGTCTTGATGCGGCTGGCGCTAACTCCAGCGGACGTGAGAGCACTTTTCACCGCGCTGGCTCGCTGGTCGCCGAGGGCCAGGTTGTATTCGGTTGAGCCGCGGCTGTCACAGTGGCCTTCCACCGTGAAGTTGATGCCGGGATGCTGACCGAGGAAAGCAGCATCGGCCTGGATGGCAGACTGCTGGTCGCCACGAACTGAAGACTGGTCGTAATCGAAATAAACATCTTTAATAGTCTGCCCGAACAAATCTTCGTCGGTAGCCGATGAAGGCGGAGGCGGCGGCGCCGGCGCGGGCGTTACGGTGAGGCGCGTAGTGGCGTCCTGTGTGCCGCCGGGGCCTTTGGCCACGAGATGATAGGTGACGGAATCGGTGGGAGAAACCTGTTGCGATCCGCTGGGCTGCACCGCGCCGATGCCGTCGATGGAGACATCTGTGGCGTTGGAAGTCTGCCAGGTCAATGTCGCGGATTGACCGGGTTGAATCGTATCCGGGCTAACGGAGATGGAGGCGGTGGTCGAGGCCGGCGGCGGGGGCGGCGGCGGTGGGGGCGGAACCGCTTTCTTTTTGCAAGCGCCAACCATAAGGAGGGCGGCAAAAATCAAGGCGGTTGAGAATACCTTTAAAGATTGACGTTTCATGTTGCTCCTCTTCACGTTGAATCCTCCTGCGACCCGGGAATTCTTCTTTCAGTTCAAGCTTTGAGTTTTAATCCCAGGTTCAGACGAAGTGTTTTATTTCCAACTCCAATTCGGTTGCGAGTTACGTCCTGTAAAAGTCAGTTGATGGAGCTTGGTGCCGTCGGCCAGCATCTCCCATATTTCTTCTTTGCCGGAACGGCTCGATTGGAAGACGATGTGGCGGCCATCGGGCGACCATGAAGGAAAGTCATTGCGTCCGCCGTCGTGGGTAAGCTGCACCCATTGTTTGCTGGCGATATCCATCAGATAAATGTCGGAGGAGCCGGGCTCACCGGGGCCATATTTGCGGGTCCACGCCAGCGTGAGAAATTGGCCGTTGGGCGACCAGTTGGGGGAGACGGCGTATCCCTGATCAGTCATACGCTGCTGGTTGGTGCCGTCGGCTTCCATGGTGTAGACCTGAGGCAAACCCGTGCTGCCGCTGACGAAAGCGATTTGCGATCCGGTCTTGCGGTTCCAGACGGGCGAAACATCGGGGCCGCGTCCGGTGGTCATGGCATGAAGGCCGCCGCCCGAGGAATCGCTCAGGTAGATTTCAGAATGTCCGCCGCGCGAAGAGGAAAACGCGAGACGCGCGCCGTCGGGCGACCACGCCGGAGAAAGATTGGTACCGCCGAAGTGTGGAAAGCTGACGAGGCGGTTGAGATCCATGGAATACATGAGGATGTCCCACCCGGACTTCGTCAGGGAACTGAAGGCGACGCGCGATCCATCTGGCGAGACGCGGGGCGAAAGAGAGATTGTATTTTGGTGAGTGAGTTGGCGCTGATTCGAGCCGTCGTAATCCATCATCCAGATTTCTTTGCGGCCGCTGCGATCGCTGACGAAAAATATTTTACTTTCAGCGATGCCTTGGATGCCGCCGCCGAGGCGGAAGATGATTTCATCGGCGAACTTGTGAGCGATGAGCCGCGCGCCTTCGTCGGTGGCAACGTCCGAGTATTGCTTGCCGAGAACCTGCGGTGAAGCCGTGTTCTTAACGTCGTAGAGCCAGCCCTGTACGGTGAGTTTGCCGGAGGCTACGCCGAGATTGCCGAAGGCCAGCATCGCTGCATTGGGTGGGGGAGAGTTCCAGATTCCGAAGGTGACTTCGGCGGGAAGGCCGGGCGTCTGCAGAGGATAGAAACTTTTCGAGACGAGTTCGAGAACGCCGGAGTTGTCGAGGTCTCCCCAGAAAGTGTCGTTGAAGGTTTTGAGCAGAGCCGTGTTTTGCGGGTCGGTGTTCGAAGGTTTGAAGTCCGGGACGGCTAGGCGGACTTTTTCTACTCCGAGGCCGGAACCGGTGCGAACCCAGTCCTGGGCGAGGGCGGGCATAGCGGAAAGCGCCAGAAGGATGACAGCGCAAGCGAGGAAGAGATTCCTGGCGCGTTCGCTATTAGGGCTGTCATCCATCCGAGTGAAGCTGGTGCGGAAAACGGAGCGAAAAGATACTCCGTACGACAATATCGTATTCCGATACGTTCTCATTGGCAAGTTATTGATCATCATTTCACGAAAAGGAAAGTTTAAGAATAATCAGGCGGATGCCGCCATGCTTACTGTTCATATTTCGTGTTAAAGAGAATCTTATTTTCGGATATTACCGCATGAGCGCCTTCGCCGAAACTGTGAGCGCACGAGTTTATTTTCTGCTGTAATCAAACCAATACTCGACTGAAATCTTGTTGCCGTTATAGTCGGGGGGCAGCGGGCCGAAGGTGTCGATCCGCTGCAGGGCACGCGTGGCAGAGACATCGAGCGATGGAACTCCGCTGGATTGCTCGACCCGAACATTGAAAGGATGACCGTCGCGGGCCACGTCGAAGGTAATGTAAACCCGCTCCGCAGTGCTGATCCGGGGATCGACTTCGTACTTCAGCCAGTTCTCCGAAACTTTTCGCTGGATAATCTGAACGTACCACCCATATCTGGTACCGAAATCACCACCACCTCCGCTTACGCCGAAGCCGCCCTTGGCGCCACCGGCGTCAAAAGTGCCATAGGGTCCGCTCACAGGCCCACCTTCGCCGAAGGCGACCTGATTGGTTTCCTGCTCGGGCGCCGGTTGAGGCTTGGCTTTGGTGGGGGTGGGAGGCTTTTTCGGCTTGATCTTGGAATTCTTGCCTTGAATCTCGATTGCGTCTGGCTCTTTTTCTTCAACCTTTGGTTCGGACTTGGTGATGCCCTTCGATTCATTGGCCAGAACGTTCTGCTGAGGTGCGGGTGTGGCGGGCAAGGGAACCGTGCTGACCAAAGTGACGCCCATGGCCGATCCGCCGCCGCCGGATCCCCAACCGGCTCCGGAAGGTCCAGTGAAAAATCGAGCGTAAAGCACAATCAGAAGAGTAATCGAGATGTGAAAACCGGCGGACCAGGAAAGAGCGCGCGGCCAACTATCGTGTTCGAAAAAAATCTCAGCGTTTGCCATTTTGTTCCAAAGGCTGAGTGACGATGCTCACGTTGGTGATGCCCGATTGCTTCACTGCGTCCATGACGGTTGCGAATACGCCGAAGGGCACATTCTCATCAGCGCGGATGAAAATCGATTGATTGCGAGGGTCGCGAATTTTCTGGTGAAGTTTGGCGGACATCTCGTTGATGTTGATGGCGTCGTTGCCGAGGAAGACGCGCTGATCTTTATTAATGGTGATGACCGTGCGCTCTTCGGTGATTTCCTTGACCGTGCGGGTCTTGGGAACGCTGACTTCAATCCCGGACTGCAGAATTGGCGCGGTGACCATAAAGATAATGAGCAGGACGAGGACGACATCGACCAGCGGAGTGATGTTGATATCCGCGAGGGCGGTCTGAGTGCGGCCGTTGGACGAGGTGAAAGCCACTAGCGCCTGACCTCGGCTGGGAATGTGGGCGCGGTCTGCGGCTGGATGTGTTCGATGGCGTTGAGAACTTCCAGGGTGAAATCGTCGCCACGGGCGGCGAAGGTGCGAATCGAATTGCCGATCAGGTTGTAGGCGATGACGGCGGGAATGGCGGCGGCGAGTCCGGCGGCGGTGGTGATCAGCGCTTCCGAAATGCCGGGAGCGACGGCGCGAAGAGTCGCTCCGCCGGCGGTGCCGAGTCCGTGGAACGCGTCAATGATGCCCCAGACCGTGCCGAAGAGGCCGATGAACGGCGTGACGGCGGCGGTGATGGCAAGCCAGGGGACGTTGCGCTCAAGGCGCGTGATTTCTTCCGAGGCGCCGATCTGCATGCCGCGCTGCACCGCGGTGAGACTGCGGAGCGAAGCGGCCGGCGTAGAAATTTGGCGCTTGTACTCCTGAAATCCACCTTCGAAAACGCCGACCAGCGGGCTGGGACGGAATTGATCGGCGACAGTGGCGATATCCTGCAGGCGCTGGGCTTTGCGAAAGGCGCGCAGGAAGCGTCCGCTTTGCAGGCGGGCGCGGCGGAGAAGGCTCCATTTCGTGAGAATGATGGCCCACGAGATGAGGCTGAATGCGAGCAAAGTGATCAGGACGAATTTGGCGACCGCACCCGTGCTGGAAACGAGATCGAGAATTTCGCCGCCGATAAAAAATGCGAGCAGAGAGGAAAGTTGCATTCTGGTTAGGAAAATTCCTTTCTCGAATTATAGATGATGCGGGAGTT
>CAYOVU010000094.1:0-8151 GCA_964407505.1 uncultured Acidobacteriaceae bacterium | reverse complement strand
GCGCGGATTTGAGACCGGACTTGCGGTGGCGGATGATTGGCCCTTTCCGCGGCGGCCGGACCCGCGCCGCGACCGGAGTTCCTGGCGAGCCAAATGTCTTCTACATGGGCCAAGTGAATGGCGGAGTGTGGAAGAGCGATGATTACGGGCGCACCTGGAACCCGATCTTCGACGGGCAGGCTACGCAATCGATTGGGGCTATCGCTGTTGCTCCGTCGGATAGCAGCATCATTTATGTGGCGAGCGGGGAAGGGCTGCAACGTCCCGATCTCTCTGTCGGGGACGGCATCTACAAATCCACCGACTCAGGCAAAACGTGGCAACATCTTGGACTGAGGGACGGTCAACAGATTCCCGCGCTTGCTGTCGATCCTCGGGACCCAAACCGGCTCTTCGCCGCTGTGCTCGGTCATCCCTATGGGCCGAACGAGGAGCGTGGCATTTTCCGCTCCGTCGATGGCGGCCAGACGTGGCAGAAAGTGCTTTACAAAGACCCGAGCACCGGCGGCTCCGATGTGGTGATCGACCCCGCGCAACCCAACGTGGTCTATGCCGCACTGTGGGAGTCACGCCTCGGACCCTGGGAAGATGGCAATTCTTATGCAGGCACGCATGGAGGCCTTTTCAAATCTACCGATGGGGGCGCCACCTGGCGTCAGTTGAGCAAAGGGCTGCCTGACGAGCTGGTGCAGATCAACGTTGCCCTTGCTGCAAGCGTTCCGAATCGTCTGTATGCGACGGTCGCCACCACCAAGCAAGGCGAATACGGATCGGGAGCGGGGCTGGGCGTCTATCGCTCCGACGATGCTGGCGAGAGCTGGGACAAGGCGACCGACGATCCGCGTCCGGCAATGAGGATCGGCGGAGGCGATCTGCCCGTGCCGGCAGTCGATCCGAAAGATCCCGACGTTGTTTACAGCGCGAGCATCGTCACCCTGCGGTCAACCGATGGCGGCAAGACCTGGGCGAGCCTGCGCGGCGCGCCCGGCGGAGACGACTATCAAAACCTCTGGATCAACCCTGATAATCCGGACATCATCTTGTTGGTGAGCGATCAGGGCGCGCTGGTCAGCGTGAACCGCGGGGAAAGTTGGAGTTCTTGGTATAACCAGCCGACCGCTCAGCTTTATCATGTCGCCGTCACCAATAGCTTCCCCTACAAAGTCTGCGCTGGGCAGCAGGAGAGCGGTTCGGTCTGCATTTCGAGCCGAGGCAACGATGGGTCGATCACCTTCCGCGGGTGGCATCCCGTAGGGATTATCGAATATGGATACGCCGCACCCGATCCGCTGCATCCGGAAATTGTCTTCGGCGCGGGCCGGAGTGAGGTATCGAGATACGACGCCATCACCGGACAGGTGCAGAACGTCACGCCGATTCCGGTGCGGAGTCCAGAGTACCGCGCGGACCGCACCGAGCCGATCTTGTTTTCGCCGGTCGACCCGCACCTGCTCTACTACGCGGCCAACGTACTCTTCGAAACCAGAGACTATGGCAGGTCATGGCAGAAGATCAGCCCTGACCTCAGCCGCGAACACTCCGGCCAGCCTGAGTTTTTGTCGGCGCTACCGGCAAAAGATGCCGCGAAGCGCCGTGGCGCAATCTACTCTGTAGCCGCATCGTTTCAAAACACCGACACACTCTGGGCGGGGACGGATGATGGATTGCTCTGGGTCACTCGGGACCATGGGAAGAGCTGGAAGAACATAACACCAGCGGAGCTAATCCCATGGAGCAAGATTACCCAGATCAGTGCGTCGCACTTTGACGATGGTACAGCTTATGTTTCGGTCAGCCGGTTTCGCATCAATGACCTTCGTCCCTATCTGTACCGCACGCACGATGGTGGAGTTACTTGGCAATCTATCTCCGCCGGTCTGCCGGATGGCTCGCCGGTGAACACCGTCCGAGAAGATCCTATTCGAAAAGGTCTCTTGTTCGCGGGAACGGAAACCGCGGTCTGGATGTCGCTCGATGACGGTGATCACTGGCAGCCCTTGCAGTTCAACCTGCCGCACACCTCGATGCGAGATCTATGGATCAAGGACGATGATTTGATCGTAGCCACGCACGGACGCTCTTTCTGGATCCTCGATGACATTTCGCCGCTGCGCCAATTCGACAATCTGAAGGCGGACAGGGGTGCATTTCTCTTCCGGCCAAGTCTAGCCTATCGTGTCCGGCGAAGTACCAACACTGACACGCCGCTGCCGATCGACGAGCCTGCCGGGGATAATCCTCCCGACGGCGCAGTGATTGATTACTATCTGCCTAAGTCAATCGCTGGTCAGGTGACGCTGGAGATTCTCGATGCTAACGATGAGCTGGTACGCAAGTACGCGAGCACCGACACCCCTTATGCCACTCAGGCGCAGTTATCGAAGCAACTTATCCCGCTCTACTGGATCCGAATGCCAAAGAGCCTGCCTGCCGATGCCGGCGTGCATCGGTGGGTCTGGGACCTGAGATACACAACTCCTACGGCAACCCACTATGAGTATCCAATCTCCGCGGTACCCCACGATACCCCGCGGACACCGCAGGGACCGCTCGCACTTCCCGGCACATACAAGGTTCGCCTGACCGCAGCTGGAAAGGTTGTGACGGCTCCGCTGACCATCAAAATGGACCCTCGGGTAGAGGCAACGCAAAGTGATCTGACCAGCCTCTTTACGCTCGAGAGCCAACTTGCCGAAATGGTCTCCAATAGCTCAAGAGCGTCTCTGGAAGCCCATTCGATACGGGAGCAGATCGAGAAACTGTCGAAGAATGCGCAGCCTCCTCTCAAAGGCACGCTCGAAGGCCTTGATAAGGATCTAGCCGTCATACTTAACGGTGCCGACAAGTCCGCCACTGACGAGGAGAAGCCAGGTCTTGATACCCTCGCCGGAGAAGCGGGATCACTCTACTCGCAGGTGGGCCAGGCGGATGCGCCCCCAACTGCTGCCCAGCAGCATGCAGCCGACCATGCCAGCGAAGAGTTGTCCGGAGTACTCCAGAAGTGGGAGCAATGGAAAGGCTCGTCAATTACAGAAACGAATATTAAGCTTCGTGCCGCGCACCTGCCCGAGCTCAAGCTTGATCAAAAGCCGCAGACAATGCCCGAGGGCGGGGATGAGGACTGAAGTGTCATATCGCACAACACCTTCGCAAGCGCTCGAGCTGTATGTCCAGCGCATAAGGCATCCGCCCATACGTCTAACTCAAGATCAGCGTGTTCTGTCGCATTCTGAGGACCATTCCGTACCGCCAGGCTTGGCTGATCGAGCCGTCAGTCGTGAGCGCCGGGGATCTTTGCGCGACAAAGCTGGAGAGATACGCGAGCGGCAGCGGCGAACCAGGAGTGGGCTCTCGATCTTGCGTACGAGGTAATGTCAAGCAAATATTATCTCAGGGCGCAGGTAACGGCGTATAGTCTCAGCCATCGCTGCACGACCACCAGATCCGGGCTTGGGAGTGATTTCCCGCCAAGGTGAGCAAACTTGTAGAGAAATGCGCGCATCGCCGAACATCCCCGCAGCCGCATCCAGGAACTGCCCTGGAATCTAGCCGCCTACCTCCAGCCTCACACTCCCTAACTCTCTTGAAAGTCCATCTCCAAGTGTGCACCTAAGAAACAAGTGGACACTTCTGGATCTCATCTCACCTGATCAGGCCGGACGCTTGCGTTGAGCGCGGAAGACCTGTCGGCTTGATCTGAGGTCACGCCGGATAGTGTGTGCTGGAGTCCGCGGCTGCAGGTGGGCGGAATGTCTTAGAAAACCGGAGTTCCGCAAGCAATTTGCTATTTTTAGAGATAGATAGAGATAGAACGTTCTCAAAAGTGAGAATAGCTTGCGCGGTTTAGGCCAAATGGGCCATTGACAGCCAGTGCCCTCGGTCTAGACTTGCCATCACGGTTCTTCCCTGCCACTCGAGGGCTGACGCTTAGGCTGGCGAATTTACTCAGTCATTAATACGGCTCGGCTCGAACCCCGAATTCAGTCTCCAAAGACGCGCACCAGCACGCAGGTGACTTTGTCAAATACCACCTAGCCGGTTTCCAAAGAGACGCGGAGTGCATATGGTGTTCAGAGCCGACTACTCAAATGGGTTGCGGAGCACAACCATACCAACGTCATCTCCGACTTCACAGGCGTCATTGCGCATGGTGCGAACATTGTGCAAGCAGCCGCTGGCATAGTGTGGTAGCGTGCGTCGCGGAAAGGCGATAAATCCATGTGCGGCCTCCCAAAAATGTCCCTTCTCTCAGGGGTTGCCATACCGCCAAGAACGCGACGGTCATTTGACTCCAAGTTCTTCTCGGGAGCGGTCCTAACAGCTTTAGTGACTTTCGGGTTCTCACCAATCGAGTGCGCAGCACAGCAGCTTCTGCCTAACACCGCGCACCTTGACGAGGGTATTTCTGTTAGTTACCCGGATGGTTGGTCTCTCGGTAACCCTACCCTGCACTCATGGGTGCTATTGAATGTGCCTAGCAAGGAGCTAGAGACTGTCGTCCCGACCGTTCAAGTGGCGATTGGCTACCTGCAAAGGCCTGATCACGCAAACGCGGTAAGCCAGCTCGCACAGTACGCAAACGAATCTAGTACACGATCGACGTTCCTCACCATTGCCGGGTGGCCAGCCTTGCAGCGAATCCAACTCGTCAATAGACACCAGCCGGGCGAGGGCGAACGTCCGCCGTTCCCGGACACTCAGATGGTCAATATCACGACTGCAGTCGCCGCAGGTAGTCTGGTCGTCCGTCTAGAGGGCAGCCTGCCCTCAAATGCCGACCAGCAGCTCCAGAACCTGGTAATCGCCATTGGTCAGAGCCTCACCTTCAGCTCGTCAGGTGGGGGGCCGCAGATTCAGCAGGAGCTGAAGCAACTCCAGAGCTCTCCGACGGGCCTAAATGCTCCAAAGGGCGACGCCAGCTTGCCGGATCACGCCAAGCTCTCCGCGGGTGCTAAAATTCCCGCCTTGAGCCCCGATCCTGGTCCTCCTGTCTTCTCACCATTGCTGCTTAACAACGGGACGAACGGAGAGCTTGAGGTAGCAGTCTCCAACGATGGCTCGAACATCGTTGTTGTTAAGCAGAGCGGATGGATCACCTCTAACGACGGGGGCCAGACTTTCCCGTTCACTGGCAACCTCGTGGTCAGTGACGGTGATAGCTCAATTGCGTATGGCCAGAGCGGGAGCTTTTATCACGCAGCACTCTCGTGTTTCTCAAGCAGTTGCGATCCTCCATGTCCGGGGGCGTCGCCAACGGGAACGCCCCCGTCCACGAACAACTGCATGGCGGTGGCACCCTCCACGACCAAGGGCCAGACCTTCGGTGCGCTGGTCAACGCTGCGATATGCCCGAACTCCGGTGGGTCTGCGTGCAGCCTCGACCAGGAACACATCGCCGCTGACCGGATTAATGCGGGTGCTGGAGGAAAAGACCGAGTCTATGCAGCCATCAGAAACTGCCAGGGCGGTTGCGGAACGAATGGTGCCTTTGTTACCTGTTCTCCAGACAGCGACACTACCTGGGCGCCGCTGCTTGCGCTTGAGGCCGGCTCCGACTTCCCAAGGGTTAGCGTCGGAGAAGACGGGTCCTTCTATGTGGTCTACCAACTCGGTGGAAACATCAGGATCGACAAGTTCAATGCCTGTACTACCTCGGCGTCCCAGTTGACCAGGGCCTCCTCCAGCTTTCCCATGACAGTGAGCGGCTACTCCAGCTTCGTTGGGTGCGAGGTAAAGAACGGATTCGGCGGGCTTGATCGCTGCAACGACGGTAACACCCTTTCAGGTCCCACCGTGACGGTGGATGACACCAACGGAAACCATGTATACGTGGCATGGGCGAACAACACGGGTGCAAACAACGAAAACATCTTAGTGGCGGATTCCATCGATGGAGGCGTGAATTGGCGGACGCCCGTCACAGTCAATACGAGTGTCACGGCACGCCGCTATCATGCATGGGCCTGCGCCACGGACGGCAATGCCTTCATCAGCTGGTACGATCGGCGGGCCGCAACCGCTGCCCACAATGACTTGACAGACTATTTTGGGGCAAGCGCCGGACTCTCCAGCGGCAATCTCGTTGCCAACAACGACGAATTCAAGATTTCAACGACCTCGGACGCACAGTGTAAGCAGTGGCCCCTTGGAGTCCGCTCCATGTTCGACTCGGAGAACTGCTCCGTTCAACCCGAGCTTGCAGGTTTTTGCAAGCTCACCCCGATACCGACCCCGGATACGTCGTCGAACAAACGTTGCGATTTTGTAACGACTACGTGTCCCTTCAATCCTGCTGGTACGGAAACCTGCCAACTTGGAAACTTTGGCCAAGCCGTCAAGTATGGCGATTACAACGGCAACGCCTGTGTCCATGGACGTCTATACACGGTGTTCGCCTCAGGTGCGGGTATGAGCAGCATCGGGGACTTCTTCCAGTCTTTCGTGGTGGGTTCGACGAACACCACGCTTACATATACTGGTGCCACTTCCGGCCACGACCACGAAACCGTCATTCTCTCCGCCGTGCTAACCCTCGGCGGAACCCCGGCGGGGATCGGCGGCCAGACCATCCCGTTTTCGGTCGGAACGCAGAACTGTGCAGGCGTAACCAACGGCGCTGGCCTGGCTTCATGCTCCATCACACTTACTCAGGTGCCCGGTCTTTACACGGTGAACGCCATCTTTGCCGGCTCCGGCAATTACCAGGCCAGCAGCGCGTCCACTACTTTCACAATTGTCGCGCCGCCTGTGATCGCGAAGTCATTCCCTGGGTCCACCGTCCCGCTGAACCATACTACGAGCCTGACCTTCAGCATCGCCAATCCGAATGGGACGGTTGCTCTGAGCGGGATAGGATTTACCGATGCACTCCCTGTCGGCCTCGTGATATCCAGTCCGAATGGCCTCACCGGAAGCTGCGGCGGTGGAATCATCACGGCTACTGCCGGATCGAACGGCATCATCCTGTCGGGAGCCGCACTGGCTGCCACTGCGACTTGTACTTTCACGGTGAACGTTACCGGTAAGATTGCCGGGCCTCAGAACAATGCAACCAGTGTCGTGACCTCCATACAAGGTGGAAATGGGGGGACGGCGTCCGCCAGCATCACGGTTGTTGCGCCACCGAGCATCAAGAAGGCATTCGCCGCGCCGGCGATCGTGCTCGGTAGTTCCACGGCCCTAAGCTTCACCATCATCAATCCCAATGCTACGGTGGCTCTGACCGCCGTCGGATTTACCGACTCCTTGCCCTCCGGCCTGGTCGTAGCAACACCGAATCATCTAACCGGAAGCTGCGGCGGTGGAAGCATTACGGCGATTGCGGGATCGCATAGCATCAGCCTGTCGGGCGCGACGCTGGCTGCGAGTTCTTCCTGCACCTTCGCAGTGAACGTGACCGGCACAATTGTCGGGAAGCAAGTCAATACGACAGGTGCCATCACCTCATTGGAGGGCGCCACTGGAAACATGGCTTCGGCCACTGTGAGTGTACTGGCGCCCGCCTTGACCAACTATTTTTCCAATGCCAACACCGCTGGGACACCAGATGAGACCGTCCGCATTACCAACCCGGGGATTTCGGGGCGCAAACTCTGTGCCGACATTTTCGTCTTTGACGCCAACCAAGAACTGTCGGAGTGCTGCAGTTGCACTGTCGCTCCGGATGGCCTGCTAACACTGTCGGTGAATGCGGACCTGACCGGCAATCCGCTCACCGGCACCATCCTAACCACCGGGGTGATTCAGATCATTCCGGCGGCAACGACAGGAGGAATGTGTCCGCTTCCGACCGCGATGACCCCACAGCAGGCTCTACGCGCGTGGTCTACGCATATTCAGGAGGATAGTGACGTGACCGAGAGTAGTTCCCCGATCACCGCTATAAGCCTGGAGGATTTATCCGCTCTTGAAGCCGTATGCAGTTATATTCAGGGCGGTGGTGGTGGTCATGGCATTTGTGCCAACAGCGCTGCTTTAACCGCCATTTGCAACAACTAACTCCGCGAAGCGCCGATCGCGATGACTACACAGATCACTGAAAGGATCTGTAGGGAATCCTTATTGGACCTGCGCTTTTCAGGCTTTCACCGATTTCCGTCTAATCTCGAAATGCCGCCGCATCCACATATGATTTCTATGGGGCACCGGCTC
>CAYOVU010000093.1:0-15616 GCA_964407505.1 uncultured Acidobacteriaceae bacterium | reverse complement strand
AGGAGTTGGGGCTCACTGCCCCAGAGGAAGATGCGGCGAGCTTGCCACGACAGGTTGCTGGAGGGGGAGAAATTGAGGTGACGCCATGAAGTATATGGCCACGAAGTTTCTTTCGGCGAAGAGCATGACGCTCAAGTGTTCAGGAGCGAGAAAGTTATTGTCTCCATATCTGGACGGGGCGGTCACGGGGAACCAGATGCGTGCATTGCAGGAGCATCTGGATGGGTGCGCGGCTTGCAATTGCGAGTATTCGTTGCTGCGAAGAACGCAGCAGATGCTGGTAAGCGTGGGACGTCCGAAGGAGCCTGCGGATCTTGGGTTGAAGCTCCGGCTGGCGATTTCGCGGGAGGCGGCGGAGACGCGGCGTCCGCGATTTGAAGGCTTGCGGGTGCGGCTGGAAAATACGCTGGAAGCATTTATGGTGCCGGCGACGGCGGGCCTGGTTTGTGCTCTGTTGATTTTTGGTTTGGTCACGGCGATCCTGGCGATGCCGGGACAATTACAGGCGAATAATGAAGACGTGCCGCTGGTGCTGAACACCGGGCCGGAGTTGCAGCAGAGCGTTTTCGGCACGACGCTGAGTTCGATGAACGCGGATTCGCTAGTGATTGAAGCGTACGTGGACAGGAACGGGCGCGTACAGGACTACAGGATTCTTTCCGATCCCGGCGAGTCGCAACAACTTCTGCCGGAAGTAAAGAGGATGCTGATTTTTACGACCTTCCGTCCGGCAATGAGCATGGGGCGGCCGATCTCGTCGCGAGCGGTGTTGTCTTTTTCGAGAATCAGCGTGCGCGGGTAGGAAAAGAGACTAATCTAAAACTAGTGATTTTCTAAGGCGATGCTTTCCTCTGGGGCAATGCTTTCCTAGAGCTAGTGATTTTCGGTAGTGGGCTGTTTTGAATTTAGTGGCCAAATTTGCTAACGATGACACCGATGATGGTGCCGCCGATAGCGCCCATGCCGATGATCGGCCCATAGGCTTTCGTGATGAGGGCGTCGGGGATGCTCAGTAGCAGGCCGAAACACAGGCCAACCACCCAACCGGGCCAAGGCAAGCGGGCCGCGCCGATGGCGAATCCAATTCCAAAGCGTGCAATAAATGCCGCAATGATTGCCGTCTTTTTGTCGGGGAAGCTCATCGACAGCATGATTCCGATATCAATGGCTCCGAACATCAACCCACAGATGACGCCGAGCAAGACTCTGGACATGCGCCTCCTTTTAGACTGCTACTGAATTGGGCGCTTCTAGTAAACCAACTAATTCGTGCAGTGTCCAGATGTGATCTGTGAGGCCAGCCTCCATTGCGGGGTCACGCGCAATGTTTGATGAACGCGGCAGAAGTTGTCAAATTTCTAACGTGATGGTAAGTAGTACACCTGGCGATTTCAAAACAGCCCACTACCTGATTTTCTAGAGCCATGCTTTTCCTGGGGCAGTGCTTTCCTAGAGCTAGTGATTTTCTCGGTCTCTTTGTTTCCCTAGTCTTGATTTTCTTCTCAGAGGCACAACGACCATGACGGAGTGATGGGAAAGCAGATTCCTCACCGGGCTTTTCGCCCGGTTCGGAATGACATCGATTTTTGATTTCGACCGACAGCATCAGTTCACATCCACAATTTTCAAAGCTGTGACTTGACGGACCCAGCGGGCCATTCGTTTTTCGTCGGGAATGACGACGCGGTAGGGGCCTTCTTTTTCATCCAGTGGCTTCCCGTTTTTCAAGAAAGCCAGGAAGACTTGTTTGTCGGTGAACGCGGGGTCGAGTTCTGGGAGGGCAATCACGACGCGGTAACCATCGGCGGCTTCGACTAGAAGACAAGAGGCGAGCCGTTTTCCGCTCAGTTTGTCGAAGGTAATTCCCGCTCGCTCCAGCAAAGACTTGAGCGTCACAACGTCGAAGGTGACCGGAGAATCCGGTGCGCCGGTTGTGATCTTCATGTGGGGCAGAGCTTCGATGTCGGCCCTGGACAGCACAGTCTGTTTGCCGGTTTCGGGTTGAACGGTGAGTTGCTGGCACTGAAGCAACGCGGCTTGCAGAGTGAGTGAAAACAGCAGCGGAATGAAGAATCGCTTTTTCATGTCAGACACGCAGAATCATCACTTCTGTAGCTTTGATGAGGGCGGCAGCGGTCTGGCCCGGCTTGAGCTGCATTTCGCGAGCGGAGCGAGCGGTAATGATCGACGTAATCTGCTGGCCGCCAATCGAAATCATGATTTCCGCCATGAGGCCGCTGATGCGAACCGCATCGATTCGTCCGACTAATTGATTACGGCCGCTGACGCGGCGCAGAACGTCGTGGCGCTCTTTTTCGGTTTTTCCCCGGGTCCGGAAAAGTAATCTGTCGAGTTCAGCCTGCGGGATGCGGTGATGGCCTCCGGCGGTTCGGACGCTGCGAATCTTTTTCTTGTAAATCCACTGCTTAATGGTGGGAAAGCTGATCCCCAGTTGTAAAGCTGCATCGCGCAATTGCAGCAGATCCCCAAAGTTCCGTTCGGACTTGCCCTTCTTCGGCATCGGAACGCAATCGTAGCGACAACTAAGTCCGCGGTCAACTTAGTCGTCCTTACTAAGTACTGGTAACTGGATCATTGCAGAGCATATTGAATCGTATATTTCTGGACAATGGAATCGTATGTCATATACACTCGCCGTTTGCTCTAAACGATTGATTTTGTGAGGTCGAAATGCGCAAAGCTTACTTACCTATCGCGGCGGCGGCTTTACTACTCTTCTCTTCCTTGACCTTTGCTCAGCAGAAAACACCCGACCCATGCACCAGCGGCCACGAGTTCGCCACCACCGATTGCGCGCTGACCTGGCACGGCATCACGGTGTACGGTGCGTATGACATCGGGGTGGGCTGGGTGAGCCACGGCTTACCGGAAAACGGCTATAACTATGAAGGCGAGTCGCTGGTGAACCGAAACGGCTATCAACATCGATTCCTCGTCGCTCCGAACAACCTGCAGCAGACGGGTGTGGGCATCAGGGGCAAGGAAGAGTTTCGGCCCGGCTGGTCCGTTGTGTTCAACGCTTCGACTGGCATCAATCCGCAGTCTGGCCTGCTCGCCAATGCGTCGGCTACGGATACCATCAACAACGGCCTTCCCAGGGCCAGCTATTCGATCGCCATCGACGGCGCGCGCGCGGGCCAACCTTTCAATGACGAATTCTATGGCGGAGTATCGTCCACGCATTTCGGAACGCTGACCTTCGGCCGTCAGCGCTCTCTTGGCACTGATGCGATGCTGCTTTACGATCCGGCGGGCGGCGCCTATGCCTTTTCGTACATCGGATATAACGGCACGATGGCGGGCGGCGGCGATACCGAGAATAGCCGTTGGGACGACGCGCTGAAGTATCGCATCGCCTATGGTCCCGTGCATTTCGGCGCGATGTATAAATTTGCCGATGGCTCTGCGGGCTGCTACTCGGCCTCCTCTGCCTGGACTGCTACGACGTGCACGCCGGAGCAGGCGAAGAACAACGCCTATGGATTTGACCTCGGGGGAAACTCCGGCAAGTTCTCCGCCGACCTTGTCTTTCAACAATACAACCAGGCGATCAGTGTGTTGAACCCGTTGCTTGGGCCGCAGAGTTTGTCGGCGCCCTATCAGTCGTCCACGGACAGCATCAATACCAATCCCATCAATGGGACCAATTTGATCGACACGCATAACACCGTGTATGGGATCGTGACCGACAACCGCGCCGTTATGGTCGCTGCCAAATATACGTGGGAGCCGGTGAAGTTTTTTGCCGGCTACGAATATATCTGGCAGAACAATCCGACGAACCCGCTGGGCGTGGGCGCTTCGGACCAGGGCGGTTATTTCATGAGCGGGGTCGAAGACGACAATCTTGACAATGAGAAGTTAGTGAACATCTGGTGGATGGGCGCGAAATACGCCTACGACAGCAAAACCGACGTTACTTTCTCCTGGTATCAACAGCGGCAGAACGACTTTCGTAGTCCGCCGACGTGCTCGGCCACAGCCGGCTTTCGCAGTTCCTGCGCGGGCACGCTCAACGAGGGGTCGCTCTATCTGGATCATCATTTCACCAAGCGCTTCGATGGTTTTGCCGGAATTGCGTATTCCTGGGTGAGCGGCGGTCTGGCCATCGCGATTCCGCACGGCCCCGGCGTCCCCTATAAGTACAACAACAACTGTGCCCCGACCGTGGGGGGGCGTTTCACCTTCTGATCGGAAATGTCGCCGCGCCGGGTTTGACCCTCCGCGTGGAAGTCCTTACACTTGAGGGTATTGTGCGCCTGGAACGGCAATAATCCGGTGGAGGGTTTCCTGAGTTTGCGACTGCGAAGTGCATTGTTTGCGGCCGTGCTGGGGCTGCTGGCCGCTGTGTGCGCGGGGCAGGATCAGGCTGCGCAGGGTCAGTCAGTGCCGAATCAGTCTTCGCAAGAACAGTCTACGCAGCAGGATCAGGCTTCGCCGAGCCAGCCGTCGCAGGATCCCTCTATACAGGGTCAGTCTTCTCAGGGTCAATCTACGCAGAGCCAGACTCCCGAAGATCAATCTTCGTCGGGGCAATCTTCGTCGAAGGATACGGCGACAGAGGATCAGCCGGGAAAGAAGGTGGGTCAACCTACGCAGAAACCGGAGCAACCGAAGGCTCCGCCCAATATCGTTCCGTCGAACCGGACGCCGATATCGCTGGATACGAGCGAGACGGTTTTTTCGGTGCTAGCGGCGCTGAACGCGTGCGGCTACGACCAGGATTTGAATATCTCGGATGCGACGCGGTTGAATGTGCGGGCGGAGGTGGCGAGGAATCTGCGCAGCTCGGAAGAAGGGCAACAGGCGCTGACAAATCTGTGCGACTTCTACCAGGGACGCACGGTGGAGAGGAACACGACGCGCAGCTTGTCACCTTATATTTCGCTGGCGCTGTATATGGATGGGCCTCCGCATTTTGTGCCGCGAGTGAAAGAGGAGGAGTTGCCGCCGGATGCGTCGATGATTGCGGGATTTGGCGCGCTGCTGGAAAAATTTTATGACAAGGCCGGGATACACGGGATCTGGGAACGGCATCGCAACGATTACGCGGCATTGATGCAGCGCTATCACGAAGCGCTGGCCAAGATGGTATTCGATACGGAGATTTATTTGAAGCAGCCTTCGGCGCAGTATCTGGGGCGAAGGTTCACCATCTATCTGGATTTTATGGGATCACCGAATGAGACGGACGCGCGGAATTACGGAGCGGATTATTACGTGGTGGTGTTCCCGGCGCCGAGCGCACCCAGAGAACCGGTGCAGGCTTCGGTGCTGAAGATGGAGCAGATACGCCACACGTTTTTGCATTACGAGATGGATCCGCTGGCGTCCAAGCACTTCACGGCGATTAAGCGGCTGGAGCCTTTGCTGCAATCGGTGAAGCGCGCGCCGCTGGAAGAGAGCTTTAAGGATGACATCTCGCTGCTGGTCACGGAGTGCATGGTGAGGGCGATTGAAATCCGGACGAGCGGAAACAAGCAGACCGTGGAAGCGATGCGGACGCAGGCGGTGGACGACGCGGTGAAGCAGGGCTACATTCTGACGCGGTATTTTTACGATCAGGTGGTGGCGTTCGAAAAAGATCCGGCGGGGATTCGAGCAACGTACGGCGGCATGATCGAGGGCGTGGATCTAAAGAAAGAAGAGAAAGCGGCCTCCGAGGTTCAGTTTGCGAGCGCGACTTCGCCGGAACTGGTGCAGTTTTCGCGGCCGGAAGAGCGGCGCATGCTGCTGACGGCAGAGAAACGGCTGGCGGCGGGCGATCCTAAGGGCGCGCAGGAACTGGCGCAGCAGGCGCTGGATAAAAAAATCGGAGACCAGGGACGAGCGCTGTTCATTCTGGCGGAAGTGGCTGTAGCCAATAAAAACCGCGACGGGGCCCAGGACAATTTTCAGAAGGCGATTGAGGCGACGAAAGATCCGAAGGTGCTGGGATGGTCGCACGTGTATCTGGGACGAATTCTGGATATGAAAGAAGACCGGACTGCGGCGGTTCAGGAGTACCAGGCAGCGCTGAATGTTGGTGGAGGCCTGCCGGAAATCAAGGCCGCAGCGGAACGTGGACTGGAGCGAGCGTATGAGCCTCCAGCGAAGCCGCAGTAGAGGACATCGCGATTACAATTCTAGGCGAGAAATTGTAATTCTGCAATTTGGCAATCGGGCAATTGGAACGCAAAATCGAGCGTTCTTAAATTACTCGCTTACCAAATTACAAAATTACCAAATGTGTTTTAAGGAGAGAGCATGAAGCGAGCGGCGATTCTTATCGGTGTCAGTATCGCGATGCTGGGAATATCAAGCTGGAGTTTTGCGCAGAACAAGCCTGCGGCGCAGACGGCGCCGGCGGGACAAACGGCGGCGCCAGCGGGAAAACGTCCGCCGCAGGCCAAGACGCAACCCGAGTTCGACGCCTATAAAGCGGCGGCGGCATTGACCGATCCAACGGCGCAGGAGAAGGCGGCGAACGAGTTCGCCACGAAGTTTCCCGACAGCGAGTTGCGGCCTTTACTCTACAAATCGGTGATGCACCAATACCAGCAAGCCAATAATGCCGACAAGATGATGGAAATGGCGCAGAAGGTTTTGAGTTTCGATGGGGACGATCCGGAGGCGCTGGTTGGGGTGGCGCAGGTGCTGGCGGAGCGGACGCGCGAGACGGACCTGGATAAAGATCAGCGGCTGGGAGAAGCCAAGAAAGACGCGCAGCGCGCGCTGGTGACGGTGGATACGGATGTTCCGAGCTCGGGGTATCCGCCGGAACAACTGGCTGCGTTCAAGAACTTTCTTCGTTCCGAGGCTTACGAGATTCTCGGGACGATCGATTACAACGCCAAATCGTGGGCGGATGCGGAAGGAAATTTGCGAAAGTCCATCGATGCGTTTCCGCAGCAATTAGATCCAGTTGGGGTTCTGCGGCTTTCGCTGACGCTGGACCAGGAGAATAAGTATCCGGAGGCGCTCAAGTATGCCGGCCAGGCTGTAGATTTGACGAAGGAAGGAACGGCTACCGGGGATGCCGCGCGGAAGGAAAGGGATCGTCTGACGCAGTTGACGGGCGGCGCGGTGCCGGCAAAGAACTGACAATCCGCTGCATTTCGATGTTCGTGGCATCACCATGAGGGAACGGGAAATCACCGCGCTGGAGACGGCGTTGAGTTACCACTTTCGCCGCCGGACGGTGATTGAGCAGGCGTTGACCCACAGCTCGCAGGCGCGGGAGTTGGAAGCACAGGGGCAAAGCGGCGACAGGAAGTATACCGTCAACGACAACGAACAACTGGAGTTTTTGGGTGACGCCGTTCTGGCGCTGGTGACCAGCGAAGAATTGTTCCAGCGATTCCCGCAGTTCCGCGAAGGCGAACTCTCGAAACTTCGGGCTCATCTGGTGAGCGAACGTCATCTGATTCGAGTAGCCCAACAATTGGAACTCGGGCACTATCTGCGCCTGGGACGTGGCGAAGAAAAGAGCGGCGGGCGCAGCAAAACCGCGGTGATGGTAGACGCGCTGGAGGCCGTGCTGGCGGCGATCTACCTGGACGGCGGAATGGAACCGGCCCGCGAATTCATCTTGCGCGAAATTCTGGGGCCGGAGCTGGAGCGCATGGAGCGCGAAGGCGGTACGCTGCCCATGACGGATTTTAAGTCGGCGCTGCAGGAAACGTTGCAAGGTCTGGGCATGCCGCAACCATCGTACGTACTGGTACAAGAGGCGGGACCGGATCATCGAAAAACGTTTACCGTGGAAGTCCGTCTGAACGGAAAGAACGGCGAAGGCAGAGTGGAATTCGCCGGACGTGCGCAGGGTTCCACCAAGAAAATGGCGGAGCAGGATGCGGCAAGGCAGTTGTTGTCGTATCTGGCTTCGCGGCCGCAGCTGGATCGAATAGCGAGGGGATCGCGGCCGGCAGAGAAATAGGGTAGCTGGGTCACTGGAGTTGGATCGCTGGAGTCGATGAATTTCGCAGACGAAAACTTGGTACACGGGCGATCGCAGAACGAGCGCCCTTTGGATGTGCCCGTGCCCACCGTGTCTGTTCCGGAACCCGGCGCCAATGTGCCGGTGCCAGACGTGGGTCTGCCGGATTATCCTTTGCCCGCCCGTCGTCCTCTTGAGCGAAAAATGACTGCGGGAGGGGACGTGACCGGCTCTTTGCAGTCTTTGCTGGGCACGGTTGTGATTGCAGTGTTTGTGATCACATTCATCGTGCAGGCATTCCAGATTCCGTCGCCATCGATGGAGAAGACGCTGTTGATCGGAGATTATCTGCTGGTGAATAAACTCTGCTACGGCGGGGGCAGCGTCGCCGATGCCGTGATGCCTTACCGACCGGTAAGGCGCGGCGATATCGTGGTGTTTCATTATCCGGTGACCCCGGCGCTGCATTTTGTAAAGCGCGTGATCGGCGTGCCTGGAGACCGGATTAAGCTGGTCAACAAGCAGGTTTACGTGAATGGAACGCCGCTCAAGGAACCTTACATACAGTTGACACGACCGGCGAACGACGTGTTCCGCGATAGTTTTCCGAAGCTGGATATTGCGCCGGGAGTGACTCCGGAGTGGTGGATCCAGTTACGAAAACTTGTCGAGAATGGACAGCTCATCGTTCCCCAGGGGAATTATTTTGTGATGGGAGATAACCGGGACGACAGTTACGACAGCCGGTACTGGGGATTTGTGCCGCAAGCGAACATTATTGGAAGGCCGCTTCTGATTTACTGGTCGGTGAAAGGGAGCGAAGGCGAAGCGATTGCGCCGTCTTCGATGGGTGGTAAACTATATCACTTTGCGTATGCGATTACGCATATCTTCCAGATCACGCGGTGGAATCGGACGCTGCGGCTGGTGAATTGAGCTTCAGGCGGGGGCTGAAACCCGCACGGTTTTTTCTAGGCTAACGCGGACCTGAAGGGCCGCTCTTCCACGGTTGAGATGGGACGGGATCACATTGGCTAAGAACGGCAAAGAGAAGATTGACGTTGACGAGAAACCGCGCGAGACCACCGTCGAGTTTCTGTCGTCGCTGGCCGCAGTGCTGGTGACGGGACTATTCATCATCACATTTGTAGTACAGGCGTTCGAGATTCCATCGAGTTCGATGGAGAATACGCTGCTGATCGGCGATCACGTCTTCGTGAACCGGATTCAGTTTGCGCCGAAGACTTCGTGGATGGGACCACTGCTTCCCTATCGCGGCGTGCGGCGCAGCGACATCGTGGTATTCCTGGCACCGTGCGAACCGGGACTGTATGTGGTGAAGCGGATCATGGGCGTGCCGGGAGATCGAATCCACCTGCGCAATGGTGTGGTCTACCGCAACGGCGAAGCGTTGACGGAACCTTACGTCGTTCACTCGCCGGATTCGATTCCGAATGCCTATCGCGATGACTTTCCCGCGGTGCCGCCCTCGGAGAGTTCGAACGTGTATCCATGCTGGGAGCCTGAACTGCCGGCTCACATTCAAGGGGACGATCTGGTTGTGCCGCCCGGCCATTTTTTCGCGATGGGTGACAACCGCGATGTGAGCCTCGACAGCCGGTACTGGGGATTTATACCGCAGGAAAATATTATTGGGCGTCCGATGTTTATCTACTGGTCGTTTGAAACTCCGGGCGATCAATATCGCAAGACCGACGTCGGCGACCGCATTGGTTTTCTGGCGCATGTGGTATTGCACTTCTTCGATGAGACGCGGTGGAGGCGGACACTGCGAGTGGTACGGTGAAACTTTCTTCTTTCAAGCGGCGAGTTGTGGCCGCGGCAGTGGTAATTCTGCTGGGCCTTTTTCTGCTACGCCCGGGTGTGTCCCGGCTGAAAACGCGGATCACCAATTCCATCAGTCGCGCGGTCGCGCGGCCTGCCGACATTGGATCGGTTCATCTTCGATTCCTTCCGCGGCCGGGGTTCGACCTCAGCAACTTAGTCATCTATGAAGATCCAGCATTTGGCGCCGAGCCCATGCTACGCGCGCCGGAGGTTACCGCGGTAGTGCGGCTGACTTCGCTGATGCGCGGACGATTGGAGATCTCACGGCTGGAATTGAGCGAACCCAGCTTGAATCTGGTGCGCAGAGAAGACGGCCGATGGAATTGGGAAGCGTTGCTGGAGCGCACAGCGCGCACTCCGCTGGCACCTACGGCGAAGCCGAAGTCTGAAGCGCGGCCAGGATTCCCTTACATCGAGGCCAATTCTGGCCGCATCAATTTCAAAGCGGGGCAAGAGAAAAAACCGTATGCGTTGCTGAATGCGGATTTTGCTTTGTGGCAGGAATCGGAGAATGCGTGGGGAGTGCGGCTGAAAGCGGAACCGCTGCGCACCGACATGAACTTAAGCGACACGGGCCTGTTGCGAATGAATGGAAGATGGCAGCGCGCGGGGAGCCTGCGGGAAACACCGCTGCAGTTCAGCCTGGATTGGGATCGTGCGCAACTGGGGCAAATGACTAAGCTCGCGTCGGGTAACGACAAAGGCTGGCGCGGAGAAGTTCATCTCTCAGCAACGCTCGGTGGAACTCCGGCGGCAATGCAGGTTGCCGCCGATGCATCGATCGAGGACTTTCGACGTTACGACATCGCGAGCAGCGAAGGACTGCGACTGGCGGCACATTGCGATGGCAGGTATAACTCGGCGGAAGGCACGGTACACGAGATCTTTTGCAGCGCACCCGTGGGCGACGGCGCGATCACGCTGCATGGCGATGCCGGATTGCCCGGAGTACACGCGGTCGATCTGACGTTGAATGTGGAAAGCGTCCCGATGACTGGAGTGGTGCAACTGGTACGGCGTGCCAAGAAAAATCTGCCTGCAGATCTTATCCCCACGGGAAGTATGCAAGGGAATTTCACGGTTCGGGAGCCGGGAGTGTCCGCACGCGGGCTGGAGTTTCAAGGCAAGGGCGAGATTGCCGATCTTCGGCTACAGTCTGCGAGCAATAAAGTGGATGTGTCTCCGGGAAACGTGCCGTTCGTGTTGACCTCGGATGATGCGAACCTTCGCGGGGCGGCGAAGAACGGCAGAAAATCAAATGCTAAAGTTTTTCTGCCTGAAATTTTTCCCGCTGCGAACGGACTGCGCGTGGAGTACGGACCGTTCCCAGTGGCGCTGGGACAGACTGCGCCAGCGCAGGCGCGAGGCTGGATCGGGCGGTCAGGTTATGGCATGGTGATGCGCGGAGATGGGCAAGTGTCGCGAACATTGCGATTGGCCAGCCTGTTGGGACTGCCGGCGCTGAAGGCCAGCGTTGAGGGCGCGGCCCAAATGAATGTGGAGATCGCAGGATCGTGGACGGGAAACGTTTCTGGTGCGTCAGGATTTTCATCGCCTGAAGTAACGGGAGACGTGCAACTGACCAATGTGCGTACCACGGTGCGAGGAGTGAATGGGTCGATTGAAATTTCCTCGGCAGTGTTGCATCTTTTGCCGGATGAGGCGCGCGTAGACAAATTAAGCGCGCGGGCCGCAGACGCGCGCTGGACGGGATCGGTGAGCTTGCCCCGCGGTTGCGGAATGCCGGGAGCGTGCGTTGTCCACTTCAATTTGAATACCGAAAGTGTCGGGCTGAGCAATCTTCGCGCGTGGGTCGGTTCGCAGCCGAGTGAGCGCCGCTGGTACCAGGTGCTGACCTCGGCTGGGCCTGCGGCACCGTCGTTTCTACAGAACCTTCGCGCATCCGGCAAAGTGAGTGTAGCGCGTTTGCAGATTCGAAACGTAAGTGCGGAGCGGGTTACCGCCGCACTCGACTTAGACCGCGGGAAGCTGAAGATATCTGACTTACGCGCTGAGCTGATGGGTGGGAAACATCGTGGCGACTGGCACGCCGATTTCACTGCGAGCCCTCCCGTTTATACGGGAACCGGAACCCTGAGTGCGATGTCTTTGCAGCAGGCGGCCGACGCGATGCATGATTCGTGGGTTTCCGGTACCGCGGGAGGAACGTACCGGCTCAGCGGAGCGGGTGCGAGCTCCGGCGAATTCTGGCAATCGGCAGAAGGCGAACTGCAATTCGATCTGCGAGACGGAGTGTTGCCGCATGTTACGTTGAAGAACGACGAGGGACCGCTGCGAGTGGTGCACTGGCAGGGACGCGCACGGCTGCATGAAGGGAAGATCGATCTCGACAAGGGGAAACTGATTTCTTCTGCAGGCCCATTTGAGATTAGCGGGAATGCATCGTTGGGGCGAGCACTCGACTTTAAGCTAAGCAGTGGTGAGGGGAAATCAACGGGAGCGTTGGTTTACAGCATCACGGGAACGGTTGCAGAGCCGCGAGTGGAATCGTTGACGCCCGAGACGCAGGCGAGATTGAAGCAGTAAGAGTACCTCGGGGGCTGAAGAGACCGCCTAAGAATCGTTCTTTCGCCCTGCTGGGGCTTGGTCATTTCCCACTCTTACCCCGGGGCTTACCCTGGGCTGCACTCTGACGCCGCTTCGCGGCTGAAGGCATCGCGGCTGAAAGCATGTATCTTGTTTTCACCGTGAGTCGCGAATCCTAGTTCGCACATTGACTCTGAAGCCGCATACCTTAAGACGCGGCTGAAGCCGACGCCCTTTCAAGACGTTGACAGACACGCGAGAGGCCGGGCTGCGCCCGGGGACAGCCGAAGGCGGCTGTCCCCACAGGAGCATCTGATCTGGCGCCAGCTCTACATAAGCATTCGGCTTACGGCGCGTAGCCTGGGCCGCGGAGAACTTTTCCGGGGAGGGCTCCCATCATTTTTCCACTCTCGATTACCGGCGTGCCGTTTACGAGAACGTAGTCCATGCCTTCGGAAAGTTGATTGGGATTGTCGAAGGTGGCGACGTCGCGGACGGTCGCGGGGTCGAAGATAACTACGTCGGCCCACATGCCGGCTTTGAGCACACCGCGATCGGTGAGACGCAGACGCTGCGCGGGCAGCGCGGAGAATTTTCGGATCGCATCCTCGAGCGTTAAGGCTTTATCTTCGCGAACGTACTTGCGCAGGATGCGCGGGAAGGTTCCATAGGCGCGGGGATGAGGATGCTCCTGGCCGAGAATGCCCTCGGGCGAAGTTCCCGAGGAATCGTTGTCGATGGCGACCCAGGGCTGTTGCAGCGCGAGCGTGACATCGGGTTGTGACATGCCAAAGACGGCGACTCCGGCGTCGGGATCTTCGATGAGGAAATCGAAGAGAGCGTCCATGGGATCTTTATTCCAGAGTTCTGCGATTTCGGAAAGGCGCTTGCCCTGAAGTGGAAGCATCTTTGGATTCTCAACGACACCGATCATGATGGCGTCGGGGCCGGGGATTTCCTGCCATTCGTTGTCCCAGTCTTTCGAGGGCGTGAGCATGTCTTTGCGGATGCGCTCGCGAGTGGCGGGGTCTTTCAGGCGCTCAACCATTTTTGCGTCGCCGCCATCGTGCGCCCACGGCGGAACGAAGGCTGAGAAAGAATTGAACCAGGCTGTATATGCGTACGTGTCGGCGGTGACATCGGCGCCGTTGGCGCGGGCGGCGTTGATCTTGGCGACGACTTCGGGCATGCGCCCCCAGTTATTTTTCCCGGCGACTTTGATGTGCCAGATTTCCACCGGGACATGGGCTTCACGACCGATGCGCAGAGCCTCGTCGATGGCTTCGAGGACGGAGTTGCTCTCATCGCGCATGTGGGTGGAGTAGATGCCGCCGAATTTGCCGCCTTCGGCGGCGAGCGCGATCAGCTCCTCAGTTTTTGCATAAGGGGCGGGAGCGTATTCGAGGGCAGTGGAAACACCGACTGCGCCGTCTTTCATAGCCTCACGCACCAGCGCTTTCATTTGTTCGAGTTGCTCGAGCGTGGGCTGCTTGTTGTCGTCGCCGAGCACCATGCGGCGGACCTGCGTGGCGCCGACGTAGCTGGCGAGGTTGATGCCCATGCCCTGCCTCTCGAGACGCGCAAAATATTGGCGGAAGGTTCGCCAGTCGGGGGTGATGTGGTAGTGGTCGTAGCCGGGGCGATCGGTTTGGATGATGGCATCGTTGAGCGGCGCGGCCGAGCCGCCTTCGCCGGTAATTTCGGTGGTGATGCCCTGAAAGATTTTCGAAGGCAGGCGCGGATCGACCAGGATGGAGAGTTCGGATTGGCCGAGCATGTCGATGAAGCCGGGCGCGACGACTTTGCCGGCGGCGTCGATGGTGCTCTTGCGAGGCGCGGCGGTCAGGTTGCCGATAGCGGCGATTTTTCCGTCGCGGATGCCGACATCGCAGGAGTACCAAGGGGAGCCGGTGCCGTCGATGATGTGGCCATTGGTGATGACGAGGTCGAAGGAAGATTGGGCGAGCAAGAGGGGGGTTGCAGCAAAGAACAGGGTGACCGTGATCGCGAGATTCAGTTTATAGAGCTTCATCCTATTTCCCTCGTCTGGTTACCTCAGCGGCTAAAGCCGGACATCAAGAGACGATCCTTAACGCAGCGCTGAAGCGCTGCTCCACCCAAATGCTCCGCCCAAAATCACACCAATCCAGAGTCAAGCAGTTCGTGCGGGGCGATGCGAGAATGCTCCTAAGACGATCCAGATTCCTAGGGCGAGCCATTCGTAGATTGTGAAGTGGCCGGGAATCACCGGGACTACTTTCATCAGCATCATCGCGATGGCTACGAGCAATCCCAAGTTCGCCACAAATAGTTCGACTGCCGTAAGCTTTGATTGTCCGGGCAGCGTTCCTGCACGTCCCATACGCAGATATGCGGCGCATGTTGCCGCCCATCCGATTGCGCAGGCAACAGAGCCCACTTCGGTGATGGGCACCAGAATCGCGTCTCCGAGGAGCATACACGCCGCCGTTGCCAGGCCGACACAGAGAACTGCGATCGACGGCGTCTGGTGATGGAGATGGATGCGACCGGCGCGTTCGTTGACGAGGCTGCGGCGTCCTAGAGCGAACACCATGCGGCTGGCGGCTACGAAGTTTCCGTTGAAGCATTTGATCAGCGAAAGCAGGGCTGCGACCAGGATGATGTTGACGATCCAGCGCGAGCCGACTGCATTTTGAAAAGCGACGGCTGTCATAAATTTTTCGCCGGTCAATTCACGCCAGGGTGCAACGTATGCTACCGCGGCGATGATGATTGTGTAAAAGAGAATGCCGACGAGGACGGCCATCCAGATGGCTTTAGAAAATGCTTGTGAGCGAAACTCAGGAGCAGATTCTTCCGCGCCCTTGCTCACGGATTCGAATCCCGTCATAAAATATGGGACGATCTGAACCACGAGCAGGAACGAAACCAGAGGCGCGTGGGTAAAGAGTGGAGGGAAGTTGCGCGGCGATCCCTTGCTGGCGCCGAGTGCGACAAAAATTATGAAGAGCGCCAGCGTGCCGAAAGAGGTCCAGTTCTGGAAGTTGGCGCTGAGGCGGACGCCACGATAGTTCAAGGTGGTGAGCAGCGCCGTGAGACCGAGACCGATGATGAGGTGTGGAAGATAGACTGGGCGTCCGGCGATGCGGTAGATCTCGATTGAATCGAGGGAGGGGACGATGTAGCCGGCGATGCGGCCTACGGCCACGGCTTCCCAGGGGCAGACGATGAAGTAGGCGAGCATCATCATCCATCCGGTGGAGAAGCTAATGGGGCGAGAAAAAGCTGCGGCGGTGTAGG
>CAYOVU010000092.1:0-9630 GCA_964407505.1 uncultured Acidobacteriaceae bacterium | reverse complement strand
CTGAGTGGAACCCTCCGGAGCAGTGATAAATGCGCAAAACTTTTCCTGCATTTTGATTTTAGGATTGAACTGGTCCAGCCACAGGAATTGTCCTCGCTCGTTGATCTCGAGGAACCACCAGTTTTCATGCATGTCCACGGCGAAATCGATAGAACCGAAGCAGAGGCCGGATTTCTTGGCAAAGGCCACGATTCCACGTTCGACATCGGATGGAGTGGGGACCATTTCCACGTCGATGTTTCCCATTCCGGCGTCCGAGCGCCAGTCGAGCGCTTTCAGCGGATTATGCAGAGCGTAAGAATAAACCCTCTCTCCCATGAGGACGGTACGGATGTCAAACTGTTTGACCACCATGTCCTGGTAAATGCCGGGAGCATAGGTGAGCACTTCATCGGCCGGCAGCTGATCGCGAGTCAGCTCGAAAGTTTCCGTAATCGCGACGCCATCCTCGCTTTGCGGTTGCCATACATGTGACGTGAAAGATTTGCAGATGGTCCGATTCAGGTTGTGGTCGAGGAAATCCTTTACGCCCTTGGGAGAATTTGACATGAGCGCCTTGGGGACCCTCAGGCCGCAGTTCCGGGCAAACTGCAATTGAACCGATTTGTTGTTGATGAAGCGCGATGCCGAAAACCTATTGATGACCCAGACCGGCAGGGTTTCAAGAACATAAGCAACGGCGTGATGAAAGGAACGGTATTCCACTTCGGCAAATTTTTGGTCAGCCTCGGCGACCTTCGGATTGCCCACAGGTTGCTCAAGCCTGCGGATCCAGATCACGTCGCCGGGTTCGACCACATCGGGCCCCAGAGCTACCCTGGGTTCCTCGTCAAGAAGCATGGAGACTTGCTGCTCCTCGGTCCAGGAAACGCCCGGCCAGCAGACTACCTGATACCCAGCTCGTTCTAAAGCCCACTTGATCGGGGCAGTGTGATTGTCGGTCTCGCTCGCAAGAATTATGATTTTCATTTTTCTCTTCCTCCAGTGAGCTTGGAACGGCGGGGTGCCGCACTGTGGATTCAAGGGGTTGTCAGGTCAGGATTAGGGTTGGGAACAGCGGTCCACCACCCTGCCAGGTTAGTGGACCGCTGGTGATTGTTACTCGTCAGGGTAAAGAGGGCTGGTCATGTGAAAGGTCACTTGATTCCCTTTCCCCAGTATCTTCTGTAATTCCTCGGCGCTAAGATGACGAGCATTTCTGCGGCCAAGCACGCGATTGTCGTTATTGTTTTGCATAGATTTCTCCTTTCCACATTTGGTGTTCTTGTCGTAACCGAGCCTTGCGAGCATAGCGTGCAGCGAGCAAGCCGGAAGTCATGCGCTAAAGTCTAGGCGCGTTCGTAAGGTTTGACAATCCGGTGTTTGGCCCTCAACCTCAGAGTCGGCAGCCACTGGACACTGCGTTGGCAGACGTAGCTAGCAAACTGATCGTATCGAACCGGCCGAGGACATCGAGATCGGGAGCTTCGGCGGCGAGAGTAAGTGTAAGCGTGGCCAGCGCGGTCTTACCGTTGAGTCCGGAGCGTCCCATACAAGCGCCGGTCAGGAAGTGGGTAACGGGTTCCAAGCGGTAAGGAAGGATTCCATGGGGATGAGACGGGAAAAGCCAACGGCGGGATCTAGCGGTAAGCCGATTTCTGCGCGATCCGACCCCAGCGGCTAAAGCCGACAATGAAAAAACCCGACTATCGCAGCGCTTAAAGCGCTGCGCCACCCAAAATTGCCGCCAAAAAAGCAAGCGCAATACCAAATCTTTCTAGTCCTAGTTTTTCCTAGTCTCGATTTCTTCCTCAACGGCAGTCAGCTGTGATGAGTGATGGGAAAGCAGCTCCCTTCGGCAGGCTCAGGGCAGGCTCTCACCGGGCGTACCGCCCGATTCGGAATGACATCGATTTCTTGTTTTCAGCCTTGGTTCTCTAGTCTTTGCGCCACCCAAAATCGAGTAGAACATGGAGTTTTTCAGCACGCGCTGCTAACGAGCGGGACCCAGGAGCGTGAGTGCATCGGGTACGACGCAGATTTCAGTGGGAAGCGTGCCCAGCAGTTCGCCATCGGCCTCTACGTAAATTCTGGGGCTTGGTGCGGGTTGTCCGGGATTCGCGGGAACGGGCAAGTATTGGCATGTGACCTTTGTGGCGTGCGCGAGATCGATGCCAGGAGTGGTCCACGCGCCGCGCAGAAGGGCGCGAGTTACATAGGAAAGATACGCCAGGCGGCTGGCGGTGCGGCAGAGGATGAGGCGCAAGTCATCGCGTCCGAGAGAGGCGCCCGGAGCGAGTTCCTTAATTACTCCGCCAAAATTGCGGATGCGCACGCCGAGAAGTTCGGTGAGATCGGCGCGCTTGCTATGATCCGAGCTTTTCTCAGTCGAAGCAGTTTCGAGCGAAGCAGTTTCGGTGTACACGACCTGAAAGCGCGGCATGGCGTAGGTAAACCACAAATGCCAGGCTTTGGCGTAGTAGGCGGCCATGCCGAGACGCCGCTTGGTTCCGGGGCCCAGCTTGTAGAAGAGATGGGCGTCGACGCCGACACCAGCGGCGATCACGAAGTAGCGGTTGCCCGGTTGGCCTTCAAGATCGACATATTGAATGCGGCCGATAGCCACGCGGCGGAGATTACCGCCTAGCAACGCTCGAGCTGCGGCGACGGAGTTCATGGGTAGGCCGAGATCGTGTGCCAGCGCGTTCGCCGTGCCCATGGGCAGGATTGCGAGCGCGACGTTGGTATTCGCCAGCACCTGAATGATGTTGTGAATGGTTCCGTCGCCACCGCAGGCGAAGATGGTGTCACATCCGGCAAGAACGGCCTGGCGCGCCTTCTCCTCGGCCTGTGCCCGGGAGTTGGTGAGGACGAGGGTGGCATCGACACCAGCCGCCGACAGAAGCGCCAAAACGGATTGCAACTCGGAATGGCGGCGATTGCGGCCGCCGCCGGAGTCAGGATTGTAAAGCAAAGCTGCCTTGCGCATGGCCTGGTCGAAGCTGGATTGTACCTGAGTCGTTTTGCGCCTGGTCACGAAACACTTGGCAAGTGGAGAGAGTTGGAATAAGCTGTGGCCGCCTGGAAAGGGGCGCGTCTCCCTGTTACTCACCTTCGACGGCCCGCCCACAATTTCGAATTGAGGAGGATTGACCAGATGAAAACTCTGGCGCATTTTCTCTGTGGAGTTCTGTGCCTAAGCGCCGCAGCCCAGGATCACACGTCACATGATCGCACCTCGCATACTAAGGAGCATCCGGTAACGCTGGTGACCGGACTCGGAGACCTTCACCATCCGGTCTCGACGAAAAATCCGCAGGCCCAGCAGTTCTTCAATCAGGGTTTGCGATTCATCTACGCTTTCAATCATGACGAGGCAGCGCGTTCATTTCAACGTGCCGCAGAGCTTGATCCCAAGCTAGCGATGGCCTACTGGGGCGTCGCTGAAGCCGTGGGACCGAACTATAACGATCCTGCCGACCCGGACCGGTACAAGCATGCGCATGACGCCGTGCAACAAGCCGTGGATCTCTCCGGGTCTGCTTCGGCAAGTGAGCAAGGCTACATCCATGCGCTGGCGAAGCGCTTTCCGGCGGATGCCAACTCGGACTTGAAAAAGGCTGCGGAAGAATATCGCGATGCGATGCGGCAGGTGGTTAAAGAATTTCCTGACGACCTGGACGCCGCCACGCTTTTTGCCGAGGCTGGCATGAATTTGCATCCGTGGGGATTGTGGCATGTCGATGGGACCCCGGAGGCGGGGACGGATGAAATTGTCTCCACGCTGGAGTCGGTGATGAAGCGCGATCCCGACCATCTGGGCGCGATCCACTATTACATTCATGCAGTGGAGGCTTCGCCCACGCCGGAGCGCGCGCTGGCCGGGGCCAACAAACTGGCTGAGCTTGCGCCCAATGCCGGGCACATCGTTCACATGCCCGCGCACGTTTACATTCGCACTGGCGACTACGAAGCTGCCGTGAAAACCAACGAACAGGCCGCCGCTGTCGACCGTGCATACATCAAGGCCACGGGAGTGCAGGGCATATATCCGATGATGTATTACAGCCACAACCTGCACTTCATTGCGATGTGCGCGGCAATGAATGGCAACTATACACAGTCGATGAAGAACGCGGAGTTGCTGGTGGAGAATGTGGGGCCGCATGTAAAAGAAATGCCTCCGCTGGAAGGCTTCATGACGATTCCGGTGGCGGTGCAGATCCGCTTCCACCGCTGGGATGAAATTCTGAAGATGCCGCAACCGGATGCCGCGATGAAGACGGCAACTGTGTTCTGGCACTTCGGCCGCGGACTGGCCTTGGCTGGCACAGGCAAGATTAACGAAGCAGAGGCCGAGTACAAAATTGTGTCCGACGCTGAGGCCGCCACGCCTCCCGATGTGATTTTCCAGATGCCGATCAATAACAAAGCCAAAGACATCATGAAGATCTCAAAGGATGTATTGGGGGCGAAGATCGCGTTGGCGAAGAAAGACAATAGCGGCGCCATCGCCATGCTGCGCGATGCTGTGGCGATACAGGACACCCTGAAGTATGGCGAGCCGCCTGATTGGTTTTTCCCGGTGCGCGAATCGCTGGGAGCGGCGTTGCTGATGAATGGGGATGCGGCCAGCGCGGAAAAAGTATTCCGCGATGACCTGGAGAGGAACTTGCGGAATCCTCGTTCGTTGTGGGGACTGCACCAGTCGTTGATAGAGCAGAAGCGCGACTACGATGCGGGGTTCATCCAGAAAGAATTTGAGGCATCGTGGAAGGGCGGGAAACAGGCACTGACACTGGATGACCTAGTATAGGTCCAATTCATTCTCTTGGGCTGGCGAACGCCAGCCCTTTTTTATTTTATTGACGCCTGCTCTCGTCGAATCCCGTAAACCAGATGGGGAAAGTTTACTCGCGTCACTTCTTTCCAGATCATCATGCCATTCTTCTCGGCTACGCGGCGGGAGGGAATGTTCTCCGGACGAATAATCGAAACCAGCCGGCTAACACCAAGGTGAGCGAATCCGTAGTCGCGGCAGGCGCGGGCGGCTTCGGTAGCGAAGCCCTGTCCCCAGTGATCGCGGCGCACGTGATAGGCGACCTCAATTTCGTTTGCACCGTCCACTTCTTGCACGACGAGGCCGCAATCACCGATGAGTTCGTCACCCGCTTTGAGAAGCATCGCCCATAATCCGTGGCCGTCTTTGGTGTAGCGCTGGCGGTTACGGGTGATCCACTCTTCAGTTCCGTGGCGATCGAATGGCTTGACATAGAAGCGCATGGCCTCAGGATCGGAGAGGATCAGACTTAGGGCATCTACATCTTCGGGATGAAACTCGCGCAGAATCAATCGTCCTGTTTCGAGGATTCGCATGATGTGCTCGCCACGCCTTGCTGGACAGCCGAGAGCCTGCCCTGAGCTTGTCGAAGGGCGGTTGTCCCTACATGGTTCTTTCCCACTTATAATCTTTGGCGATGACTGCTGCCAGCAAAGACCTTGAAAAAAAGATTGAAGCACTGCGAGAGAAGATTCGCCACCACGAATACCTTTATTACGTCTTGGACCAACCGGAGATCAGCGATGCCGAATTCGACAAGCTGATGCGGCAGTTGAAGGATCTGGAGGCGGAGCATCCAGAGTTGCTCACGGCGGATTCTCCGACACAGCGGGTGGGAGGCAAACCGCGCGAAGGGTTCGTGAAAGTAGCGCATTCATCGCCGATGTTGTCGCTCGACAACACTTACAGCGAGGAAGAATTGCGGGCGTGGGAGCACCGCGTGCACGAACTGAGTGGGCGAAAAGAGATTGACTATGTCTGCGAGTTGAAGCTGGATGGGATGTCTCTGGCGCTGATTTATGAGGGTGGGAAGCTGATACGCGGAGTTACTCGCGGGGACGGGAGCGTTGGCGAGGATGTGACGCTCAATGTTCGGACGGTGCGGTCGGTATCGTTGTCGATTCCGAAAGAAAAACTCAAAAAGGCTGGGATCCCTGAGGATTTTGAAGTGCGCGGCGAGTTGCTGATGCCGACAGATGCCTTCAAGAAGGTGAATGAAGAACGAGAACGCAAGGGGCTCGCGACATTTGCCAATCCCCGCAATTTCACTGCGGGTACGGTACGGCAGTTGGACGCAAACATTACAGCGGAACGCCGCATGGACTTCTTCCCGTATATCTTGCTCAAGAACGGGCGTACATATTTCGATCGGCACTGGAAAACTCTCGATGCGCTGGTCGCAGCAGGATTCAAGGTTAATCCGAATCGCAGGCTGGTGCACACCATGGAGGAAGTTTGGGCTTTCATTCAGGAATGGGAGGGAAAGCGCGAATCGCTGGCGTATGAGATTGACGGAATCGTCACCAAAGTTGATCGAACGGCGTTGCAGGATGAACTTGGGTTCACAGGAAAGGCTCCGCGGTGGGCGATTGCTTATAAGTATGCGGCGCGGGCGGGGATTACGAAGTTGGAGGATATTCGGGTGCAGGTGGGACGCACAGGAAAGCTTACGCCGGTGGCGATGCTGGCTCCGGTGCTGATCGGCGGGACGACAGTGCGAAATGCCACGCTTCACAACATGGATGAGATCGAGCGGCTGGGTGTAAAGATTGGCGACTGGGTACAGGTGGAGCGAGGCGGAGATGTGATTCCGAAGGTCGCCAAGGTGATTGACGACAAAGAGCATCCTCGATCGCATGAATTAAGAACGTTTGAGATGCCTGAGAAATGTCCGGTGTGCGGGACGAAGGTGGTGCGGACTGAAGGCGAGGTCGACTATCGCTGCGTGAATGCGAATTGTCCGGCGAAACTGCGGGAGACGATTCTGCACTTCGCTTCGCGTGGGGTAATGAACATCGATGGCATGGGGGATGCGCTGGTGAATCAGCTTACCGAGCGTGGGCTGGTAAAGAATGTCGCTGACATTTACAGGCTGACGAAGGCCGACTTGCTCAGCCTGGAGCGCATGGGCGACAAATCGGCGCAGAACATTTTGGATGAGATCGAGAATTCTAAGAAACTGCCGCTGGAGCGGGTGATTTACGGACTTGGCATTCGCATGGTGGGGGAGCGCACGGCACAATTCTTGGCGGAGCATTTTGGATCGATGGAAGCGCTGGAGAAGGCTAGCGTAGAAGAACTGCAGAATGTGAATGAGGTTGGCCCACGGATCGCGGAGAGCATCGTCGAGTTTTTTGGCATCGCGGCTAATCGGAAGCTGGTGGAGCGGTTGCGCGAGGCTGGACTAACGTTAACCGGCAAGAAGAAAGAGCGTGGGACGAAGCTTGCGGGGAAGACATTTGTGCTCACCGGGACGTTGGCGCATTTCACGCGAGATGAAGCGAAGAAGATGATTGAAGACGCGGGCGGAAAGGTTACAGGGTCGGTGAGCAAGAAGACGGATTATGTGGTGGCGGGAGCGGATGCCGGGTCGAAGCTGGATAAGGCGAAGGAGCTGGGGGTAAGTGTGATTGACGAGAAGGAGCTGGGAAAATTGTTGAATTGATAAAAACATACTACCATGAAAATCCCGCACGCAGAGCAGGATATTCATGGTAGTATGTTTTTGTGATTGACCGCAAAACTGATCTCACGCTGGTCCGAGCCGCGCTGCGACGGAGCCGTGTAGTCGCACTGTTAGGGCCGCGCCAGTGCGGCAAAACCACCCTGGCGCGGCAGTTTGTATCACCCGGTTCGCTCAATTATTTCGACTTGGAAGACCCGCAGAGCCTGGCCCGGCTGAGCGAACCGGATACCGCGTTGCGGCCGCTGAAGAAGCTGGTTGTGATCGACGAGATTCAGCGGCGCCCCGATCTTTTTCCGCTTCTGCGCGTCCTGGCGGACCGGTCGCCGCTGCCCGCGCGCTTTCTCATTCTCGGCAGCGCGTCGGAAGACCTGCTGCGGCAATCGTCGGAAACGCTGGCGGGTAGGCTCGAAACCATCCCTCTGGAAGGCTTCCGTCTGGCGGACCTGGGGGCATCCGCGCAAAGCCGGCATTGGCTGCGCGGCGGCTTCCCGCTGGCTTACATTCCCCGCCGGGAAGCTGACTCGGTAAGCTGGCGGCGGCAATTTCTCCAGACTTTTCTGGAACGCGACCTTCCGCAACTCGGCGTGCAGATTCCAGCGCTGGCCTTGCGACGATTCTGGAATATGGTTGCCCATTACCACGGCCAGATTTGGAACGCGGCTGAATTGGCTCGCGCTCTGGCAGTGAACGAATCGACGGTGCGCCGATATCTCGATCTGATGGCCGGCGTTTTTATGGTGCGCCAGTTGCCGCCCTGGTTTGAAAACCTGGGCAAACGGCAGGTGAGGTCGCCGAAAGTCTCCGTGCGCGACAGCGGGCTACTGCACTCGCTGTTGGGCATCACCAATCAACTCGATCTTGAAAACCATCCGAAGGTAGGAGCCTCATGGGAGGGTTATGCGGTAGAGGAAGTGCTGAAATCGTTTCGTCCCGACGAGGCTTACTACTGGGCGACCTACAATGGAGCGGAGTTGGACTTGCTGTTATTCAAAAACGGCCGGCGCATCGGCGTGGAATGCAAGCGCGCTGACGCGCCTGCTCTGACGCCATCGATGCGGACGGCGCTTGCCGATCTGAAACTCGATCATCTTTATGTTTTGTATCCGGGGGATAAGACGTATGCGCTGGGGAAAAAAGTGGAGGTAGTGCCGTTGGCGAAGTTCGTGAAAGCGAAGTGACAGGAACGTGTTTATGTGGTGGCGGGGGCGGATACGGATTGTACGCCGCCCATTATTGAAGATATACCTCAGGGGCTAAGCCCAAGCCTGTGGCGGCTTGAGTGGCACGATTGAAGTCGCGCCCTTCCCGACCCAATTCCTGAAACCGAAGACCTCATGTGCCTTCGCTCTTCAGCACCTTCGTCATCCGCTTCCACGTCTCATCGAGCGTTTCCGGCAGAATCCGTGTTTCGCACACGACTGACACGAAGTTTGCGTCGGCGACCCAGCGCGGCAGGACGTGCATGTGGATGTGACCGGCGATGCCGGCGCCGGCGGCTTTGCCGATGTTCATGCCGAGGTTGATGCCGTCGGGAGTGTAGAGGTCGCGCAGGACGGATTCCATGCGCTGTGCGAGCGCGATCATTTCGCTGGCGGCTTCGGATGGGAGCTTGCGCAGTTCATCGAGGTGGGCGTAGGGGACGATCATCACGTGGCCGGGCGTGTAGGGATAGGTATTCAGAATCACGAAGCAATGCTGGCCACGATACACAATGCGAACCTTGGCGTCGTCGCCAGCTTGTACGGCGTCACAGAAGACGCATCCCGTCGCCTTTTCGGCGGAGGATACGTAAGCGTAGCGCCATGGGGTCCAGAGATAATCCATCGCAAGAGGCAGGTTAGCAGATGTGGGAGCGTAGGACGAAACTGGCCTGGACTTCGGGAAAACGAACCGCCGCCTCGGCTTCCGCTGGATGGCCGAGGCGGCCATCCCCACGCGATCCGGCGTGATTTGAAACACTGTTGTAACGTGCCTGAACAAATAGGTTTGACACTGTTTGCGAGGCGTTGCTATAGTCGAAGAGTTCCCTTTGGACGCGGGTTTCTGTAAAACGTCCGGCAGCTGGGATTGTCCAAGCTCACTCGCCAGGGTGAGCCCACCACAACCAAACGACTCACGCCAGCAG
>CAYOVU010000091.1:0-11571 GCA_964407505.1 uncultured Acidobacteriaceae bacterium | reverse complement strand
GGACACCGCGCACTTGGCAACGACTGTGGCAGGGGCCCGAAAGCAATGGGGAAGGCAGAGACTGCATCCCGCAACAAAAACGTTTCTGGCGCTGCGGATCGCGGTGAATCGAGAGATGGAGGAACTCGGGCAGTTTCTTTCTCGGACCCCTGACACAATAAATCCTGGAGGACGTCTGGTGGTGCTGACATACCACTCGCGCGAAGACCGCATCGTGAAGCACGCGTTTCAGCAGGGCGAGCGGGATGGCACCCTGCGCGTATTGACGCGGCATGTGGTGGTTCCCGGCGAGCGCGAGTTGTTTGAAAATCCGCGTTCGCGGAGTGCGAAATTGCGGTGCGCAGAGCGGGCGGCGGCTTAAGAGGGCAATACTCGCCGCGGCCGGATCGCCAAAGTTTTCGGAGTGGGTAAGCAGAAAGAACTGGGTACGGTTATGACGCGTCGAACTTTGAAGAAGAAAGCACCGGTGGTAACAGAGTTTCGCACCGTGCGGCGGATTGACAATTCGCGGCTGGTGCGCAATGTGGCGCCGCTGAAAATGCGCAATTTGTATCGCACCGTGGCGCTGGGCGCAGTGATTGCGGCGTTTCTGACGCTATACATTTACCAGCATTTTCGCTGCATCGATTTGAGTTTTCAGCTGGAAAGCGTCAAAGCCCAGCAGGCGGACGCCGCGGCGCTGAACTCTTCGCTGAATCTGCAGATCGCCGGGCTGTCCGACCCGCGCCGCATCGATGAAATTGCTCGCCAGCAACTGGGCTTGACGGAAGTGCAGCCGACGCAGGTGCAGGAGTACGAAGCTCCGAACGGCGCGGAAGTTGCAACCGTGCGGTACACGCGTGCGAGCCGGCCGTAGTGGAGCTCGCCGTCCCCGGCGAGGCGATTTTCTCTGGCGGCGAGTAGCTAGCAAAATTTTATCCATATTAGAGTGTGCATCGGAGCGTTTGCTGAGCTGACATCGCCATGCCACAGAACCGAGACTATGACGTCGAAGGCGGCCGCACCTCGGTTGGGACCTCGGCCAACCGGTTGCTGATCGTCGCCGGGCTCGCGCTCTTGTGGATGGTGGGGGTGAGCGGGCGGCTGGCCTACCTGCAGTTGATTCGTCACAGCGATTACATGGCGCGCGCGTTGCGCCAGCAACAACGCACCATCGATATATCCCCCAAGCGCGGCGAAATTTACGACCGCAACATGCATCCGCTGGCCATGAGTATTCAGGTGGATTCCGCGTTTGCCGTGCCTTCGGAGGTCCCCGATATAAGCCTGGCGGCGCGATTAGTTTCCGGAGTGCTCGGCGTTCCGCGCGACGTGCTCGAAGAACGGCTGGGCGCGTCCAACTCGTTTGTATGGGTGCAGCGCAAACTTCCTCCGGAGCAAGCCGAAGCGATTCAGGCGCTCAACCTGAAGGGTATCTACCTGCAAAAAGAAAATCAGCGGTTTTATCCCAAGCGCGACCTGGCGGCGCATGTTTTGGGATTTGTCGATCCCGATGAAAAAGGGTTGGGAGGCATCGAGAGCGAGCTGGATGGCCTGATTCGCGGTAAAAGCGAACGCGTGATGGTGATGGCCGATGCGCGGCAGCATCATTTTGATGGCGGGCTGAAGGCCGATGGGCCACCGTATGAGCGTGGCGCCAGCGTGGTACTCACGCTCGATGAAAAAATCCAGTACATCGCGGAGCGCGAACTGGCTGCCGCGATTGCCAAAACGCACGCGCCTGCCGGCACCGTTATCGTGATGAATCCGAACAACGGAGAGATTTTGGCGCTGGCGAACTGGCCGAAGTTCAATCCCAACTCCGCGGTGAGCGCACCGGCCGAGGCGCGCATGAACCGCGCGGTTAGCGCGATCTACGAGCCGGGCTCCACGTTCAAGCTGATTACCTTGGCGGCGGCGTTCGATCAGAACGTCACGCGGCCGGATGAAATATTTGATTGCGAGAACGGCTCCGTGATTGTTGCCGGGCATCGCATCCACGACCACAAACCGTTTGGGTTGCTGACCGTTTCCGAAATCCTGGCGAAGTCCAGCGACGTGGGCGCCATCAAAGTGGCCATGCGATTGGGCGCGCCGAAATTCTACGATTACATCCGCGCTTTTGGATTTGGCTCGCCGACGGGCGTGGATATGCCGGGAGAAAGCCGCGGCCTGCTGCACCGGCTGGAGCATTGGACGCCAATATCGATCGGCGCGGTCTCGATGGGACAGGAAGTGGGCGTGACGCCGATCCAGTTGATTGCGGCCGTTTCCGCCATCGCCAACGGCGGAACATTGTATAGACCGCATGTGGTGGCGGAATTGCGCCGCGGCCAGGAAGTGTTGCCGGGGGAAGGACCGCTGGCGCCCGTCGAACCTAGAAGCGCGATCAATCCGCAGACGGCCGCGACGCTGCGGCGGCTGATGGAAGGGGTGGTGCTCAAAGGCGGAACGGGCACGCTGGCGCGGCTGGACGGCTGGACGTCGGCGGGAAAGACCGGCTCGGCGCAGAAGATTGATCCAAATACGGGAAGGTATTCGCCGACGCAGTTGATCGCGTCCTTCACGGGCTTTGCGCCGATCAACGATCCGGCCATTACGATTTTGGTTTCGCTCGATTCGCCGGTGGGACCGCACGAAGGTGGCATGGTGGCCGCGCCGGTATTTAAGCGAGTGGCAGAGCAGGTGCTAACGTATTTGGATGTGCCGCGCGATGTACCGGTAAATCCTAAGCTGGTGCAGACCGCGTACCAGCAGGACGCCGCGGACGACGCGTCGCTCGAAGATTTCACGGTGGCGGATTTTTCCTCGCAGCCGGACGATGCGGCGAGCAATATTGCGAACGCGGATGTTTCGAGCAGCGGCAAGGCGGCGACGCCATCAGCGGTGATGGTTTCCGTGGATGAAGGTGGCGAGATTACGGTGCCCGACTTCAGCGGGAAGACCATGCGCGATGTCTCGGAGCAGTGTTTGCGGCTCGGATTGAACCCCGTGCTGGTCGGAACGAGTCTGTCGACAGGACAGATGCCCGCGCCGGGCGTTAAAGTAAAGCATGGCGCAAAAGTGACCGTGGAATTCGGCACGCCAGAGGCCAAGGCCGCCAAACCGGCAAGGACCAAAAATTAGCATGACCACCGGGCTTAGCGACACACGCGAAGAAGAGCGGAGAGAAATTACGCCGCAAGCGGCAGATTCACGGGATACCTTGCTGACGACGAATTCTAAATTGCCCAAGGCGCTGCGCGCGCTGTTCGACGGCGTACCAGCGACCGTGCCCGCAGCGGTCGCGCAATTGGAAATTCGGCAGATCGCTTGTGATTCACGCAAGGCCGCTCCGCAATCGCTATTTTTTGCGTTGCATGGCGCAAAAGCCGATGGAAATACATTTCTGAAAGATGCCATCGCGAATGGGGCCATCGCGATTGTCAGCGAAGACCGTGCACCGGGCTGGCTGCCCGCCGATGTGGCGTGGGTGCAGGTGAGCGAACCGCGCAAGGCTCTCGCGATTGCCGCGGCGAATTTCTATGGACATCCGGCGGCGAGCCTTCGGCTCGCGGCGGTAACGGGCACCAACGGAAAGACCACAACCACTTCACTACTCGATGCGATGGTGAAAGCGTCTGGCGCGAAGACCGGATTGTTCGGAACGATTGCCTATCACACGCCACGCGGCGAATATCCCGCGCCGAATACCACGCCGGAATCGCTGGACTTACAGAGATTTTTCGCCGAGATTCGCGACGAGGGCGGCGAATTCGCGGTGCTGGAAGCCAGTTCACACGCGTTGAGCATGGAACGCTTGTGGGGTTGCCATTTCGCGGCCGCGGTGTTCACGAATTTGACCCGCGAGCATATGGACTATCACAAGACCTTCGAGGATTATTTCGCGGCCAAGCGCCGATTATTTGAAGGTCTGGGAGCGGGCGCGCCGGACGTGGCCATTGTAAATAGCGATGACGCCTACGGCAAACAACTCGGCGGACTCGCGAGGCGCACCGTCACCTACGGAATCGATTCCACTGCCGACATCACTACAAAAAAATTCCAACTTTCGTTCGAGGGCTTGACCTTTGCGGCGCAGACGCCAAACGGAAAAGTTCAGGTGAACTCGCGCCTGGTTGGACGGATTAATGTTTACAACATCCTTGCGGCGATTGGTGCGGCGCAGGCGCTGGGAATTGCGAATACTGCTATAGAGACCGGGTTGCAGAATCTTGCGAGCGTTTCCGGCCGCTTCCAGCGCATCGATGAAGGTCAGCCATTTTTTGTGATTGTGGACTACGCGCACACGGACGATGCGCTGGAAAATTTAATTCGCACCGCGCGGGAATTGAACGCCAAAGGCCGCATCATCACATTGTTCGGCTGCGGCGGCGGGAAAGACCGCACCAAGCGCCCGGTGATGGGAGAAGTGACCGGGAGGTTAAGCGATCTCACGATTCTTTCCAGTGACAATCCGCGCAGCGAGGATCCGCTGAAAATTATCAGCGACATTATTGTCGGCTTGCAGAAAACGTCGGGCAAATACTTGATCGAGCCGGACCGCGGAAAAGCGATTGGATTGGCGATGGACGAGGCACGCGCCGGAGACATCATATTATTGGCGGGCAAAGGGCACGAGGATTATCAGATCCTGGCGAGCGGGACGCTGCATTTTGACGATCGCGAAATGGCACGAGCGGCATTGCGGGCACGTGGGTATCAACATGCATGAACTGCCTTCGGGTTTCGTCGCAACCTTTGTCCGTTGCGCAGGCGAAGGGTAAACCTTCGCCTGCTGCGCGGGCTCAGGGTAAAGGAGGAGCCCTCCATACGGTGAACAACAAACGCGCGGGATACTTTGCTAACTCGTTGAGGAATGTATGCGGTGGACGATTGCACAGGTGGCTGGCGCGGTGGATGCGCGGACGGGAGCGGGGCTCGACGCTCTGGCCCGGGTGGCCGGCGTGTCGATTGATTCTCGCACGCTACGTGCCGGAGAACTGTTCATCGCCATCCACGGACCGCGTCACGATGGACACGATCATGTGGCTGCAGCCTTTGGTCGCGGCGCCGTCGCCGCATTGGTGGCGCGCGAGCGTGTTGCGAGTTACGACGACGCGATTCGCGCGCGCTGCCTCACCGTTAACGATACCTTCGCGGCGCTCAAGCAGTTGGGGCGCGCGGTACGCGAATCCTGGGGCGGGAAGATTGCCGGCGTCACAGGCTCGGTGGGTAAAACCACTACCAAAGAGATCCTGGCGGCATTGCTGGGCGCGAAGCTGCGGGTCTTGAAGTCCGAAGGAAATTTTAACAACGAATATGGACTGCCGCTGACGCTGTTTCGCCTGGAACCAACGGACGAGGCCGCAGTGCTGGAAATGGGCATGTCGCGTCGCGGCGAGCTCGCGCGGCTCGCGGAGATTGCCAAGCCGGACGTTGGCGTGGTGACGCGCGTGTCCGCGGCGCATCTGGAATTTTTTGCCTCGATTGACGAGATTGCTTTGGCCAAGCGCGAATTGATTGAAGGCTTGAACGGACGCGAGTCCACCGCGGTGTTGAATGCGGACGATCCGCGCGTGGCGGCGTTTGGCGCGTTTGCGCCGGGACGCGTGCTTACGTATGGAATCGCCAAGCCGGCGTTTTTTAGCGCGGAAAATATTGAGGACCGCGGCGCGCTGGGTTCGGCTTTCGATTATCTGAGCCCGGAAGGCCGTGTGCGTCTCGAATTGGCTGTGCCGGGACGGCATGCGATTTCCAACGCGCTGGCGGCGCTCGCGGCGGCCAGCGTTTGGGGCATCGGCGCGGCGGAGGCGCAGCACGTCTTTCGCGTGCTTCGTGCGCCGGCGATGCGCGGCGAGCTGCTGCGATTTTCCAATGGAGCGGCGCTGATCAACGACAGTTACAACTCGAGCCCCGCGGCGCTGGAGGCCATGACGGAATTACTAGCGGCGACGCCAAACTTTCGCCGCCGCATCCTGGCTGCCGGCGAGATGCGCGAGCTGGGAAATTCGTCCGCTGAATTGCACCGCGCGGCGGGGCAATTCGCCGCAAAAACCGGGAAGATTGACTGGATTGTCGGAGTGTCCGGCGACGCAGCGGAAATTGTGCGAGGCGCGTTGCAGGCTGGCTTTTCATCCGCACAGACGAAATTTTTCCCGACACCGGAAGAAGCCGCAAAATTTCTGGAAGACTTTGTGACCACCGGCGACCTCCTGCTGGTGAAGGGTTCGCGTGGCGTGAAAATGGAGCGCATCGTGGAAGCGTTGATCGCTCGGCACACGGAGCCGGGCGGTACGCCCGGAGCGGCGCCTAGCGCAGAGGTCCATCACTGAGATGCTCTACTACCTCGTCTACCACGTGCTGCTGCGTTATTTCAGCCCGCTCAATGTATTTCGCTACATTACCGTGCGCACCGTGTATGCCAGCCTTACGGCCATGTTTCTGGCGCTGGTGTTTGGGCCGTGGTTGATTCGGCGGCTGGGCGAACTGCAGATCGGACAATTCATCCGCGAAGAAGGTCCCGAAGCGCACAAGAAAAAGGCTGGAACGCCCACGATGGGCGGCGTGTTGATTGTGCTGTCGACGGCGGTCCCCACGCTGCTTTGGGCGGATCTCTCGAACGCGTTTATCTGGCTGGCGCTTTTCGCGCTGCTTGGGTTTGCGGCCATCGGATTTGTGGATGACTACGCCAAAGTGGCGAAAAAGCAAAATTTGGGTCTGACCGCAAAGAAGAAATTGTTGCTGCAGGTGCTGGTAAGCCTGGTGGTAGGCGTCGGATTGCTGGCGCTGGCCACGCGCAATGCGCATTCCACGCAGCTGGTTTTTCCGTTTTTCAAACGATTCCAGCCGGACCTGGTGGTTCATTCGTTCCTCAGTCCCGCAAATTTTGGCGGACACTTGTGGCCGCTGGCGTTCGTGCCATTTCTTGTTTTTATCGCTCTGGTGATTGTGGGTTCCTCGAATGCCGTGAATCTTACGGACGGACTGGACGGTCTGGCAATTGGCTGCACGGTGATCGCCGCGGGCGCGCTGACGGTGCTGACATACGTCAGCAGCAATTTTCGCTGGGCGCAGTATCTAGACATTCAGTACATTCCCGGCGTTGGAGAGCTGACGATTTTTTGCGGCGCGCTGGTGGGCGCTTCGCTGGGTTTTCTTTGGTACAACGCGCATCCCGCGGAGATCTTCATGGGCGATGTGGGCTCGTTGTCTCTCGGAGGCACGCTGGGCGTGATTGCGGTCATCATCAAGCAGGAGATTCTACTGTTCTTTGTGGGCGGAATTTTTGTGCTGGAAGCGTTGTCGGTGATTTTGCAGGTTGGTTCGTTCAAGTTGCGTGGAAAGCGGATTTTCCGCATGGCGCCCATTCACCATCATTTTGAATTGCTGGGTTGGAGCGAATCGAAAGTGATTGTCAGGTTCTGGATTGTGGCGTTAGTGTTCGCGCTGTTTGCGTTGACCACATTGAAATTGCGCTAGTTGCGTCCAAGACAAGTTGCGAAAGATGAGTTGCGAACGATACTTGAACGGAGCGGGGCGAACAGGGCGATGCCGAACATGGTGGAGTTGAACGGGAAGCGCGTGCTGGTCGTGGGGCTGGCGCGCACCGGCGTGGCTACGGCCCTGTTTTGCGCTGCGCGCGGCGCCCACGTTACAGCAACCGATACGCGCCCGGAAAACGAGCTTTGCGAGGCCGTCAAGAAATTGCGCGCCGCGGGCGTGATTTGCGAATTGCGCGCACATGAGGACGATCTTTTTCTCGCGCAGGATTTGATTGTTCCCAGTCCGGGTGTTCCCTCCGACCTGCCGCACCTGGTGGCGGCGCGGAAAAACGGAATCACGATTTGGAGCGAGATTGAACTGGCATCTCGTTTCCTTTCCGGAAAATTGATCGGGATTACCGGGGCGAACGGGAAAACTACCACGACCTCGCTGGTCGAGCACATCCTGAGGAGCGCGGGATTCTCGACCATTCTCGCCGGAAATATTGGCACGCCGCTTATCAGCGCCGTCGAGGCGTCGCGCGACGACACGATCACGGTAGCCGAGTTGAGCAGCTTTCAGCTGGAATTGACGGAAACGTTTCGCCCCAACATTGCCGTTTTTCTGAATCTGACGCCCGATCACTTGGACCGCCATCACACCATGGAAGCGTACGGCCGCGCCAAAGCCAGAATTTTTGCGAATCAGACGGAGCGTGACATGGCGATCCTAAACGCCGACGATGCGGGAACCACGCCGTACGCGCCGGCGCGTCCGCAAGTCTACTGGTTCAGCCGCAAGAAACGCGTGGGGCAAGGCGCGATTGTAAAAGATAGACAGATCGTGCTGCGCATCGACGGCGAGGAGCAAGCCATCTTACGGGTTTCGGAAATTCCGCTAGTCGGCGCACATAATTGGGAAAATATTCTGGCGGCGGTGCTGGCGGCGAAACTTGCTGGTGCAGACGCACAAAAAATCGCCAGCGCCGTTAAAAGCTTTGCCGGCGTGGAGCATCGCCTGGAATTCGTGGCGGAAATCGCCGGCGTGCGCTACTACAACGATTCTAAAGCCACCAACGTCGATGCCACGCAGAAAGCGCTGGAAGCCTTTTCGGGACGCGTAATCGTGATCCTGGGCGGCAAAGATAAAGACAGTGATTACACCGCGCTGCGCAAGGAGTTAAGCGAACGCACCATTCTGGTGCTGCTGATCGGCAGCGCAGCAGAAAAAATTGCCGGTCAAATCGCCGGCAGTGTAAAAGTGGAACGCGTCGAAACTCTAGAACGCGCGGTCGAACACGGCGAACGCGCGGCGCGCCCGGGTGACATTGTATTGCTGGCGCCGGCTTGCGCAAGTTTCGATCAGTTTGAGAATTACGAGCAGCGCGGGCGCGTGTTCAAGCAATTGGTGCATAAATTGATTGAGCGTGCCGCGCTGTCATCTAGCGCCACGACCGTGCAAGCAGGGAAGTGAGGAATCAGTGCCGAGACGACTGGAAACGGACCGCTGGCTATTCGGAGTAACTATTGCGCTATGTATTCTCGGCGCGGTGATGATTTTCAGCGCCTCGGCGGTGACCGCGGACAGCCAGTACGGACACTCCTACATTTTTCTGGCGCGTCAGGCGGTGTGGCTCATCGCCGGAATTTTCGGCATGTTCGCTCTGATGCGCACCGACTATCGCAAGCTGCGCGAGCCTGCGGTGATTTACACGACCGTCTGTGTGGTTCTGCTACTGCTGGTCGGCACATTTTTTCTTGATAAATCGCACGCCACGCATCGCTGGATAAAAATGGGGCCGGCAAATATTCAGCCCTCGGAGCTCGCCAAGCTGGCGGTGATTCTATATCTCGCCTGGTTTTTGGATTTGCAGCGGCGCAACGCGGCGCGCATGGAATTCAATCAAGAGGATTTTCTGCACACCATTTTCCCCGCGACTGCTCCGGTGCTGCTGATTGTCGGACTCATCGTGGCGCAACCCGACCTCGGAACGTCCGTGGATATTCTGCTGGTCGCCACGGCGATTCTGTTCGTTGCTGGCCTTTCGTGGAAATGGCTCGCCGTCGGCGCCGCCGCGGCGTTGCCAATTCTATATTTTCTTATTACCGGCGTCGGGTACCGCAACGCTCGCCTGTTGGCCTTTCTCCATCCCGATGCCGATCCGCAAGGCGCGGGCTTCCAGTTGATGCAGTCGTTGATCGCTGTGGGTTCCGGCGGTTTCTCCGGCGTGGGCTTGATGGAGAGCAAGCAAAAATTATTCTATCTGCCGGAAGCGCACACGGATTTTATTTACGCGGTAATTTCCGAAGAGCTCGGCTTCGTCGGCGCGCTGCTGGTGCTCGGACTTTTCGCCATGTACGGCTGGCGCGGTTTGCGCGCGGCGTTTAATGCGCCGGATAATTTTGGGCGGCTATTGGCCACGGGAATTACCACGCTGGTGCTCAGCCAGGCGCTGATTAATTTTGCGGTGGTCCTGGGCATGGTGCCCACCAAAGGCATTCCGCTGCCCTTCGTGAGTTATGGCGGTTCGAGTTTGCTGGTGATGCTGCTGGCAACAGGCGTGCTCCTGAATATCAGTCAGCAGGCCACCGAGCAGTGAGCATTGCCGGCATGAAAACGTTTTGTGTGGCACGGGTTTTTATCGCATGGGCATGAAGCTATTAATCGCGGGCGGCGGGACGGGCGGGCATGTTTTTCCGGCGATGGCTATCGCGCGCGAGTGGTTGTCACGCGGGAGCGACAGGGAAGTGGTGCTGGTAGGCACCACACGCGGAATCGAAATGAAACTGGTGCCGCAAGCCGGGCTGCCGCTCGAAACGCTGCGTGTTGCGGGACTAAAAGGCAAAGACGGAAGCACGCTGCTCAGAAATCTGTTCAAACTCGCGCCCGCCATGTTGGACGCTGCGCGAGTATTCAAGAAACACAAACCCGTCGTGGCCTTTGGCGTGGGCGGATATGCCGCGGGACCGATGTTGCTGACCACCTGGCTGCGCGGAATTCCCAATGTGATCTTTGAGCCCAACGCCGAACCAGGGTTCACCAACAAGACGCTGGCGCGCATTTCTACGCGAATCGCTACCGGATATGAAATATCTGCGCGGACCTGGGGAGAGAAAGCGGTAGTCACCGGATGTCCGGTGCGCCCGGAATTTCTAATCATCGCGCAATGTATTCCTCAAAAACCATTGCGAGTGCTGATTACCGGAGGCAGTCAGGGTGCATTGCCCGTAAATCGCGCGTTTGTCGACGCCATGAATTTTCTGGCCACCAGAAAAAATGAAATAAGCATCGTGCACCAGACCGGTGAGCGTGACTACGACGCGGTGCGGACCGCGTACGCGCGGCACGAAATCCTCGCCGAGGTGGTGCCGTTCCTGGGCAACATGCCGGACCGTTTTGCATGGGCGGACATCATCGTGTGCCGAGCGGGTGCCATAACCGCCGCGGAAGTGGCTGCCGCCGGGCGTGCAGCGATTTTTATTCCCTTTGGCCGCGCCACCGACAGCCACCAATTGCGCAACGCACAGGAAATGGCCAGGCAGGGCGCTGGCCGGGTGATCACCGAAGCGGAACTGACCGGTGAGCGCCTGAGCAAAGAAATTTTCGCGCTGCTCGATGAGCCGGAACAAATCGAACGCATGTCGATGGCCGCCCGCAAGCTCTCGTGGCCCAACGCCACGCGCGACATCGTGAATCTGATCGAGGAAGCTGCCGGCATTCCGGCTACCTCAGAGAAAGTTCGCGCCGTCGCGGGCAGCTCGAGCGTTTCCACTCGCGCGGTTTCCACGCCAGACCGGGAGAAGGTCGCGCCATGATGGTCAGCTTCCGAAATTTTCAGCGCATTCACCTGGTGGGCATCGGCGGCATCGGCATGAGCGGCATCGCCGAAGTACTTCTGACGCTGGGCTATTCCGTGTCCGGGTCCGACAGCAAGCCCTCGTCAATCACAGAGCGGCTCGCCAAACTTGGCGCGACAATCTTTGATTCGCATGAAGCTATCAACGTCGATGGTGCACACGTGGTGGTGACCTCTTCCGCGATCGTCGCCAGCAATCCCGAAATCATCGAAGCGCACAAAATGAAAATCCCGGTGATTCCGCGGGCCGAGATGCTGGCTGAGTTGATGCG